>CAZLHA010000036.1:4774-17729 GCA_964559155.1 uncultured Candidatus Bathyarchaeia archaeon | reverse complement strand
CTGAAAAACGAGAAGCATTTCAAATAGATTTCGTTGAAGTTAGGAGTAAGCCATCCATGGTTATGATGAGTAACCCTGAGGTTCCTGAGGAGATTAACCAGATGGTGGTACAGGTCACAAAAAGTTTCCAGGGTATGATGCCGGGAACACAGGAGAACACATATGAGCAGAGAAAGCTAACAATGATTCTAACTGGGGAGGAATTGGAGAGTCTTAACTTGAAACCTTATCCCAACCAGTTGTATGAGCTTATTATAAGTGATAAATCACTAGACTTCAAACAACTATAAATCTCTAGATTCTAAACGTGATTAATATGCCGAGTATTTTCGATATCCAGGTAGGTAATTGGAATGAGGAAGTAGCCAACGAAGAAAAACCTGTGGTGGTTGAGTTCTGGCACCATAAATGCCCCGTATGCATAGAGATGAAACCAATATACAAATCACAGTCAGAGAAATACGGGAACGAAGTAAAATTCACTCGGATGAACCTCTTGGATAGCAGGGAGAACCGTAAATTCGCTATAGCGAATGGTGTAAGAAGCACCCCAACCTTTGTGGTCTTCTGTGAAGATACCCCCGTTGGACACATAATAGGTTACAGGGAACCAGATAAATTCGACAAAGACCTGAATACAATACTAACCCATATTGACAACTGTTTAAAATCCACCCCAATCAAAGAATGAGGTATAAAAATTGTATGACCTTGTCATAATTGGGGGAGGCCCAGCCGGGTTAACCGCGGGCATATACGCAGGGAGAGCAAAACTACAAACCCTCATATTAACCGGTCAGGTTCCTGGTGGTCAGATTTTCTTAACGTATAGTGTGGAAAATTACCCCGGATTCCCTGATTCAATAAGTGGCCCAGATCTTGTTGACAAGATGATGGCTCAGGTTAAGCGATTTGGTGGTGAGATACGTAGGGAAAAGGCAAGTAGAGTTGATTTCTCAACTACTCCGTACAGGATATATGTTGGGAAAGATGAGATTCTAACAAGATCCGTGATAATTGCAACAGGTTCAAGTAATAGCTTACTGAGATTGGAATCTGAGAAACGATTAATGGGTCGGGGAGTATTCGTATGCGCCACTTGTGATGCGGCTTTATATGAGGATTTAAGGGTTGTAGTTGTCGGTGGAGGTGAGTCAGCCCTCCAGGAAGCATTAGATTTAACAAGGTACGCTAAAAAGGTTATAATAGTTCACCGTGGACCAAGGTTTACAACCTCAAGGTATCTCATAGATGCGGTGGAAGCTAGCAATAAGATAGATATCATAATGCAACACACTGTTGAGGAAATCTTGGGCGCTGACTTCGTTGAGGGTGTGAAGATTAAAGATAACTTTTCTGAGGAAGAGCGAATTATTAAAACTGATGGGGTTTTGATTGCTATTGGGTGGATTCCCAATACAGCGTTATTCCAAGGTGAACTGGAGTTAACTGAGCAAGGATATATCGTAGCTGATGGTGTATTCACAAGTAAACCAGGGATATTTGTTGCTGGAGACCTAAATGATACAAAATACAGGCAATTAGTAACCGCATGTAGTAGTGGATGTAAGGCTGCTTTAGAATCAGATAAATATGTACAGGAAAACCCACAATGAGTCAATTGAAGATCACTTTTCTAGGTACTAGTGGTAGCATGCCCACTCCACAGAGAGGATCATCCAGCGTAGTTATGCGAAGAGGTCGAAAATTAATCATGTTTGACTGCGGGGAGGGAACCCAGAGACAGATGACTAGGGCACATATTGGTTTTCAGCGTCCAATGAGGATACTAATATCTCACATGCATGGCGATCACGTGCTTGGTTTACCAGGCATGCTCCAGAGTATGTCCTTGCTTAGGCGTGAGAAGCCACTGCACATTTATGGGCCAGTTGGATTGGTTGATTACGTTAAAGCGTTTAGTGAGTCTTTAGGTGGCCCCGGCTTTCCTGTAATACTATATGAGATTCAAGAACAGGGGATAATTTATGATTCTGATTTTTATCATATCCTTGCTATTAAAGCGCTACATAGATCCACCGCTTGGAGCTTTGTATTCATCGAGAAGCCTAGACCTGGACGTTTTTATCCCGATGAAGCTAGGGCCCTAGGTGTCCCCGAAGGTGAACTATGGGGGAGGCTACAGAGAGGAGAATCAGTAACCTCCAATGGTGAGACTGTTCACTCAGATCAGGTGACTGGACCAATTAGACCCGGCAGGAAGATTGTATATAGCGGTGACTCTGCACCAAATCCAGAATTAGTGAATGTATCTAGGAATGCTGACCTGTTGATCCATGAGGCCACGTTTATGGAGGAACTATATGATCGAGCAGAGGAGGATGGGCATACTACTGCTGCTCAAGCCGCGAAGTTAGCCCGTGAAGCAGATGTGGATAAACTGGTTTTAACGCATATTAGTTCAAGGTATCCAGACCCGGAGATGGTTAGAAATGAGGCACAGGAGTACTTTGATAATGTTATAATTGCTGAGGATTTAATGGAGATTGATGTTTCGTTAAAGTAGGTCCCTTAGATACTCGATATTATGATACATTTCTGTGTATGACTCTATTACAAGCCACCCCTCAAAACCGGCATCATCTAGGGCATCTAATACCTTCCTCCAGTTAATATTTCCCTCCCCCAATGGGAGATGAGTATCTTTATCCCCCCAGTTATCGCTAACATGCACATGTTTAATCTTATGACCGAATTTCTCGATAAACCGGTACTCCTCACTTTGGAGATGTGCGTGAGCCACATCGAGTACATAACTCATTGAAGGTTCCATCTCCTCGTCGAATAGATCGAAATCATCAACTGTGACAAGCAGATATGGTGTTGGATTTGGAACATTCTCCATAAAGCAATCAACACCATACTCACCAGCGTAACGCATCAACCAGTGGAGACTTCTAATGTTAAGCTCCCATGATCTTCCTCTTGAGAACGGTTCAGTCGCCGTGGTCCATCCGGGGTGTAACACTAAACACTCAGCATCCAGCTCTGATGAGAACCTGATGGATGCTCTTATCCTTTTTAGAATCCATTCACGGATAAGATCATCATCTGCCGCTAGGTTTGTATCCGCATAAGGAGCGTGAATACTATATTCTAGATTATAATTAGATGCTAGTTCCTGTAGACGTTCTACTATTCTAGGGTTAAGAGCATGTTTTCCACTGTCAGCCAACTCGATGCGTTTAACCGGTAGTTCAACGAGTTTGTTCAGAATATTCTCTAGTGGCTCAGTGAGAAGGTGTAGCGTGGAGGCGGCTATCTTCATATGTTTCTTCTATTCATGTGTATGACTAAATAAGCCTTTTATGTATCTAGGATTGGTTACTGGAAAACCGAGTAGTCTTGTTCTTTCCACTCACTAATGCCCTCATATATGTGATATAGATAAAAGAAACCATCTTCTTCCAATAATTGAACGGCTGTAGTACTTCTATTTCCAGTTCTATAATACACTAGGATTTTATCCTCTTTATCCAGTTCATCTAAGCGGTTCTCAAGATCATCGACAGGGATATTAATGGCGCCCTCAATGTGCTCATCATTGTATTCTGATATGGTTCTTACATCACGAATATCTAAATCAGGAGTTTTATCAATTAAATCGGCGGCTTCTTGAACCGTAAAATCCTCGTATTCACCCTTCTTTAGATACTTGGCTGTATAAATCCCAGCTAAAACGGTTAACAAGGCTACAGCAATAATTACAATTAATGCGCTTTTTCGTGACACTTTAAACTTGTTTCACAATATCTGGTTCTTACCTAACTTTTATGATTTGACTATTTAGTTAGCCTTTTAACTGGTCGTTTAAAAGATCGAACTAGTAAGTGATTAATATGGTAAAAGTACTAGACGGAGTCTACTGGGTAGGCACAGTAGACTGGGATATTAAGAATTTCCACGGGTACCTCACACATCGTGGAACCTCCTATAATTCATACTTGGTTATATCAGATAAGATTGCACTGGTTGACACGGTAAAAGCACCATTCTATGAAACTTGGGTAAGACACATCAAGGAATACGTGAACCCAGAAGAGATTAATTATCTCGTTAGTAATCATGCTGAACCCGATCACAGCGGAGCCCTCTACAAGTTTCATAAAGAAGAAGCACCACAGGCGGAGATAATCGCCTCTGATAGAGGAAAGAAAACTTTGATCAAGTATTATGGAGAGATATCTATAACCACGACCAAGGAGGAGAAAGAGATTAACCTAGGTAACAAAACCCTAAGTTTTGTACCGGTTCCTATGGCTCACTGGCCTGATAGCATGGTGAGTTATATTCCTGAAGATAAACTCTTGTTGAGTAATGACGCCTTTGGTCAGCATATTGCTAGTGTTGCACGGTTTGATGATGAGATTGATCCTGATTTGCTATGGCATGAGGCTGAGGCTTATTATGCAAATATTTTGATGCCTCTTAGAGGTGCTGTAGGTAGAGCTCTGAATTCTTTAGAGGGGGTATCCATTGAGATTATTGCTCCAAGTCATGGCGTTATTTGGCGTAATGATCTTGAAGGTATATTGAACAATTATACTCAATGGGTTAATGGGTATACCGAGCCCAAAGTAGTCATCCCTTATGATACAATGTGGAAGAGCACAAAGGAGTTGGCATACGCAATAGCGGAAGGCGTAGCGTCGGAAGGCGTTGAATGCAGGGTTTACAACCTTACAGAGAATCACCGGAGCGATGTGATGACTGATATACTTGAAGCCAGTGCAGTTCTGGTCGGAAGTCCCACCTTGAATAACCATGTATATCCGAGTGTCGCCGAGTTTTTAGCCTATATGCGTGGTCTCAAACCAATGAATAAGATTGGGTTGGGGTTCGGAAGCTATGGATGGGGCGGTGGAGCGAAACGCTTCATAGATGAGCAGATGAAGTTAGCTGGTATTGAAATAATTGATAGTAACATTGACTGTACTTACAAGCCAAGTGATGATGAATGGCAGGCAGCTTACGACCTCGGTGTAATGGTGGCTAAGAAGATTCGGAAGTAAAACCCCTTTTTTATTTTATATAAATACGTATTTTATGTAGAAAGACATCTGAAGCCAAGTTAGTACAGTGCTTAGAAGAGCTCCCATGGTTAACTGTAATTTGCTGTGTGCTTTTAATTCAAGCCTAGCCCAGATAACGGGTAGTACCAGTAAGAATAATGGAAGCAATCTTGTTCCAAGTAGATAAACTAGTGCTGTGACTGGGCTTGTAACTCCTGATGCGTGTATACTAATCTTCCATTTCAGAGTGATAGTGGCTAACACGATGCCATTGATGATATAGCAAGCCATTAAAGCTGTTATTGGGGCTGGTGCTTGTACAATAATTAATGTGATGGTGCCCAGCAGATAGCTGAAGATAGTTGTCAGGAAAGGGGTGAAACGCTCGTTTCTTTCTGTGGCATAAAAATCGCTTATGATATTCATCTTGAGTAATAATACTACTCCAATCATTGGTAATGCGCAACCAAAAAAACTTGTAATATAGAATAGCTTCCAAGTGTCTCCATTACCAAATTTTATGATCAATGGAATGAATGTGGCTAAAGTAATCAATGGAGCATTCATTAACGCAGATATAGATGAAGCCAGTTTTCCTTTATCCACTTTATTTATACTCCTTGCAGCAATTAGGGACTAGGTTGCTTATTTATGTTTACCTTAATTATCCATATAGAGACTTTTTATTAAAATTTAATTTAATTTTTCTTTCTCTTCCAATGTAGTGCAACATACCTTGATTTCTTCGCCTTCACCATCAATGATTACTGTCATTAATTGACACTCTTCATCTTCTGCAACCTGATCACATATCTTGCATTTAATCATCTTTTTCATGTTGTTTTTCCTCTTTGTATTTCTTTACGGCTTCATGTAATGCATCTGCGGCTAGGTTGCTACAATGCATCTTTACTGGTGGTAGTCCATCTAGTGCATCTGCTACATCCTGTCTGCTGATCTCCAGCGCCTCATCCAGTGTTTTACCTTTCGCTAATTCTGTGGTCATGCTGCTTGTTGCTATCGCAGCACCACAGCCAAAGGTCTTGAATTTGATATCCTCAATCTTATCCTCCTTGACCTTGATATACATGGTCATCATATCTCCACAGACCGGGTTGCCTACTGTTCCTTCAGCGTCTGCGTCTTCTATTTCACCAACGTTACGAGGATTCTTGAAATGATCCAAGACTTTATCGCTATACATCTTTTTTTAACTCCTCCGGGGTCAGTGGTGACATATTTCTAAGTCGTTGCACTATGGCCGGAAGTTTATCAACCACGTATTCCATCTGTCGGTGGTTATTATTCTTTCCCAACGTAAAGACAAGACTACCATGAGCTTCCTCATGTTTTAACCCACAGGCTAGTAATGTGTGGCTGGGTTCTAGTGTTTTTGCTGCACAAGCGGACCCGGTGCTCAGTTGGATTCCTTCAGAGTCAAGACTCATGATTAAGGCTTCTCCCTCAATGTAGTTGTACCTAATGTTTACATTGTTGGGGAGTCTTTTGGTTGGATGGCCGTTAAGATAGCTCTTGGGTATCGTGTCTAATAGTTTGGTTATAAGGAAGTCCCTTAACTTTGTTAGGCGCTTGGAATTTTCATCCATCTCCTCTAATGCTATTTCAGCTGCTTTTGCTAATCCCATTATTCCGGGGATGTTCTCAGTCCCTGATCTGAGGCCGTTTTCCTGTCCCCCTCCGATCATATGCGGGGTTAATCTCATCCCTTTTCTAATGTAAAGTACCCCAACACCCTTGGGTCCATATATATCGTTACTGCTCAGCGTCATTAGATCGACTTTCAGGTCTTTAGCATCCAGTTTTATTTGCCCTATCGCAGCTGTTGCATCGGTGTGAAATATTGCGTCATGGCGGTGAGTTATTTCTGCTATCTCTTTAATGGGTTGTATGGTGCCTATCTCGCCATTAGCCGTCATTACTGATACGAGTACTGTATCTGCATCAACAAGTTTCTCCAGCTCTTTTAGCTTAATAACACCGTATTCATTTACTGGGCATGTCTCTACGTTGAAACCTTCTCTTGTAAGTGTCTTCGTTATGTTAATTATGCTGATATGTTCAACAGCGGATATTACTATCTTGTTTCCCTTCTTTCTGTATCGGTTTGCCGCTCCTTTTAACGCCAGATTATTGGCTTCCGTAGCTCCTGAAGTAAAGATTAATTCCTCAGGCTCTGCATTAATGAGTCTAGCGACAGTTGCTCTTGCTTCGTTGAGAATGTTTAATGCTTCAAATCCCTTGCTGTGAAAACTAGCTGGATTCCCATAAATCTCAGTGTGCCCCTTGTTAATCACATCAATTATTCTTGGATCAACTGGTTTACCGGCCCCATAATCTAAATAGACCTGCATATTATTCAAGACTTCATGTCATTTAGTAGATTAAAACATTGGTGGGTTTTTCTACTTTTTTATATAGATGGTCACTTCAGGTCCATCATGGCTTATCTCAAGTATTGTATAATCTAGTCTATTGGCTAACCTCTTTAGGTCTTCTTCAGCTGCTGGGTCGTCTGCGGTTATTTTTAGAATCTGTCCTTTTTCCAGTTCATCAAGGGCCCTTCTTGTTCTGAATATTGGTTCGGGGCAGAAGAGATCCAGGCAGTCTATTTCTTTGTCTGGTTTCAAGGTACTCAATTGTTAACCAATACGGTTTGATATAAGCTAAACTGATGGAGGGGTGGGTTATTTTAGAAAGAAATTTAATCTTAGCTATGTAAGGATGTTTTTAAGATGAAAACCTTAGTCGTTTATGATTCATATTTTGGTAATACGGAGAAGGTTGCCCAAGCGATAGGAGAATCAATTGAAGGCAGCGTGGTTAAGCGCCCAGAATGTGTTGAGTTAGGTTCTCTTAGTGCATTGGATCTCTTAATAGTTGGCTCCCCCACACGTGGGTTTAGACCATCGGACGCCATAAAGAGCTTCCTTAATGAGATACCATCAAAAAGCTTAGAAGGTGTTAAGGTAGCGGGGTTTGATACGAGAATGGATCCAGAGGATTTTGGTAACCCCTTTCTAAAGTTCATGGTCAAAATCTTTGGTCATGCAGCCAAACCCATTGGAGACAAGCTTGTCAAGAAGGGAGGCGATTTGGTTGGCGAAACCACGGGTTTTTTCGTTACAGGTAGGGAAGGTCCTCTAAGAGAGGGGGAGGTGGAGAAAGCTGTTAGTTGGGCGAAAACCCTGGTTTCTTAATCTTTTTATGCGTTTGTTTTTAAGGGACTTTACTTAGTTTCGGTGAACCATCTTTATAACCGCATAATTAGTTTGAAAGGTCTAGCAGGAGATAAAAATGCCTGGTGAATATAAAACACAAGAAAGATTATTCTAAGAAGAAAAGACTAACCAAAAAAGTATCTCTATATACTTTAGAAAAATATAAACAAAAAAGTAAGAAAGCGGTCTTCTTAACAGCCTATGATTACCCTATGGCTAAGTTTGCTGATCTCGCTGGAGTGGATATGCTTCTAGTTGGTGATAGTGTTGCAAACACCACGTTGGGTTTTGAGTCAACTGTTTCTGTTGGCATGGATGAGATGATACATCACTGTAAAGCAGTAACTAAGGCTACAAGTAGGGCTTTCGTAATAGGCGATATGCCCTTCATGTCCTATCAGCCATCTGATGAATCAGCGATAAGAAACGCTGGGCGTTTCATCTCAGAGGCTGGATGTGACGCAGTAAAATGCGAAGGCGGGAGACGCATCGCGCCAAGGGTTAAAGCGATGGTAGATGCAGGCATCGTGGTTATGGGGCATCTTGGATTAACACCCCAAAACCTAGCTCAGTTAGGCGGATACAGGATTCAGGGCAAGAACAAGGATCAAATAGAGATGCTGAAAAAGGATATATTGTCATTGGAGGAGGCCGGGTGTCACTTAGTTCTCCTTGAAGCTATGCCACCTGAGGCAGGTAAATATCTGAAAGAATCCGTTGATATACCCGTTTATGGGATCGGCGCTGGTCCGCATCTTGATGGGCAATTATTAATTCTGCATGATATACTGGGGTTACAGGATCCAGCGCTATTGAAGAAACCGTCTTTCGTGAAACAATACACTGACTTAGCCTCAATAATCATTGACTCCATCGGTGAATACTGTTATGATGTAAGAAACGAGGTCTTTCCCTCAAGTGAACACTGTTACCGTGGTAACTATGAGTGAAAGGGGAAAATGGTGGGACCGGTGAGATTTGAACTCACGATCTCGCACACCCCAAGCGCGGATCATACCAAGCTAGACCACGGCCCCAGTCCAGAACCATAGAATCTGCATCCAAACTTTAAATCTTCCTACATGAAATTACCTGATTGGGATACTTGGATCTATATGAAACAATTTTAAATCCAATATCGGCCTATTAACAAATGTATATCAAACAGAGGTAATATCGTCCCACCTAGATTACAATCTCCTTCACTAAACGAACTTCCATAACAGCTTATTTATGATAAAGATTTAATCAAAAAGTGTATTAATACTGCTTAATGTATACGAAATCGTATATCTGAAAAAACTCTGCCTATATTCTTATAATTACAGGTTACAAACACGCAAGACCCTATCATATTTCTCCTGAGAGAAATCCCCCTTATATTCTCTAACAGCCTCAATTAATTCCTTCTTATCAGGTATTGAGTGAACCTTTTTTAGAAGAGTGGCAAAGCGATGATTTAGGAATAGGCTCTGTACCGTGCTGGTAAGATTACTGGGGGTTCTCTCAAAACTGGATGACTCAAAGTCAATAATCCTAGTCCCCTCATCCGTAACGATATAATGACGCCTTATACGGTTTAATTCACCATGATCCAGACCAGACCTGTCAAGACGCCAGGAAATATCTAGGATCTCCCTGATGTGCGCTCGTACCGTAGAAGGATTATCTAGGTTATCTCTAACCCACTCACCGAAATAGTCACCCCGTAATAACTCCATTACAATGAAATCATGACTAAAACAAAACATCTCAGCCCCCAAACCATACTCATTAGCATGTGATAGAAAAACCGCCTCACGCCTCATACTCGGTCTATTAGTATCTGTTCGAAGAACCTTAAGCGCTACCTCTTGTCCACGATATAATGCTCTTAACACTACACCAGTGTGGCCCTTTCCTAGAATAGGAGTTCCCAGTACGACATGAGGTCCCCCAATAGCTACGGCTTCAACGCCAAGCTTTTCTAATTGACACATTCTATTCTTGGCTCTATCCTCTTCGTATTGAGGCCAGCACAGGAACTCACCTACCTTGTTATCCAGTGTTTCACTCAGTGGAATGTATTTATTCAATCCAGATCGGTCTTCCTCTTAACCAGTTACACAGAAAATCCTCAAAACCTTCAATAAGATAGCTTTCAATCTCCTGGTTCACTAAAACCCTGTGATGCTGGAGTATACGAACAGCCAGCTTCTTGGAGACCCCTATGGATCTTCCTCCATCAGAGAGCAGCTCCCCCATCAAATCCTTGATGTTTGCATAATCACGTCTTATAATAACATACCATCTGTCACCCTTTATATCGGGACCGGCGATTGTATCCGGGTTATCCCGGTAAATTTCAATGAATTCCTCCACGTTATTTAGCATATATGCTGGAGGACCCATGTGTTTTAGAACATCAGATATATCTTGGGACTCTAACTCGAATATCAAAATGTGACGTGTATCTTCATTACTCCAAGCCGTAGATCGTAATACCTTGAAACCTTTTTTATCTATTTTTTGTTTTAAGGCTTTTTTTGATTTACGTAGCTGCCCCCATAAAACATCAGCAACCTCTGCTTTACTCTCTTCTATAATTAAAAAGAGGATATCGGATGGCCTCTTCTTTAATATTGATAACGTCCTCTCACGGGAGGCATCAATCGGCTCTTCTTCAAAGAAGATCATGCTGGGATCTTTGATGAAGCTATTTGCTGCTGAGATAAAATGGTAATATGATTCTTTTCTAAGCGCTGAGGCCACATTTCTATGCCTATCAACTGGATCAATAACTATCAATGGGTCTTTGAAGTCCTTTGTCTCCTCATCCGTAAAGGTAATAACCTCGTTCTTACCCCAACTGGATGCTGCTCTCATCAACTCGTAACAACCCCCGTAATAAACCACCAGTAATTCACAGAGATACCCACTGAAACCACCTACCCTTATCTCAGCCCCGTATAGATCGAGAGTCTTCAAGAACTGTTTCAACAGTCTCACCTCATCTCCTAGATCCTTTAGATGAGTATCTATCCATCTGGTGTGTAGAGGAGTCCTGTCAGTTGAGCTGTAAAGCGTTTCATTTTTTCCCACTCGATAACAGGGAACTACATCCAGTTTATAACCATTAATCTCTGTCTTCAGATACGGATGCTCAGCGTAAGCCATGGTGAACGTCCAATCAAGCTTCTCTCTCAGAATGTCGAGTACCTGTTTTAACTGCTCTTTCCCACTGTATTCTTCTATAACTAGAAAGACATCGATATCCTGTTGACCGCTAATCCATGTATCATGGACTATGCTCCCATGTAACTCGGCCACGACATCAAGCCCCGAACGAGAAAGAACGACGTTAATGTCATGGATTAGTTCCTCGGTGAAATTCATTAACTGCTTTCTTTCTTTAGTTGATGGCTTTATGTCTTGAATAATATCTTTCTTTATCTCGTTCCATATTGACATGTTTTCACCGCGAAACTTTCCTGGTGCTCTTACTTTATCTTTGTTTGCTTTTAGCGAGAGTGGAATAAATTGGACCACTGGGGGTTAATACACTTTTCTTCAACTCGATGTGATCTACATTGATCTCACCGAATGGATGATCTTGAAGTCGAATCAACTCCTCAACGAGAGATTCTCTATTCCTTCCACTGCGTACTCTGCTGATAGTAAAATGGGGGTGGAACCTTCTTCTCTCTTTATCAAACCCCAACTCAAACATTTTCTCATCAACCTCTTCAAAGATCTCAGTTAACTCTTCCTTTCCCTTAGATACTCCCGCCCACACTGTTCTGGGTCGACTCAGATTCGGGAAGACTCCAACGCCTTCCACTTTAACCCAGAAAGGCTTGAATGAGATCTCTTCGATTATCTTCTTAACCTGATCTGCCTTATTATGCTCTATCTCTCCTAGAAATTTTAGAGTTAGATGTATATTCTCTGGTTCAACGTGTTTTAGTTTACCTCCCGTGGTTTCTAAAAACCCTTGAACATTTCTGATGCCTGTGATAATCTTAGCCTCGTTACATTCAACCGCGATGAAGCATCTTACCATACTCAAGAATATGGAGGGGGACATATAATTCCATATTTGATCCAGACTTAAATCTAAGTAAAACACAGATCAAGGCGAGACGAATTGGTAGAACTAGATACCAAGATCAGGATCGGTGGAATAACCGATATGAGCACAGTAGACTGGTATGGAAACGTATCCTTAGTCGTCTTCTGGGCTGGATGTAACATAAAGTGCCCATACTGTCACAACTCAACATTAATCCCCACAAACTCAGGCACCGAAGTAAACCTATACTACCTGAAAGATCGCCTTGAACGAGGAATGTCTCCAGTACCCAGTCTCGATGCTGTCGTCTTCACCGGCGGAGAACCTTTACTCCAGTATGAGAAGGTGATAAAGGCAGCAAAACTGGTTAAAAAATATGGTCTCAAGATCATGCTGGACACCAATGGTACCCTAGCTGAAGCCGCTGAAAAAACCCTAAAAACTGGTTTATTTGATAGAGTAGCCTTAGATGTCAAAAGTCCATTAAACAAAGAAGCGTTTGGAAAACTATCAGGGGTGCCTAATTTAGCCGAGGAATATGTCTCATCTATAAAAAAGACTATAAAGATCAGTAAAATGCTTAACATTCCCGTAGAGGCCAGAACAACAGTCGCCCCAGGGGTGTCAGATAG
>CAZLHA010000036.1:0-4764 GCA_964559155.1 uncultured Candidatus Bathyarchaeia archaeon | reverse complement strand
GATAGAGAAGAATATATCCGCGAAATAGCGTCTGAACTAGTGGATAAAACTGATGTATATTATCTGCAACAATTCGATAACCAGGGAGAAATACTGGATCCAAAACTTAAAGAAAAAGATCCACCCGCGAAGGAACATTTAATTAAACTTGCGGAAATTGCATTGGAACAAGGCGTCTCACGTGTTTATATAAAAACAAGGTTTGAGGGATTGGAGAGAATAAAATGAGTACAAATAGGACAGTAATTTTAATCACGGGTATGGCGGGTTCAGGTAAATCCACATTGGCAGATATGTTTAGAGAGAAAGGTTACAAGGTCTTTACTATGGGTGATGTGATCCGCCATGAGGTTAGAATGAGAAACATGGATCCTACTCCAGAAAACTTGGGTAAAATGGCTGAAGAGATAAGACAATCCGGGGGTGACGCTGCCGTAGCCCAAAAATGCATACCCCTTATAATAGGAGAACCCAGTAAGAAGGTAGCTATAGACGGTATAAGAAGCCTAGACGAGGTGTATACTTTTCAAGAAGCATTCAAAACCTTCCTCGTTGCAGTACATGCATCACCTGACACAAGATATCAGAGACTCAAAGAAAGAGGACGAAGTGATGATCCCTCTAATAGACAAGTCTTTAGAGAGAGAGATCAGAGGGAATTAGGTTTTGGTATGGGTGATGCCATCGCTTTGAGTGATTACATCGTTCCTAACAATGATGGTTTAGGTACCTTGGAGAAAGAATTGGATAAACTATTAAGGAAATTAATTTAAAAATGACGACTATAAAAGTAAAGGCGCGTTTACACCCTACAGAAGATCCTGAAAAGGTAGCAGTAGCTATTACTAACCTATTTGGTGATATTGAACTTCGACTTGATGAAGAAAAAGGTCTTCTTTATGGGGTTATTAATGAAAAAGAACAGTTACTTAATCTACGAAACACTATTTCCCGTGATAGAATAAGATCTACTCTAAACCGCACTTTATCTAGGTGGGCGGATGAAGATTATCTTAGTTTTGGATTTAATCGACAAGCAGCATATGCTGGTCATGTATCATTGAATCTTACTAATGAGGATCCCTTGGACCCGATTCAGGTGCAGATTAGAGGAGATGTACAGGATATTATAGAGTATCTAACTAGATAAAATAGACCATTAGTATTTACAATCTATACTTTTTCAACATTGTACATCTAAACATACGAAAATCATATATTATTACATTTAAACTGGTATTAGATTCCCAAGATGCACAATAAAGAGGTAAAAAATGGAGATGTGTAGATCCATTAGATTTGCACCATGCAATTGGGTTAGATTCAAAATACGGTATGATGTAAAATGGCCAGAATATTATTAATTGGGCTTGCCGGAGACAGTGGCTGTCAAGTAGCTGCGCTTGGTCTCCATGAGGCACTTATAGAAATATTAGCTGCCAACGAGCCCGTTTATGCACCCACACTCCTTGATGCCAAAGATATACCTGATAATATTGATGTGGCGCTAGTAGAGGGTGGAATAAGGAATACTCATGAGGAAGAAATTATCAAAGAGATACGTGAGAAATCTAGTATCGTTATCGCCCTTGGGGCTTGTTCAGCTTTTGGTGGTATCCCAGGGCTAGCAAACCTAAAGAAAGGGGAAGAGCTCACGGATCTTATTTACAATAACTGGAGGGGAACAGACAAAGGTACGATACCCACGCATCTTCAATCTTTACCAGAACAACATCCTATCAAAAACTTTGTAAAAGTAGATTATGTGATACCCGGATGTCCTCCAGAAGTAACTGATATTGCCAATACATTAACATCGCTTCTGGGTGGCGAAGAACCTGAGATTAATTCAACCCAAGTGTGTGATGACTGTCCAAGGGATCGTCTCGGTGAATATGATCCAGAGTTGAAGAGGATTCATGAAAACCTACCTGATCCAGATAGATGTTTACTGGAGCAAGGATACTTCTGCATGGGTCCAGCAACTATGGGTGGATGTGGTGCTCCCTGTCCACAATCAGGAAACACATGTGAAGGATGCAGAGGAGCATGCCTAGATGTAACGGATCAGGGAATGGCTATGATAGATGCCATGACGGGGCTCTTAACCCAGTTAAACAAAGAGTTCTCAACACAGACCCAAACCGGGCAATTATACAGATTCACTTACGCGGAGTCTATATTATCGGAGATAGCTAGGAGGAAAAACAAGTGACCAAAGTAGAGATCGATCCATTAACAAGAATAGAAGGAATGGGAAAGATAAAGGTAGAAGTAGAAGATAACGAGTTAAAAGACCTGAAATTTCAGGTAACAGTGGCTCCACGTTTTTTTGAATACTTGGTCACAGGGAAAAGAGCAGAGGAAGCTCCCAGGTTAACACAGAGAATATGTGGAATATGTTATGTCAGTCACCATCTTGCATCAGTAAAAGCCATAGAAAACGCATGGAATGTGACTCCACCTGAGACGGCAATCAAACTAAGACGATTGATGAATGCAGGGGGGTTTGTAACTAGCCATAGCCTCCATAGCGCGTTCTTAGCTATACCTGATCTAATTGGATTGCCAGCAGATGCACGTAACTTCATAGCGTTAATGGGTGAATATCCTGAGATAGGTAAAGCGGCGTTAAAGATTCACGCTTATGGGAACAAAGTCGTTGAGGCTGTAGGCGGAAGAATTGTACAAGTAGTAACTTCGGTTCCAGGAGGGCAAACCTTAGGTTTAAAAGAGGAACGTAGACGGGCGCTTATTGAGGAAGGAGAAGAAGTGCTAGAGCTCATGAAGGTGTATGCTGATTGGGTTTTCGATATTTATGAAAAGGATAAACTAGTGTGCAGTCAGTTCCCTGACGTCGAGACCAACTTTATGGCGCTTGTAAACGGTGCTGATGATCACTATGATATTTATGACGGGGATGGAAAAATAATCTCAGGAACAGGTAAAACCCTAGAACAATTCAACCCCAATTATTATTACAATCACATTCAGGAAGCCGTATGGGAACACAGCAGTACAAAAGTTCCTTACTATAAACCAGAAGGCGTAAACGGAAACTTAAGAGTCGGGCCTATGGCAAGGCTTAATGTCGCCAGTAAATTACCTTGGCCCGTTTCCCGGGAATATGAGGAAAGATACCTCAAATTATTCCCTAGAACCTGTTTACAGGTCCAGGGCTTTAACCTAGCAAGAATACCTGAATTGATCGCTGGACAAGAAGAGGTATTGGAGATGCTTAAGGATCCGGGAATAACTGATGCAGATATTCGGGTTCCGGTTAAGAGCCGGGGTGGTGAGGGGGCTTCCTTCATTGAGGCTCCTAGAGGTATATTGACTCATCACTATGTGATTAATGATAATGGGTTGATCAAATATGCTAACATTATGGCGCCAACAACTTATAATCATCCTTTAATTCAACAAGATCTGTACGAAAATGCTAAGATATATGCTACCGAGTTTGCTGAAAAGGAAAAAAGAGATGAAGCATGCTGGAGACTGGAGAAAATCGTTAGAGCTTATGACCCGTGCACCAGTTGCAGTGTCCACATGGTGAATTTTGATGTGAAAGTTGATGGAAAACGGGTCCAGGTAAAGGAGGCAGCCTAGATGAGTACAAAAATAATTTTATGCACGTGTGGGGACACATTAAACGATAATATAGACTACTCTGCTTTAACCGATTATGCTAGAAACCTAGCCGGAGTAAAAGAAGTAGAACCGATGAAAGCCCTGTGCACAGCAGGGGACAGGAAAAAGTTAGTTAACAAGATAAAGAATCATGATAGATTAGTCTTTTTAGCTTGCACGCGAAGCGTGTGCGGTAATCCAATTGAGGCTGCAATGCAAGAAGCTAATTTACACAAAGATAAGTATGTACTAGTAAACGCCAAAGAACAGATAGCCTCCGTTCATTCCAATAGGACAGATGCTACACAGAAAGCCAAAATGTTGTTGAATGCTGCAGTAGCTAAAGTAACCCTAGCCGAACCACTAGAGATTATTACTTATCAGAGAGCACAAGAGGCTCTTGTGGTAGGCGGTGGGATAGCTGGTTTGACAGCAGCATCAGAGTTATCTGATCAGGGATATAAGGTCCATGTAGTAGAGAAGAGCCCCGCAATAGGGGGGGCTATGCCTCTCATCAGTAAGACTTATCCTGAAGAAGACTGCACAATGTGTCTTCGCGGTCCGAGGATGATCGAGTTACTCACAAGACCAAGTATAGAGTATCATGTTAATAGCACAATCAAACAAGTGGAGAGAACTCCACAAGGCTTGAAGGTAACCTATGAGAAAAAACCAGTGAAACTGGATCTATCACGTAAAAAAGGTAAGGGTCAACCAGTTGAAGTGATTCCAGATGCCTCAGGAGCCTATGAACTGGTATATTCTGAAGGACCTTCAAAGGCTGCATTGAAACACATAAAAAATAGTAAATGTGGTAAGTGTACAAGCGTTTATCCTGCAGCTTTACTAAGTCCTGAAGAAGAAACAGGAGAAAAAACCATCGAGGTAGGTTCCGTTATACTGGCAACAGGTTTCGAGGACTTTGACCCGAGGGGCATACCCAAATGGGGATATGGTCTCGATAACGTAATAACGCAGTATCAATTAGCTAGATTGCTCGACCCCTTTGGACCCACAGCCGGATCCGTGGTTAGGCCAAGTGACACAAAACCACCTCGAAAAATAGTCATGGTTCAGTGCGTGGGCAGTCGAGATCCTGAATATCAGTCATATTGTAGTAAATACTGTTGT
>CAZLHA010000035.1:5403-17824 GCA_964559155.1 uncultured Candidatus Bathyarchaeia archaeon | reverse complement strand
ATATCACTAATACCAGCCTTCTTCATACAGGAGCCCCGAAACCTAGATGAAATACCCACAATCTAAACAAACTAGAAACCATATGAAAAGTTGGCGACTAAACAAAGAAACACCACAACACTCCCATAAACAGAACAAAGACACTAAACCACCCCAGAAAACAACCCACAAAAACAAAATCAAACTAAAACTAAACACAAAAAAACGAACAAACGAACACACCCCTCCCCCCCATGTCACATATAGAGACCAGTAGGGGAAATCCAACCAACATCACAGCACTTATCACCAAAGAAAACCAGAGTAACCCCATGACAACCGGCATCAAAGCCAAATGGATAATAGCTCACGATGGACAAAACCACCGCCTACTAAGAGACGGGGTAATCATAATACATGACAACAAGATCACCCACGTGGGAAAAACCTACAAGAAACCAGTAGACAAATGGATCAACGCACCCACCCACGTAGCTACACCAGGCCTAATAGCAACCCACATCCACGCAGCAAGCGCACCCAAAGACAAAACCTTCATCGACGACGTAGGTGCACGCCACTTCTATATGAGCAGCCTAGGCGAAAACCTAACCGCCCTCGGCAAGAGCATCAACCCAGAAGACTACCACATCTTCGCCAAATACAGCATGTCAGAACTACTCAAGAGCGGCTGTACCACCATGGTAGAAATAGGTATGACCGAAACCCTCGGACCAGAAACCACAGTCAAATACATACAGGAAATGGGCATAAGAGCCGTAGAAGGCCGCAACATCGAAGACGGAAAATGGACCCGCACCCAAAAAGCAAACCTCCACACAGAGTGGTACGAACCCGAACACGGCCACAAACTATTAGACAAAGCCACAGAATTCGTGAAAAAATACGACGGCGCAGCAGATGGACGAATCATAGCCGCACTCTACCCCAGTACAGTAGACAAAGTCAGCAAAGAACTCCAAAAAGCAGTAAGAGAAAAAGCAACCCACCTCAAATGCCCAGTAAGCATCCACGCAGCCCAATGGGTCGTAGAGTTCCAGAACATGATCCGAATGTACGCCAAAACCCCCGTCGAGTTCCTACACGAGACCGGACTACTAGGCCCCGACTTAATAATAGGCCACGGCTGGGCCATAGCAGGCCACCCACTACTAGCCTATCCCCCAGAAGGAAAAGGAGACCTAAAACTATTAGCCGACTCAGGCGCAACAGTAAGCCACGACCCCCTCGTATTCATAAAACGTGGAAACAAGATGCACAGCCACACAAGGTATCTTGAAGCAGGCGTAAACCTGGGAATCGGCTGCGACACCAGTCCCCAAGACATGCTCAACGAGATGCGACTAGCCAGCTACACAAGCAAACTAGCCGACTGGAGCTGCTTCAGCGGCACCGCCGCACAAATACACACATCAGCCACCCTAGGAGGAGCCAGAGCAATAGGTCGAAACGACCTAGGTAAAATAGCGCCAGGAGCCACCGCCGACATAGCCATAATAAACATGCAAACCCTGAACAACGTACCCTGCCGAGACCCAGTAAAAGCCCTAGTAAACAACGCAACCCGAGAAGACGTAACCCACGTAATCGTAGACGGTAAACTAGTCATAGACAAAGGCAAACTACAGACAATAGACGAGGAAAAACTAGTGAAACGAGTACAGGAAACCACCCAAGCCATATGGGACCGCATACCCGAAAACCACTACCAAGGACTACCCAGCGACAAAGTGAGCCCCCAGAGCTACACCCCCTGGGAACCCGACCAATAACCCCATATCCCTCCAAACATCATAATACACATGAACCGTGACCAAAGAATAAACCTCTACAAGCACAGCCTAGAAGAAGCCATCAGACGAGACGAGAAAATAGTAATATTCGAAGACCCATCAACCGGCTTCTTCGTCCAGTTCGCAGTCGAATCCCAGGACAATGAACTAATAGTAGACATACCCATCAACGAGCTAAACGAGACCACCTACGAGTGGCTAAGACCCCAGATGGAGCCCATGACAGACACAGAAGGCGAACTATTATCCCTCCAGAAAACCATCAAATCAGAAAATACACAATACGCCGCAGAATACACAGAATACCTGTTCACCAAGATATTCACACTACCAGAAAACCACGACGTAACAGAAGAAATATTCTCATAAAAATTAGAGGCTATGATAAGCCTTCTTACCTAGCTCAAAAGCCTTCATATTCAATTCTATGAACTGAGGCTTCAAGCTTTCCTTCATGGTCTCCACCACGGTTTCCTCAGAGTAAGGCAGTAAACCGCTCTCAACCACCGACCCCAGCATCACTACGTTAGTTGCTATAGGATCTCCCGCCTCCTCAGCGATACCCGTCGCATCAAAGAGATGGATTTTCCCAGTAACCCGTCGTAATAAGTCAATTAAGTCATCCATATCAGGATAATTCCTCAATCCACTAACCACCTCAACAGGAGCAGTCTTACGCGTATTAATCAAGGCAAGGCCATCATTCTGGAGATAAGTTACACCTCTTCTAACAGCTTCAGCTGGCTCAAACCCAATGAGGAGATCAGCTTCACCTTTACGAATCTGGGGATTATGAGTCTCCCCACCTATCTGTATGTGTCCCATAACCGGTCCTCCTCTCTGAGCCATACCATAGGTCTCACCTATCTTCACGTGAAGACCCGCCTTTATAGCCGCCTCAGCTAATAGCCTTGAAGCCAGAAGAGTACCCTGGCCACCTACACCGGCTACGACAATCTTGAAGGTATCCATCAGGCTTCCCTCCTGCTTATAGCGCCCACAGGACACACCTGTGCACAACTATCACACCCCATACACAATGTATTGTCGATGCTAGCCTTCCCCTTATCCTCATCCCACATAAGCGCAGGGCACCCGTATTCATTCAGACACTGCTTACAACCAATACAGGCATCCTGATCCACCTCGTATACCGGTGGCCTATTGGGCCTCATCTCCCGTACAGCCACCATGGCACAGGCTCTCCTACTAATAACCATAGCAGGACCATCAAATCTGAGCATTCGCTTAAATGCCTCCTCGGCTGCCTCCAGATCATAAGGATCCACAACTTCAACATGTTTTACTCCAGAGGCTTTAGCGATATCCTCAATCATTATAGGCTCCACTTTGTCCCCTGTTGCGGTTCTACCCATCTGGGGATTAGTCTGGAAACCAGTCATGGCCACGGCCTTGTTATCTGCAACCACTACTTTTACAGGAGCACCATTATGAACAGCGTTCTGAAGAGCGGGTATACCCGCATGCAGGAAGGTTCCATCCCCTATCCATGCAATGGTATCTACACCCATCTGCTGCATCCCCTGGCTAACACCTATGCTTGCACCCATAGCGAAGTAGGTGTCCTCAAACTCCATAGGCGGCGCATGAGCCAGTCCATAGCAGCCTATATCCCCGTTTACAACCACATTCATCAAATCCCCCTTCACTTCTTTTACCGCCTGCTTCAACGCGTACAAACTAGACCTATGCGGGCACCCTGCGCACATAGTTAGCATCCTGTCAAAGAGTATATCCTCCTTTTCGGCTTCCAGCTCACTTCTTTCCGGAATTTCTTTTTCAAGCCCTAATAGATCTGATATAACATCATCCAGTAATTCGTGGCTTAGCTCACCTTCTCTTGGTAGGCTTCCCTCCATTCTGCCTAGAAGTATGATATCTGGGTTCACGTCTTTGGCTAATGCCTTGATATGTAATTCCACGTATGGATCTACTTCCTCAGCCACTAGCAGTGTATCAAGGTCTTCAATGAAGTCAGCTATCTTCTCACGGGGCATGGGATGAGGCGTCAGTAGTTTCATATAAGCTACATCATCCTCAGCATCAAAGGTCTCCAGAGCATCTTTTACATAGGTAAAGGAAAAACCGACACCTATGATACCGATCTCCTCATCACCTTTCTTCTTTACCTCGTTGAAAGCAACATCCTCAAAAACTGCCTCAACTGCGTCGATCTTATCATGCCTCTCCTTGTGACGCCTGAACAACTTTTCAAATCCAGCCACCCTGTAACTGAATCCCTCCCAGTCAAACTCAGGTTTACGATCTAGTTTCTCTATCTCTCCAAGCTCTACATCACTACGCATGTGACTTAGCCTCGTAACCGTTCGGATAAGAATGGGTAACTTGACTTTTTCTGATAAGGTTAATGCAAACTTGGTTAAGTCCTTCGCCTCCTGTGGGTTACTTGGCTCAATTATAGGTACATCATTTAGCTTACCCATCCACCTATTATCTTGCTCTGTTCTACTACTATGTTGGCTTGGGTCATCCGTAGAGACCACCACCAAGCCCCCTTTGACTCCTCTCAGAGTTATGGGGTTCAGAATGTCTAGAGCAACGTTAACTCCCACGTGCTTCATTGGGCAAATAACCCTTTGGTTAACCATACTAGCCCCGTATGCTACCTCTAATGCAACCTTCTCGTTTGCGCTCCACTCAAAATGAATATCAAGTTCTTTAGCGACTCTCGCCAAGGTATTACCGATCTCAGAGCTCGGTGTACCGGGATAAGAGGCTGCAAGGGTGATGCCGCCTTCTATGGCGCCCCTAGCTATAGCCTCGTTTCCCATGAGTACGACTTTTTTCCCTGGCTGGTCCAGTGCTACTGGATGTGACATTTGAATCACATTCAATTCCGGGTGGATGAATTAAAATTCTTTCCCATTTATTCATATACTTTTTATATAATAATCCCTAAAAACGATACTAAGGTTCTAATAAGCCAATTATATTGTTTTTTTGATAATCGTGAAGGAAAAGATTCTAGGAAGAACAGATCTGAGAGTCAAGACTCTAGGATTCGGAGGCATACCTATTCAACGTGTATCAGAGAAGGAAGCTGTTGAGGTAGTACGTCGATGCTATGAGCTTGGTATGAATTACTTTGATACTGCTAGGGCGTATAGTGTAAGTGAGGAGAGAATAGGTAAAGCATTGGAGGATGTAAGGGGGGATGTCTACCTAGCCACAAAGAGCGGTAAACGCACAGCCGAAGGAATAGAGGAAGAACTGGAGACCAGCCTCAAAAACCTGCGAACCAATTATATTGACGTCTATCAACTACACAATATTTCTTATCAGGAACAATGGGAGCAGGTAAGGGCACCTAATGGCGCCATGGAAGCCGTTGAAAAAGCAAAAGAAGAAGGAAAAATCAGGCACATATCGGTCACTAGTCATAGTCCTGAATTATCAATCGAGTTAGTTAAATCCGGGCTATTCGAGACATTAATGATCCCATATAACTATTTAACCCCTAAACCCGCCGACGAACTATTACCACTATGCAAAAAACTGAATGTGGGCACCATCATAATGAAACCCTTCGGTGGAGGAGCCTTCAGTAACGCAAACACAGCACTAAAATACGTTTTCAATAACCCTGATGTAGATATTGTTATACCCGGTGTAATGCGCGTAGAAGAGATTGAAGAAAATTTCAAGATATGGCAAGGAGATCTAACCCTAACTTCAGAGGAAAAGGAGTTAATTGAGAAGGATCGGGAAGAACTAGGTAACCAGTTCTGTCGGGCATGTAATTATTGTCAGCCTTGCCCACAGGATATACCTATAAGTTACCTCTTGAGAGCTGAGAAACAGATGCTCCGACGAATGGGATGGAGTGACAGCCGAGCTGAGAGCATCGCTAACGCAATTGAGAAGGGTCGCACATGCATCGAGTGTGGTGTCTGTGAGGAGAGATGTCCATATGAATTACCTATAAGGGAACTATTACCCGTTATGATGGATAGTTTGGAGAAACACCTAGAGAACCGCACCATTCCCTAAACTTATCTACAATAAAACCATTATTTACTCATGGATTTAGACAAAGTTATTGATCTCGCAGAGAAATCTGAAACAGAAGTAGCAGAACTAACCAGCGGCCTAGTTCAATTTAATTCTGCTCATCCGGAGGGGCGTACAGATCATGTCGTAGAGTACATTAAGGAGTACTTTGATAAACACGGTATAGAGAATGAAGTGCATGCAGACGACTCAAAGAAACAGAATATCGTAGCCCGGTTAAAGGGAAATGAAGATAAGAAGGTGCTCTGGGTGGGACACATAGACGTTGTTCCAGAGGGCAAACCAGAGAACTGGACCTATGGACCATATAGTGGCACTATAGCTGATGATTGTGTCTGGGGTAGGGGTAGCAGCGACATGAAAGGATCATGTGCAGCGGCCATGGTCTCAGCGCGTATACTGAAAGATATGGAGTCAATACCAAACACTGTAGAATTCTGGTTTACATGTGATGAGGAGATTGGTGGAGGAAAAGGAGCAAGATGGCTTGCTGAAACAGAACGTCTTAACGGAGATGTCTGTATTATCGGCGATGGTAATGGCGGAGGACCCACTTCACCAAGTATCGATCTAGGGTGCAAAGGAAGCGCCAGAGTAAAACTAGTTGCCAGAGGACAGACGGCACATGGTTCAACACCCTATCTTGGTGATAACGCGATAACAAAACTCATTAATGGTATTCCATGGGTGGAAAAGATAGATGATTTTAAACTCGATTATCCCCAGGAACTAAAACCAGCAGTAGATGGAAGCATAGAATACTATAAAGTGAATACACCAGCTGAACCCGAGTTAATAAAAGCCATGGAACACAACTTCTACACGCCCTCAGTAACCTGCAATATTATTAATGGAGGCGTCAAGATAAATGTGGTTCCTGATTATGCTGAGGCTGAGTTTGATATCAGATTAACCCCCGGTTCTCATGCACTAAAAGTGGTGGAAAGGATCAAGAAACTAGTCAAGGAATCAGGTATACCAGGGCTAGAGGTCGTTCCCTCACGTGAACATAAACCTGAAGATACAGCGGGTTACTATGAGTCACCAAATAGCAGCTTTGCAGACCAGTTCACCGGCATTATCGGAAAGATCACAGGAAAAACTGTGAATATGAAGATTCTCACTGGTGGAACCGATGGTATAAGCACAAGTAAGATTGCAGATATACCCAGCTTAGGGTATGGTACTAGTCTAACGGGGCAAGCCCACCAGCCCGATGAACGGGTTACAATAGAAAACCTAGTTCTTGGTGTGAAAATATTTACTGCCTTCCCACTATTCTACAAATAACTTTTTCCCATTTTAATATTAGTTATATAAAATCTAATAATTGTAAATTAACATAATTAAGGCGTGATAAAACATGTTTGAGATAGAGAAATTCACAATAGATGGTAAAAGTTTCCAAGGGATGAAATCTACCCTTCCAGACGGCCCACCCCTACTACTAATCAAAGGAGATAAGGGATTCGTGATGTGCGGATTCCTAAACATGGACGCAGCTGAACGAACTGGAGTAGCTGCCGCTATGGTAAGCGGAGTAACCAGCTTTGATGACGTTTTCAATGCAACAATAAAAACTGTCACATCAAAGGCGAAAGAACTTGGCGTAGAGCCAGGGAAAATAGTGAAAGAAGAAATAGCTAAACTAGGTTAAGAGCATTCCTCAATTAGATCCATTACTTTTTCTTTAGCCCCTTTCATCGTATTTTTTCCATGGGATAGCAACAAAACATCGAAATCATAGTTCTCCAATATCCTGAGATTCTTTGCAGCTGCCTCAACATCGCTACAATATTTTTCCGGTGGGGCCTCAAGATTCGCTTCACTGTCCCCGAATATTGTATCACCAGCTATGATCGCCTTGTACTTGTGGAGGTATAATGATAGATTCCCCTCGCTGTGACCCGGTACCCTGATTATCTCTATGTTTCCACAGGCACCGATCACATCCCCGGTATCCAGTATAACATCTGCTGACACCCCTGTACGTTCTTCAAGCTTATCTTCATCTCCTTTACCGATAACGACTTCTGCTTCAGTCAATTTTTTGACTTTTGGAAGATTGTTAATATGATCCCCGTGCGCGTGAGTGATAATAATCATCTTAATATCCCTCCATTCTTTTCCCATTTCTTCTAGCTCTGACTGAATATTTTCATGACACTCAGGAGTAAATCCAGCATCAACGAGTATGAGACCCCCCTCGCATTCGAGGATATATACTTCAGTATCTAATCCATCTGCATCTGCGATCCTAACTCTTCGTAATCCAGGTAAAACCTCGACCAATTTTAATCAAGGTGTTAAATGCAGTATCGCTTATAGCTTATTCCAAAACCTCGAATATTTTCCTACTGGAGGTGTAACCTGAGACAAGGTAGACCTGTGTATCAAAATGATTCTTCAATAATTTTATAACCGCTTTGTTGGCTTTCCCTTTCTTAGCCGGCGCTTTAACTTTTACCAATAGATGTTCGTCATCGATCTTTTCAATAGTTTCTTCTCTTTTACCTGCTTTAACATCTACTGTAATATACATAGAATAGAAAATATATTGTATAGATAAAAGGATTAGTCACAGAGCTTGTTTAATGACTCGTTGCCAAGCGTTTCCTTGACAGCTGATAAAGTCTCCTCTGGGAAGTCATTCATAAGACTGCCAAGTACCTCTGATGCTATGAATTTCTTAAACCCAAACTCATCCAGTCCTTTACGATATTTCCTCCTCATTCCACCCTTGCAGGTTTCCTCCTCAAAATCAAGGATACGCTCATCGCACATATCGTTAAGGAAATTTATTATGGAAGCTCTACTAACAGATCTTCCTTCTTCTAATCTTTCATTTGTGGCTTCATATACTTCTCGGCTTGTTAATCCATCACCGTTGTGAGCCCAAATGAGTTTCAGTGCTTCGATCTGGTAGTCACGAAGAACTTTTTCCA
Source organism: uncultured Candidatus Bathyarchaeia archaeon (assembly GCA_964559155.1). Lineage (GTDB taxonomy): Archaea > Thermoproteota > Bathyarchaeia > TCS64 > TCS64 > RBG-16-57-9. The sequence goes on along the minus strand of CAZLHA010000035.1, from coordinate 9,033 downwards.
ATCCATCTTGTGTCGGGTCAATTACTAAAGGCAAATTTATTCACCTAAACGTCCCTTATGGGCTTGTAATGGAATATAAGTCTTAGCCAGAGGTTTCAAATACTGGAAACCTATTGCTCCAAAACATGCTTATCTAGTATATAGCAAGTCAACTCTCCACGAAAAACTACTTTTTCCTCAACCTTGACCTTGACATTTACAATTCGTTTATTACTGTTTTTCTCTGAGATAATTGCTTCTGATAACATTACATCTCCTCGTTTAACCGGTGCTGTGAATTTTACGTCGGCTTTACCTATAACCACATTAGGGTCATTTATAGCTAGCATGGCAGAGTAATCTGCGAGTCCGAAAGTAAAACCACCGTGAATCAATCCATGTTCATCAACCACCATATTCTCAACTGCAACTAACATTACGGTAGCTGACTCATCATCAACGATATCAACAGGTGTTCCAAGAAGAGGTTTATGAGCCAGTAAATGCGTCTTTATCTCCATACCCAAATAGATGTCAAACCTATTTTTCTTGTTTACCTATTTTACAATAATGTTATATCCAATAAGTATACTCATTGAGTTGAAATGAAGCTAGTTACTTACCTTAAGGAAACCGGATATGGACTAGGTGCGGTAGTTGAGGACCATATACTGGATTTAACCTCTGAAACAGGGGCGAACAATATGCTTGAACTGCTTAATATGGGCGAAGAAGGTTTGGAAAAAGCCCGGAGAGCCGTAGCTAACGTAGAAAACAAGAACTTACTAAAACTCAGTGAGACCAAGCTGACTGCCCCTATTCCACGTACAAGAAAAAACATAGTGTGTCTAGGCCTAAACTACGCTGAACATGTAAAAGAAGGAGGATCGGATAGAGATCTCCCTCCTCATCCAGTATTCTTTACTAAGCCCCCGACAGCTATAACTGGTCCCTATGACCCGGTAGTATACAATAGAGCAGTAGAAAAGCTGGATTACGAGGTAGAGCTAGCATTTGTAATAGGTAAAAAAGGAAAATATATCTCCAAAGAAGACGCATATGATCACATCGTAGGATACATGGTTTTCCAGGACATTTCAGCAAGAAAACTCCAGCAACAGCATCTACAATGGTATCGTGGGAAGAGTCAAGACACATTTGCTCCTATGGGCCCATATCTAGTTACAAAGGACGAGATCAAGGACCCTGATGATCTAGATATATGGTGTAAAGTAAACGGTGAGATGCGACAAGATGCAAACACCAAGGACTTGATATTCGATATACCTACGATTATCAGTACCCTCTCAGATGGAATAACGCTGGAAGTTGGTGATGTATTTGCTACAGGTACACCATCAGGGGTTGGTGCCGCGCACCCATCAGGACTACTTGAGGTTGGAGATATAATCGAGTCAGGTATCAAAGGCGTCGGTAAACTAAAAAACGAAATAATTTCAGAGTGATACTCTCCTCTTTCTTTACACTCTTATTTTATTTTATCAACCATTTATGTGCCTAAAAGAACCCAATCATATTAAAAACGAGAAATGTTTATATCGTGTTTCCTTGGTTTGTGGTATAGTTTCAAGATACATGATGGGTTAAACCATTTTATCTTGAAGAAAACCAAGATGATCAACTTGAGTGAAGACAATTTAATTGGACCCCCGAAACTCACACGTTTTGAACGTGCGAGAATAGTAGGCGCAAGGGCGCTTCAAATATCACTTGGAGCTCCCATATTAGCACCTATTCCCGAAGACGTCATTGACACCATAGATATAGCTGTAATCGAGTTAAATGAAAAAGTTCTTCCCATGACTATTCGTCGAAAATTACCTGAAGGCACATATCAGGATATACCTTTGTTTGATCTATTACAACAAAGAGTTATTTCCTAGCTGTGATGCAGATGAATGAGAGGGATTCTTGGCGAAAAACCACTTATTTACTTTTGTTTGTTTCACTGGTTATTGGAGTTATCCAACGTACACGATACCAATTTCTTGATGAGGTGTTTGAGATATTCGTATTCCATATCCCTACAACTATAGCATTACTAATCTATAGTAAAGTTCCACAATAGTAAATATAGATAAAACATACGTTTGCCAAAGGCAAAGACAATCTGATCTATAGATAATCGGACAAGGTTTGAGCCTAAGAGGCAACACTATGAAAATCAAGATTAACCCAAGAAAGGGAATCACGGGAATAGAGACAGCCATAATACTCACAGCTTTTGTTATCACCGCCTCAGCATTCAGTTTCGTTATACTAAATGTTGGTTTTCTTACAAGCGACAAAGCTCAGACAACAGTGATTTCTGGTATGAAGGAAACAAGTTGCAGTCTTCTCGCTGACGCGGGAGTAACAGGTTATTTCAGTAATACAACGGCAGGGCATCAAGATGAGGTTTGTCTTGAAGAGATATTGTTTTATATTAAACTGGCTCAAGGGCATGAACCTGTTGATTGTAGCGATGATTCACTTGTGATCACTTATACTAATCAGAGGGGTCATACTGTGGTTTACAGTGACTCCGTTCTCAATAGTACTATCACTACGATTGAGACTGTAACAGGAGACAGTGACTCGTTGTTAGAGCTTGGAGAGAAAATGCAGATACATATCGACTTTAGAAACATTGATCTCGCTAACGTAAAGCCTACGTTAACTGACCACAAAGATGTCTACGGTAGACCATATGAGAATATTAGAATAGAATTAAGACCTATAGTGGGTGCGATCCTTACCATAGAAAAAGAAATACCTGCTGTAAACGCTCCTGTTATGACGTTGAGATAGTATGGGAATTAGATCTCACGTATAGTTGTAATGGTCTCTGTTATCTCAACACCTCTTTTCCGTAAACTACTTAATAGATCTTCTACCAGTTTTCCCTTAACTACTCTCACTGGCCACTGGATTCCCTTTTCTCTGATTTCTCCTCTTCCAAGCATTCTAGCTATTAATGCAGCGGTATATCCCGTTGTCTTCGCCATGGACGTAATGCTTTTTTCTTCATCATAAAAGTCTACCATATCATACTCGATTATGATCTCATTTCCATCTTTTACCCCTTCAACATGAACTAGTAGCACGGTCAGATCTCTATCCCCTTCCTCTGTATCAAATTTTACTAATGGATAGATTACTTTATGGAATAATTCTCTCGGAACAACTTCAATTCCATCATAGTCAACAGATTCTGTACTGATTAACCCTAAGTCGTCTAGAAATTTAATCTTTTCAACAAATCCACTGTATCGAATGGTTTTCCCCCTAAAGGTCTGGACTCCTTTTTCTAGACATAGCTTCAGTAGTGATGAGGGGTATCCATCTGTAAAAGCTTCCATGGGGTCTAGCCCTTCAACGTAGATAGGTTCCACTTCACTATATCTCTCCATTTCCACCGTTTCCCCTTCTTCTATCATGGGCACTAAACCTGGGCGAACAGGCATCTTGGTCCCTCCAAATACGATCTTATAATCGAGTGGCGGCTCGGGGTCTGTAGGGAGTCCTCCACAGGCGAACATTACACTTTCAGATTGATCCATATTCATGATGGCTTGTCCTGATAATATATCAATTAATCCGGGGTCTACTCCACAACCCGGTATTGCTGTGATGCCTGCTTTCTTTACT
>CAZLHA010000035.1:0-5393 GCA_964559155.1 uncultured Candidatus Bathyarchaeia archaeon | reverse complement strand
CATCATACATTCGCCCTTCTTGAGGGTATCCGCCCCCCGCTAGGTCGACTATGTTTACTTTTGCCTCCATGGCTGCTCGTAATACGTTGATGCTGAATTTTGCGGATGTACCATGAATAACTAGATCATATTCCCGCATTTTTTCAACTAGTTTATCATGATCTAATACACTAATTTCATCTACCTCAAAATTTGGGTGATTTACATAAATCAATGCTTCATCAAGTTTTTGTTTATCAATATCGCAGCCAGTTACTTTGGTGACTTCGGGGTCTTCGACACAGTCTTTTGCTATGGTTGGCCCCATAAGCCCCATTCCGAGTACTAAGATCTTCATATCTATCAAATATAGAGTAATTACCGGTACATTTAGCATCTACGATGATAAATCGTTATTAGTCGAAAACTATTTCGTTGAGTGTAGAAGTGCTTATATAAGTTGTAAGTTAAATCAAATTAAATATAGGTGGAAACATGATAGACTTTTCATTCACCGAGGAACAGGAGCTCTTCCGTGACGCTATCCGGGAATGGCTCGGAAAGAATCTTACATTGGAACAGGTTAGGGAAAACGATACAAACCATGAGATACCCATGGACTTTATCAAAGGTATGGGTGATCTCGGGTTACTGTTACTTACTCTTCCCGAGGAGGATGGTGGGTCAGGTGCCGACTGGGTTACAGCCACTATTGGGGCAGAGGAGCTAGGATACGCGGATATCAGTGTAGCTATTCCTGTATTTTATCTGGTACAGGCAAGCTGGGGATATGTTATTAACAAATTAGCCAGTGAGACTGTAAAAGATGAATACATTAGGAGAGCTACCAAAGGAAACGGGTTCTTAGGTATTGGAGTTACAGAGCCTGGTGGGGGTAGCGACGTAGCAGGATTCAAAACCAATCTGAAGCCAACGGATGATGGATGGATTATAAACGGTGAAAAATGTTACATCAGTGGAACCGCTGAGGCTAAGGAGCTGGATGGAGGATACTTCGTTTCTGGTTATAATAATAGGGATGCTGGGCATAGAGGTATGACCGCCGCGTTTGTTCCAATTAACTGGGATGGTGTTGAGATCACTCAGCGCTTTGATAATATGGGTAGAATGGCCATAAGCACTGGCGGATTCAAGATGACAGATGTAGAGGTTCCAAAAGAGTATCAACTAGGTGAGACAAATAGAGGCTTCTATAACACTATGGAAGGGTTCGACGCAGCGAGGGTTCTTGTATCCGCGAGCTGTATTGGTGCAGCTGAAAGAGCATTAGAGCTTGGTATGGATTATCTTAAAGAAAGGGAAGCATTCGGTAACCCAATTGCTGCTTATCAGGGAATACAATTTGACCTTGCTGATATGGTTGCTCACCATGAAGCAATTAAGAGCCTCGTCTATAGAACTGCTTGGATGCTTGATCAGAAATACGAGACGGGAAAATTTGATGCTCTGGAGACTGCAAAATACATTTCTATGTGCAAATACTTAGCACCACATCATGCGCTGGATACCTTTAGAAGGGTTCTCTACTGGATGGGTGCATATGGTTACACCAAAGAATGTCCATTGGAGATGGGAATGAGAGGTGTAATGAGCTACTGTATAGGCGCAGAGGGATCAGCAAATATTCAGAAACTAGTCATCGCCCGTGAAGCCTTGGGGCGAGACTGGACAAAAACCCGATAAAATCTATATTTTCTTCTTTTTTATAGTTAACTATTTAGCATAGGCTTCTTGTTTTATCAGAGAATAAGCATGTCGGGAATAGGACACTCCATTACATATAATGTCCGTAATCCGATAACGTTTTATAGTTTTCACCCATAATCCTAGTTGCCGTGAATCAAAACAGTGGAAATGAGCCGTGTGGCGAGGCGTGGGAGTATTTTCTTGACGAAGCCGGCAAGCTCACTGAGAAGACACAGCACATCTACACCCGGTACATGAAGCGTTTCCTGGAGACCTTCAAGCCCCGGGGAAGACTCAAGCCCTTCACCCCGGATACGCTGTATGATTACTTTAAGAGTCACCTTGAAAGCGATGACCGGAGAAAGATTAAGAAACTTGAAACCGAGCTTCATGAATACTACCACAACTTGTTAACCAACGGTGTGAATATTCAGACAGGTGAACATACGGGGCTTCACATAGGCACAGTATCGAATTATGAGAGCGCTTTACTATGTTACCTAAAAGGCAACTATCTTAAAGATAGACTAAGCTACCGTGTAAAATTTAACTCAGACACCAAGAGCAAACACCGGGAACACTTCACCACTAACGGGAAGGATAAAGCCGAGGTAGAGGAAATCCGAAAGCTTATAGATTATATGAGTAATCCCCGGAACATCTCCGCGGTTTTAACCATGCGTGACACAGGGCTAAGGGTCTCGGATCTCGTTAACCTCAAAGTCAAGCACATACAACTCATCCTGGATGACCCGGAGCTAGAGTGGTACACCTTCGAGATCACTCCTGTAAAGAATATGCGCCAGGATACACCCTTACCAGCTAACCCCGTTATGGGGCCTGAAAGCGTAAAAGCCATAAGAACATGGATAAAATACCGGTATAACTTCTATGGGTTAACGCCTGAACCCGGAGGCTATGTATACTGCGCTATCCATGAATACCCCTCCGTAGATGGCCGTGACCCCATACACATCGGAGACAAAGTGCTCCCTACTGCCTATAGCCGAATGATGAGGTATAAGCGAAGAAAAGCCGGACTTGAAAAACCGATATCCCCCCACAGCCTACGTAAAACCCATAGCACAAACCTTACCGGCGGAGGAGTACCAGAAAGATGGGTAAATGTAATGCAGGGAAAGAAAGGCAGAGGCACACAAGGCGCATACCAGAAACCAAACCAGGAAGAACTTATCCAAGTATACAAAAAAGCCTACCCCTCACTAAGCACATATCGCAGTGAAAAACTGGAAACCCTAAGAGAAGAACTTGAGGAACAACGACGCGAAAACATAGAAATAGAAAGACGACTACGAGAAGCAGAACTATATATAGAACAACAGAAAATGAGAAAAGTCGTAAGAGAAGAGCTTCAGAAACAAAAATAAACCCTAAGCACAAGAACATGCAACCATTATCAAACAGTCTCCTCCTTAGAAAAATAGTTACGGGAAAACATCCCCCAGGTGATCCCAGGAAACCCTAAGAGAAAAATCCTAGCACCGCCAGAAAGACCATAGATCAACTGGAATTAAACTACAAGGTAGATTCTGGTCTTAATCCTGAATCATAGCATACAGTTGCTGTAGGAATTAGTGAAGCCGGTCAAGCAGACCCATGGATCACCTCGCCATGTATCCCTATATGCGACACTACAAGAAGGCCTAAAAGTGACACCTGAATCCGGTAACACTAACCCGGACCCAGTGACTTAACTATTATTCTGGATAGTACGCTAAAGTCAGATACAAATCCAATAATCTATCTCACATATTGACACGTCACTTAGAGAGAATGATATGCTTTAAGATGAAATTAATAGCTCTAGATAAACCAGCATCAAGATAAATTGCACCAATAATTCCCTCCAATGCTCCAACTATGGGATTCTTCTCAAAATTACTCGACTCACCAACCCCCAAACGAACATATTTCTTCAACTCCATATTAACAGCAACCTGATGCAGATACTCGTCATTTACAAGTTCATCAGCAAGAACGGATAGAACAGATTCATTATCCGACATATGGGTGTAAAGATAGTCTCGAATAACAAGTTCAAGGACAGAGTCTCCGAGAAACTCAAGCCTCTCATTATCTAGGACGATTGTTGATGGATCTTTCTCCATAGCTTCCTTAGCATACGATTTCGAGGTTAACGCATTAACCAGTAACGTTTTGTCATGGAAGAAAACGCCTATTGCGATCTCTACTTCCTGAATTAGATCACTATTCATGTTATATTCCATTATTAGTTAACATATTTAGTTATATTCTATTTTCCATGAATATCCTAAACAAGGCATAAAGTTATGAAAAAACCACAGTAGCTAAAAGATTGCAGTCGAAACCAGAGGCTTTACGGAATAATGAGAGATGGAAGTGACCTAGTTTGAGGTTTCTACGAGGAAGATGTTTTTCATGAAGCCCCCTCTCATAGATTTCTTTTTCTCTCTAATAGCCTCAAGTTCTTCAATTGAGGTACCCTTAATCTCAACTATTCGGTAAATCACCTCAATAATATCCGCTAACTCAACTAATGATTTACTAGATAGATGCTCATCCAGTTCTACACATAGTTTATCCTCCAGAAATGGAAGGTACTCTTCATCACTGAGAACACGGTAATCACATTCATGTCCTGATCGCTCTATAGTCTCAGGTATTCTATCCCTTACCGCTTTATTATACACAGGCAATCCTATTCACCTCAACTCCTTGTCAATACTAGCAATATCAACCTTGAAAAACTTCAACAAACGCCACCTATCCGCATCATTCAAAACAATACCCTCATCAACAAACACCATCTCCGTGAAAACATAAACCAAAATAACGTGCCTACCATCAACACGAGTCCTGAGAAAATACACGGGGTTAACCTTCAGGCCAGATTCAGTAGCCTGCTCTACAAAGCGACGGGATGGAAACGCCATCTTATGCCAACCAATATCCCTACCATTACCCGTGATGCTCTTAGCCTCAACCACAAACACTCGATCCTCCGTCCACACGCTGTAATCAAGCTCAACCTGCCCATTATACACAAACTCCACTAGATTGCCATCAACATGCTGGAAGAACAAAGGGAATCTCTGGGTAGTCAACCCCCTGGGTCCAACCTGATACATAGAAGCACCTTCAACGGGATACACCATTTCACCAAAAACCCCATAGAAACGGGCAAGCTCTAATAGGCTGTTTTCCGCTGATTTCAGTGAATAATCAAGGGATTTGAAGGCTTTCCTCATCTCGTGAAACGCGTTACGGGGAGTTATCTGTATTGTCTCTGCTCCTTCTATGGGTAAATCTAAATATGGTTTAGGATAATGGTTACTATCAAAGACCCCGAAACTTCCTCTGCCTAGTCGGATTACATACCACCCTAGCTCAGTTAATTCAGGTCTCTGCTGTGAGTAGAAATCCAGTGAAAGATACTGAGGTGTCCTGGAGGGTGCGTTTATCTTGAACTCTCGTTTGAATGCTTGAAACGATTTCTCCCAGTGAAAGTATCCTTTTTCGGTTATCTCGTTCTCGAATAAGTCAAGTACATGCTCCCAGACCATACTATGGTATTTGCTAAACCTGACATATATGATCAATCCTAGGAAAACAGATTATGATTTCTTGTTTAGAGAACTGGTTTTATTCGAGCTTGTTGTCTTGCTTGTCTTCGTATTATTGTTAGTGTTTGGTGGAATGGGTGT
>CAZLHA010000034.1:0-18483 GCA_964559155.1 uncultured Candidatus Bathyarchaeia archaeon | reverse complement strand
ACAAGGAATGATTCAACACAAAGTAGTACCTCATAAAGAAGTACTACGAATCAGTGGGTTAAACGAGAGCGAGATATATCACAGACTAAGTAAACTATACAAACACGAGTTAATCTACAGAGAACAAGAACCATACCTCGGCTACCTGATGAACTATAACGCATATGACATATTAGCCCTGAACGCCTTAGTAAAAGCAGAGATGCTGGAGTACCTAGGACCTTCAATAGGTATAGGCAAAGAAGCTGATGTATACGAGGGCGTAACCCCTGATGATAGAAAAGTAGCGGTAAAGTTCCATAGAATAGGACGAACCAGTTTCAGGGACACAAAAAGGAAACGTGAATACTTAGCGGATCATGATCATACATCATGGTTATATCAGTCAAGACTAGCTGCTGAAACAGAGTATGAAGCACTCTCGTTAATGCATGAAGCAGGGGTACAAACGCCTAACCCAATCTATCAGAACCGCCACACAATAATAATGCAATACATAAAAGGAATAGAGCTCTCAGAAATACTAGTGATAGAAAACGCTGAGATATTTTTAATGGAAATACTAGACAACCTAAAGAAAGCCTATGAGGCTGGAGTAATTCACAGTGACATAAGCGAATACAATATACTGATAGATGATAAGACAGAAGTCTGGATAATCGATTGGCCTCAATATATAACATCCGATCACCCCAACGCTGATGAAACACTAGAAAGAGACATAAAAAACATAACCTACTTCTTCGAGAGAAAACACAACATAGACATGACACTCGAAGAAGCAGTAGAATACGTGAAAAACTAGGAGAGGGTTATCTTGACATCTAAAGCACTAACGCCTTCACCCGCATCATAGACAAAGATCGGGTTAATATCAAGATCCTCTAACTCCGGGAAATCCCATACGAGATGACCCACCCTAAGTATAGCATCCCTTAACGCATCTATATCCGCAGGAGCCTCACCACGAACACCCTTCAATAAGGTATAACTTTTTGTTTCTTCCATCATGTTCTGAGCCTCTCGCTCATTCATGGGTGCAAGCCGGAAAGCTACATCTTTCAAAAAGTTCACGTAAATACCACCAAGACCGAACATAACCATTGGACCAAACTGGGGATCACGACTCATCCCAATGATCATCTCTTTACCTTTGGGAACCATTTTATCAACAGTAATCCCATATATCTTGGCTAATGGCTGGGCTTTCCTACTTTTACGCATAATTTCCTCAAAGGCAATACGTACCATATTCGAGTTAGTAAGATTTAATTCAACGCCTCCGATATCGGTTTTATGCATAATATCCGGACTTACTATTTTCATGACCACCGGATAACCCATTTCTTCAGCATATTCCACGGCTTCATCAGCAGTTGTAGCTAATTGACTGGCTGGAGCCGATATGCCATACGCCTTAGCTACCTGCATTGCCTCATGAGGAAACAATACATTACGATTATCCTTCTTCACAGAATCAAAGATCTCCTTCACCTTGGCTCTTTCAATATCGTCAAACGCTGGTGGATCTATCTCTGGTAAACGAAGATGGCGAGCATATTGATACAACGCATTTAGGGTCTTGATTCCTTTTTCAGGGAAGTTGTAACATGGTACACCATTATCCTTAAGATATTCTGATGCCTCAGCAACCCATTCACCGCCCATAAAAACGCTTATGACAGGTTTCTCTGGATGTTTTTCTGATATCTCAACTATATTCTTGGCAGTAGTCAGGCTATCAGTCATGGCCTGGGGCGTAAGTAACACAACTACAGAGAAAACATTTTGATCATTCAAAGCAGCTTCTAATGCAATAGCATACCTATCGGGCAGTGCATCACCTAGAATATCAATAGGGTTACCAGTAGCCGCAGCAGATGGAAGATTTTCATCTAAATAATCAATAGTCTCATCGGTTAAATCCGCCATCTCCATATTCAATTTCTCAATTAAATCTGTTGAAAGAATACCTGGACCACCCGCGTTTGTAACAATAGCTATACCTTCATCCTTCGGAAGGCTTTGCTGAGTAAAGGCAACGGCATAGTTGAACAAGTCCTCCATGCTCTCAGTGAGAATAACCCCCGCTTTTTCAAACGCTTTTTTATACGCTAAAAAGCTCCCAACTAGGGCACCTGTATGGCTTCCAGCCGCCTTTGCCCCCGCACTACTCGTACCTCCTTTCACTACCATGATAGGCTTATTCTTAACAACTTTGGATGCAACTTTAAGGAACTCTCTTCCACGTTCAATTGACTCAAGATAGAGAAGTATAACCTTAAGATTTGGGTTCTCAGCCATAGCCTCAATAAAATTTACTTCATCTAGATCGGCTTTATTTCCTAGACTGATAATACTCCCGAACCCTATCTCCTCTGCTATAATCCAGTCAAGAATCGCTGTACCCAGAGCACCACTTTGAGAAATAAAACCAATACTTCCCTTCTTCGGTAAAGTTGATGCAAAACTCAGATCATATGGAACATGTGTATTTATCGCACCGAGACAGTTGGGTCCCTGAATCCGCATGTCATATTTCTGGGCAACCTCTACAAGTTTTTTCTCAAGTTCCGCTCCTTCACTTCCCGTTTCCTTAAACCCAGCTGATATAATAATAAGTGCCTTAACGCCTTTTTCTCCGCATTCCTCAACTGTTTGAAGAACATATTTAGATGGAATCGCAATAACAGCTAACTCGACATCACCGGAAATTTCAGAAACAGATTTGTATGCTTTTTGACCGAGTATCTCGCCTCCCTTAATATTGACAAGGTACACAGGTTCATCATATCCACTCTTCAAGAGATTATTTGATAAAACATATCCAACCTTTCCAGGAGTGGAAGATGCACCTATTATGGCTACTGAACTCGGCCTAAATATCGCGTCTAGCTTCAAATATCTAGCACCTTCAAGACTCATCCAAAGAGGAGTTTAATGAATAAAAACTTTGAGCATTTGAGGCAATGAAACTTGCCATCATTAATTATCTAGGCTAAAAATGAGGGAAAAGTGGAAAAATAGTTAAACTAATGTTCCTCATATCAGGTGATACAACTTGAGTCAAGTAAAGAAAACATTTAATGATCTAAAAAAAGATGTTATAGACGCTAGTATTTGCGTTAGTTGTGGGACCTGTGAGGCGGTGTGTCCTATTAATGTAATAGAATTGGGAGATACGATTCCAAAGCTGGTAGGTAATTGTATTGAGTGTGGGATATGTTATGCCAACTGTCCAGCTGCTGAATTCAATGAAAAAGAGATGGAAGAGAAAATATTTGGCAGAACGCGTAAACCTAAAGAAGAATTAACTGGAGTATACGAAGAGGCGTATTCTGCTAGGGTGACTAAAGAAGAAATTCATGATAAAGCTCAGGATGGAGGGGTAGTTACAGCATTATTAATCCAGTTCCTTGAAGATGGAGGAGATGGTGTTATTGCTTCAAGGCTTTCAGAAGACCAAATCTGGGTACCGGAACCAGTTGTGATAAAAAATAAAGAAGAGGTTGTCAAGGCAGCGGGTACAAAATATACTCCTAGCCCTACAATGGTTGGGGTAAAGAAGGCTGTTAAAGAAGAGAAACTAGGGAAAATAGCGGTAGTTGGTACAACCTGTCAGATGCGTGGCCTTAGCTTAGCCACAAGTGGAAAAATGAGTAACAAAAAGATATCTGATGCCGTTGCTTTAAAGATTGGTTTATTCTGTATGGAGACTTTCAGATATGAGAGCTTCATGAAATATCTTCGAGATAATGACGTTGATCCAAGAAGAGTTACCAAGTTTGAGATAAAGAAAGGGAGATTCTATGCATGGGATGGAGATGAAAGACTTCATCGCGCCAAGCTCTCCAAGGTAAAGCCTTTGATAAGATCTACATGTACGCGTTGCACTGATTTTGCTTCAGAGTTCGCTGATATTTCAGTGGGGAACGTTGGTTCATCTCAGGGATATTCCACGGTTATAGTTAGGACAGATAAAGGAAAAAAGGTACTAGAATCCGCTATCAATTCGGGTCTAGTAGAAGCTAGACCCTTAGAGGGTTTCGAAGAAGGGAAAACATTGGTACATAGACTTGCTAAGATGAAAAAGGAATCAAACAAGTAAACTTTTTTCTCTTGCCCTCTTAACCAGCATATTCAGCATTTCGTCAGGTAAAGACTCTGGTTCACCCACCAGCATTATCTCGTATTGTAAATTAGCAAGAGACTCCAAGACCTTGGCGTTTTGAGCTGCTTCCTCTATGGTTTTACCAATCGTTGTGCTACCATGATGAGGCATTAGACATGCGATATGTTCTTTCATAGCTTTAACCATATTATCCGCGAGTTCCTCAGAGCCAGGTGGAGCAAATTTTGACATTGGAACCCCCTTAGCTAAAGCGGGGGCACTGTATAGTTCTAACCCCATAGGTACTATCTTTTCTCCGATAATCGATAGAATTGTGCAATACTTGGGGTGGATGTGAACAACTCCCCCCGCTTCCGGCCACTTCTGATATAGTTTAGTATGAAAAGGAGTCTCAATACTGGGTTTAGCCTCTCCCTTCAATACTTCTCGAGTGTTAATATCCACTAGAAGGAAATCCTCTGGCTCAAGATCACAAAACCTGTACCCTGATGGTTTAATTAAACACGTACTAGTGCCCATTAGCTTAGCGCTAATATTTCCTGATGAACCATGGGTTAATCCATCAGCGAAAAGCTGTTTACTTACTTTGGTTAGTCTCTCTCTAAGTATTTTCTCAGTACCTGACAAATTTATTCACAAACATGAAGGTTTTATGGTAATAAAAACGATGTCTATAGTTTACCAAGTTTTTCCCTGGTTTTAATCCATCGCCTATAATGTTTCTCATATTTCTTATTGGGGCTCTTCCGGGGTTCAAACACTTTACCTTGATTAACCATATTATTTACTGCCTTATCGAGAGTTGAGTAATAACCTGTTCCAATCGAAGCTAATATTGCCGATCCGACTGCTGTAGAGTCATTAACTCTAGGTACATGAACGGTTTTACCTAATACATCAGCCTGTATCTGCATCAAAAAATCGGACTTGGAGTTTCCACCACAGAAGTATAAATAATCAAGATCGATACCTGAGATGGTTATTAATTGCTCAATATTACACCTTACAGCATAAGAGTTAGCCTCAAAGATCGCTCTTGCCAAAACTGGTAAACTAAAACTGTAACTACCAATAATGCAAGGTTCTACTGGCAAGTCACTTAGTTTATCCATTGACCAGTATGGAGGACCCGCATCAAAAAGGTGGGGTCCCAAGTAGGTCAGAAATCCATCGGAGCCGATGGCTACTTTTTTTGCTGAATAATTTACCTCTTTATATCCTTCTTTCTCTTTAAAAAACTCGTCTCTTAGCCACTTAACAGATCTACCTGTATAACCAGCGTTTGACTCAAGTATCCATTCATCCCCAACAACGTGGTTATTACTCCACGTTCTTTTCTCCTTATCGATTAATGGTTTATTGGTTACTAGTTGAATTGGAGTTGTTGTTCCGCCTACGGCAGCATATTCACCTGTTTTTACCCCCATACCAAGTAATCCGCATTGAGTGTCAGCTCCACCCATAATAACAGGAATGTCTTCTTGCATACCAGCTAACGTTGTAACACTTTCATCAACATCGCCTAAGATTTCACCGTTTTTTAAAACCTTAGGGAAGATATAAGGGGGAAGATCAAGTTTTTGGATATTGTCCCAGTTCCAATCAGCCTTGGAAATATCAAATAAACTGGTTTCACATGCTCCACTGCCTTCTGTAGCTAACTCTCCACTTAATCGATAGTTAACCCAGTCGCTAATCATTAGAATACTTTTAATGCGTTCAAAAAGATTAGGTTGGCTTATCTTTAAGCAGGGGATTATTGCCCCAGCTATCCAGTTTGGTACTGGCCAGTGCCCAGAGTTCTGATATAACTGCTCGCCAAACTTTTTTAGAATCTCTTTTCCAATTTTTTTTGATTCATCTGAAAGAGTATAAGTTATTTCTTCGCCTTTTTCGTCTAATAGGATAAACTCCTCACGCATACTGGTACTAGTTACACCAAGGATTTCTCCTTCATAGTTCTCTGTGAGTTCTTTGATTGACTCACTAATTTTTAACCACGCAAAATCACTGTTCCATGTGTTTCTATCCCATACATGTTCAGATTTTTTCAATATATCCCCCTTAGGAGATACTAGGAAAGATTTTACACTGCCTGATCCGGCGTCAATTATAAGAAAAGATTCCATTTTCATATCTTCAACCATTAATTATCTCCTTGTTGTACACATGTATTGGTTGAATCTCCTCTCCTCGTAGGTATCTTGCTACCTGTTGAGCAATCTGTCTATATCCACGCATCTCGGTATCAGGAGATCTTCCCCCTGTATGTGGTGTTAGGGTAATGTTTTTTAGGGATATTAACGGGTTGTCTGGTTTAATGGGATCTTCTTCTGCTACATCGATTGCAGCGGATGCGATTGTTTCATTTTTTAATGCATCGTATAATGCTTTTTCATCGATAATACTTCCTCTTGCTGTGTTGATTAATACGGCTGTTTTCTTCATCTTACTAAAAGCATCAGAATTAATCATATGACGTGTATTTGGGGATAATGCAGCGTGTATAGAAATAAAATCTGATTCATGTAATAAAGTCTCTAGGTCTACTGGTTCACAGTTATCGTGTCTCAATAATTCCTCGTCAATATAGGGATCAAACACTTTTACAATCATATCAAAGGCCTGAGCACGCTTAGCCACACGTCTACCTACCTGTCCATATCCAATCAAACCTAGAGTTTTACCATTAGCTTCCATCCAGTTAAAAGAGCCAAGATAATCTGAACGTCCTACCGTAGTAAGTTTCTCAAAATATTCACCAGATTTGATCTCATGATTATGACGAGCAATATATCTTAACTCACCTAGGATAAGCCCCATGGTTTGATCAGCTACTGATTCAGCGTTTCGTCCAACGGCTCTTAATACATATATTTCTTTCTCTGATGCGGCTTGTTTATCAACGTTGACAGGTCCTCCTCTGGATATACCAATTAATCTTAGGCTGTCAGAGGCTTCAATTATCTCACTAGTGAATGGAGCATAACCAGATACTACGATCTCGCATCCGTTTATTTTATTCTTGATTTCTTCTGGGTTTCCGTATGCTTCTTTTACGTTATCCACTACTTTTGTTGACCATTTATATGTTCCCTCAATGTTTTCCTCATAGATGAACTCGTGTTTTTCTACCTCGTCGCCCATAGATTCTTTGAAGGCTGTACGCCACATATCTTCAGCGTTTTCTCGCATCCATTTATCATATAATACCAGTATCTTGGTCAATTTGAGTCGAGTATCGTGTACTCTAAAGAGTAATATGGGTTTTCCTATGAAAAAATAATAAGGGCGCTACTTTTTGAGCGCACCGAAGTACACGGCAACAACTACTGCAACAAGTGCCACCACTATGGCTGCGTATAGCATCATCTTGGTTGTAGCCTGACTTGCTTTCAAGGACTCGTAGTCTTTCTGGAGTTCATCGTAATTGTCTTGTAGTTCCTCATAGTCAGAGCTAGTTCCCACTTGTGCTTCTAGCGCAGCATAGTCTGCTTGAAGAGACTCTAATTGTGTCCTAAGTTCCTGATTTTGTGCAAGTAGATCGTCTTTTTCATCAACAATTTCCTGAATCCTAGTTTGGATTGTCTGGATATTTTCAACGAACTCTTCGTAGTCTAATATCTGGAACTCGGCCTCAGTCGCCAGTTCGCCATCAATATATAGGCTGACCGTCCAGACACCTAGTTTTGTTCTCGCTGTTGTCTCAGCAATTTTTATTGAGTCAAACACTATAGCCCAGTCTTCTCCAGATTTTTCAACCACTTCTACTGCTTGATTTCTAAACTGGCTTCCACTTGGGTCCTCCCAGATCATTCTGTAGCTTACGTCTGCTGGGTCTTGTATTTGTACCCATAAACCAATTTTCTCTGTGTATTGGAAGATGGTGTTTCCAACGCCGTTTGGCTGTAAATCGGTTCCATAGCCATAACAAATTGCAGAGTCTTGTACCATCTGTGCGTGTATTACGGTTGATGGGGCCATTGTGAGTATTATTGCTGCTAGTGTGATTATACTGATCTTTTGTTTGTTCATGGTTCATTGTATTGTGTTTTGTTTTAATAAAGTTATTTTCAGATCTTGAAAATAACCACCGATTTTTTAGACTAAAGTAGCTTAATTTAATACAATTAAAATAGATAAAGCTAACAAGATCAAAGCAATTTACCAAGAGACGCATAATGTCACATAGAAACAGGACAAATTAATAGGGTTAAATAAACTCTATAGCTTAGATAGAACCACGTCAAATATCTTAGAAGCCACATCAGATTTCTCCGTCAGAGATACATGAGTAACATTCTTTTCTGGATCAACGATGAAAACCTCATTAGTGTCTGTACCGAAACCAGTGCTTTTTCTAGCAACATCATTGGCTACTATGAGATCCATCCCTGAATCAATCATTCTATCATAAGCTCTCTGTATTAGTTCATCATCGGATAAATCATATTCAGCTTTGAATCCAACTAGATAGACGTTTGGATCAATTTTTTTCACGTTTTCAACTACTTTTGGTAGTGGCTTTAAATTAATTGTCCACTGATCTTTTCCTGAAGGTGTTTTCTCGTTTATTCTATCGGGTGCACCATAGTCTGCTGCTGCTGCGGATAATACTGCAATATGGTATTTTTCGTTGGATAATTCCTGTTTAACCGCTTGTAGCATGTCCTCTGTGCTTGTAATATTGACTATTTTAGCGTAGGTGGGGGGTTTGGCTGTTCCTGGTCCGTATATGATGGTTACTTTGGCTCCACGGTTTAACGCGTTTTCCGCTAATGCTACTCCCATTTTTCCTGAGCTTGGATTTGTTATGTATCTGAATGCGTCCAGATATGCTCTTGTTGGTCCAGCTGTGATGAGTATTTTCTTATCTTTTAGATCCTGTTCCATTGATAACTTATCTAATACCGCCTGAACTATATCCATTGTTCCAGGGATCTTGGCTTTACCTTCCTCGAATCTTGGCATTAGTACGTCTATTTTGTTGCTCCTGAGTTTCTCGATGTTCTGTATTACTATGGGGTGTCTGTACATGGATGCGTGCATGGCTGGTGCGATTATTACTGGTATTCCGGCGCCTATTCCCGTGGTTAATGTTGTGGTTACTGGTGTGTCATCGATTCCTGCCGCTACTTTTCCTATGGTGTTCGCGGTTGAGGGTGCTACCAGTATTAGGTCTGCCTTTTTCTCGTGTTCGCCGGCGTAGGTTACATGTTCTATTTGGCCTGTTAGTTCGGTTACTACGGGGTTTCCTGTTGCCCATTCCACCATGTCGGGGTGTACTATTTGTTGAGAATGTTTGGTCATTACGGCGTAAACGTCTGCACCTCTTCTCATGAGTTCGCGCGCGATCTCGGTGCTTTTTATTGCTGCTACGCTGCCTGTTATGCATAGTATTATTTTTTTGTCTGCTATTTGTGTGGTTTTTGTGCCTATGATTTCTTTTGATGTGTGTTGGCCGAATGCCATTTTGCTCTCATGGCTAGGCTGTTGATTGGGTTTTTAAGGGTTTTTAGAAAAATACGAGTCTAGGCTTCTAGTTTTTCCTCAAGTTCTTCTAGGCGTTCATCTATTACGTCGAATTTTTCTTCCATTGATTCTATTTTGTCGATGATTCCACGGATTTCTATTTCTAAGTCTTTGATTTTTTGTTCTAGGCTCATTTGTATCGATTCTGTTTCAGGTGCTTGGTTTATAAGTTTTTAGGATTGTTTTTTGCGTCTTGGATTAGTTTTGTGTACCATTCTGTGTCTGCTTTGATGTATTCTTGTACGTCGATGGTCATGGGTGTGCCGTCGTCTCTTAGTAGTATTACTTGTTTTATCTGGCTGTTGATTATTTTGCGTTGACATCGTTGGCATGGTAGGGCTAGGGTGTATTCTCCATTATTGTCTAGGCCTGCTATGTAGAGGGTTGCGTTTATGCGGTCTGCTCTGTTGCTGTTTATTATAGCGTTTTCTTCTGCGTGTACTGCTGGGCAGTAATCGTATGCTTTGCCTTGGGGGCTGTTCATCTGGTTTTTAATACAGCCTATTTCGTCGCAGTTTACTACGCCTCTTGCGTTTCCGTTGTATCCCGTTCCTACTATGGTGTTGTCTTTCACTATGACTGCGCCGAATTTCCTTCTTAGGCAGGTGCTTCTTCGTGCTACGCTGAGGGCTATGTTTAGGAAGTACATTGTTTTATCTGGGCGGTCCATGGTGTATGTCTTGTGGTTTGGTGGTTTTTGTGGTTTTCTATGGGGATATGTTTTTCACTTGTGATGTGTTTCTTGTCTTGGCGGGTGATGATGTCTTTGCCCTTCTGATTTGTGATGAGGATCTTGAGTATGGAGCCCGCCGCCTTGGTGACAAGGAAGAGTTTTTTCATTTGGGAAGGTTTCTTATCTATGTTTTGGGGGTAATATGTTTGGTGAATTGTTTGCCGTGGATTACTGTACAGTGGTTTGAAGGTCGTGATTATGAGACTAAGAAGCGTGTTGCTAAGTTGATTACTGAGGCTGTTTGTGAGGGATCGGGGTGTCCTTCTAGCGCGGTTTCGGTTGTCTTCCGGGATGTGTCCAAGCGGGATTGGGCGCATGATGGTGAGATGTACGCGGAGGATTAGTTTAGGGTTTTTTCATATATTTTTTCTTTTTCAGTGGTTTGGTATCCTTGTGTTTGTGCCATTTTTATTGCTGGTTTGTTTGTGGGTTCTATTTTTGTGATGGCTTTGGTGGCTCCATGTTTTTTGGCTGTTTCTTCCACTGCCTTTTTGAGTTGGGTTGAGATTCCTTTTCGTCTGTGATCGGGGTGTATGGCTGTGCCTTCGATTATCAGGGTGTTTTTTTGGAGTTGGGCTATGCAGATACCTATTATTTGATCTTTTTGTTCGGCTACATAGATGGTTTCTTTGTGGTATAGTTTCATTACTAGTAGGGATATGGGTAGTTTTAGTTGTAGTAGGGTTTTCTGTGGCTGGGGGATATGTGTTAGGATCTGGGCTGATAGTTTTAGGGGGGTTATCCATTCATTGAATCTAAGGTTTCTGATTACTACCATGTGTTATAACCTGGGTGTATTTCTTGTTGTGGTTTGTTTTACTATTTGAGTTGGTGGTTATTTATGTTGGTCTAGAGGAAGGTTTGTTTGGTGTTAATAATTAGATCAATGAATGATGTGTGGTTTTTAATGGAGCTTATTTTTGACTCGGAGTTCATTTGCCTGTTGAGTATAGTGTATCTGTAATGGTTTTAGCATATAGTTTACAAGGTGTTGGATGTTCTCTTTTTTGCCTTGTATTTATGCTTGTTTTGACTTGAATAGGTGCCCGTTTTGTGTGGAAGTTTTTCTGAATTGGGCTGTTTCCTGTCTCCTTTTGGGTAACAGGGCTTTTCCCGGTTTTTCCTCGGAGTACCCCCCTGATTTTTCGGGAGCTCCATTCTGGTTGTGGACCTGTGTTGGGTTTCGTTGTTGGATGGATGGGGGACTTTTCCCCGTTTCGGTTTGAACAGAGTTGTTCCCTGTCTCCTTTCGCTGATTCGGGTTGTCCCTAGGTGTGTCCCTTGGGTACCTTTATGGATATCTATATAGTCGGATCTTTTTTGCCTAGGAACACATTTAACCCAGGGGCTTATCTTAGTCACATCTAAAAGTATTCACTGGCTCATTTATAAAGAAACCCTACAATAATCATAAAATAAGTTTTATTAAATAGAAAATTAGTACTATATTTGGGTACTAGATAGCTTTCCTAAGTTCAGCGATTACCGACTCCTTTCCAACCAGCCCAACATATGGGCCGAATCTGGGTCCACGTGACTGACCTATTAAAATCTTGTAGACTATTGGGAACAGGTTTCTTGCTTTTATGTTGTGTTTTTTTGATGCGTTGAAGATTGTTGACTGGTATTCGTCCTCATTTGTCGCTTCTTCCAGTTGCTCTATGATGGTATTTATTGCCTCTCTCTCTGTCTCTGATATTTCGACAGGTTCAGGTTCTATGTCAACTATATCTTCAACCCAGTTTAAGGCCATCCGTATACGTTCGTCTATTCCTTTTCGTGTCTCTTTGAGGTAATCATATTCCTCGAGTTTGGTTTTCATGAACTCTTCTTCGTTTCCAGGTGGAGCTACTTTTGCTAGGTTTACTATTATATTGTAGGGTATGTGTACTTCGGGTTCATCTGGTGGGTGGAGTAGGTGAGCGTACTCGTATAAGCCTGTGAGTTTGTGGTGCTCTAACTCGTCTTTGATCTTTTTCTTACCAAAGTAGATGTCTTCTAGGTTATCCAGTTCATCCATGTGGACGGGTATGTCCTCTACTGAGCCGCTTTTTGTCCCCACGAATCGCTTGAAGATTAAGAGGTTTAGGCTTTCCTTGCTACCATACCTGTACCATACCTGTGGAGTGAATACATTGCCCCGTGATTTACTGATCTTTTCTCCGCCTCTATCCACGAACATTTCATACTGTACGTGCATGGGGGGTTCCCAGTCAAAGATCTCTCGGCATATGGCGTCATTTACGTGCACGCTGTCGGCGATGTCTTTTCCGTATGCCTCGAATCTGATGTCAAGTGCATGCCATCTTGCACCGAATTCTACCTTCCAGCTTAGTTTCCCGTTACCGCTGAGAACATCGACCTCGCCTTTATGTCCGCATCCTTCTATCCAGTTTCCTTTTACTTCCATTCCCTTGCAGTTGTATTGTATTGTATGGGTGGCTGGGTTGTAGTCGTGAGCCTGTGTTGTGTATATTCTTCCACATTCCTCACAGACCACGAAGTAGGGTAATGCTTCAGTGTATTTTTCCTGCCCTGTTACTGATTCGATTATTTTACCTACTTTTTTATGGTTATCCAGTATGGTGATTATCTCATCGTCTAGCAACCCTTCTTTATAGGTCTCGAAAGCAGACATTGGCGTGTATTTTACACCGTTTAGGTCCAGTGCTTCTTTTAGTAGGCTACTCATATGTTCTCCGAAGCTGAAGTGGCAGTCACCGAACAAATCAGGTATCTGGGCTACACTGTATCCCAGGTATTCTCCTAGTTCTTCGGGCATACCTCCGGGCACGCTTCGTAGTCCGTCTTTATCATCCGCGAAGGCTATGTACTCGCTATCATAGCCCTGTACCTTGACAGCTAATGATAAAGCATAGTTTCTTAGAGCATCACCTAGGCTTCCTATGTGAGGGTATCCGCTGGCACCTAGTCCACTCTCTGTCCGTATATTGTCAAGGCTACGTTTGAGTTTCTTTTCCCGCTTGATAAGTTCACTCGCTGCTTTATCATACCATGTTCCTCTTCCAATTACTTTCTTGTTATCAATGGGTCTAAGATTCTCAAACATGTAACTCGACCTTCCAGTATTTAATTAAAAGCTAAGAGAAAAGAGTTACTCTTGAGATGGGTTTTTACATGCATTTAGTCTACTATGATTGTCATGACTATGGAGAGAACTCCCCTTTTCACTTATTTTGTCCTTTTTTCATGCTCTATCTTATTTATCATAAACCTGTTTTTACCTATCCCCGTGGTCAATAATGTGTATTCACTGTATTCGATTAAACCGGTTGAATTCTTTATGGAGAAAAACTATCTCACGCTAATTACATACCAGTTTTTACACCTAAATCTTCAGCACCTAGTGTCCAACATGTTTGTTTTTTTCAGTGTTGGGCGTGCAATTGAATCTGAGATAGGTTCCTTAAAACTAGGGGTTTCTTATCTGTTGGCTGGGGTTCTATCAGGTCTTCTTCATGTTGTAGTTAACCCTGGGTCAGATATTATGGTGATAGGTGCATCAGGCGCTATTTTTGGTGCAATCGCCATTCTATTATTATTGATGCCTTTCAAGGTTACATCCGCCATGATTATTCCGTTACCTGGAATTGTTATTGGGATATCCATGCTTTTGGTTGAGGTATCTTCTATACTGTTCAGCAAGGATGTCTGGGTAGCCCATGATATACATCTCTACGGTTTTCTAGTAGGTAGCTTAACATCCTTTAGCATTGACTATGATCGTGCATTACGGGGTTTGATCATCTCTGTTATTGTACTATTGGGGTTATACTATTGGGCTTTCTACGTTGAGGGAATAGTGGTCTAGAAAGACTCTATAATCTCCTTTAACTCCCATAGATTTTCTATTATCTGGTCTACACCAGCTTCCTTCATGAGGTCAAGACGAGTATAATGAACGGGGATACCTATGGTGTATGCACCTAGTTCTTTACCCGCGATAATATCCTTATGACTATCGCCCACCATCATCCCATTCTCAGGGTTTACACCTATTAATTCAAAGCATCTCCTCAGTTGAGCAGGATGCGGTTTCATCGGAGTATCCACTTTACGACCAACAACGACTTGGAAATAGTCTCTTATTCCTTGGAGTTTTAACGCGGTCTCGGCTGAATCAGGTGAATTTGATGTGCATATCCCTATTGGTATCTCTTTTTCTTTTAGCCAGTCAAGTATATCGGGACATCCATCCATGAGGGTGCACGAACCAGCTCCTTTTTGCTCATAGTGACTTAATATATCGTAGGCTGATTGCTGTATTGTTATAGTGTTTTCAAGGCCTCTTTCTTTCAACAGGATGTCATACATTTCTTCAAGCATGTTAAAGAGCCCTTTTTTATTGCACTCATTTACGATTGATGGATCACATTCATGGTCTAGATAATTTTCCACTATCTCCGCTTGAGCCTTCTTCCAATCGACAAAACCACCTAGATTTACTAGGGTAGCATCAAGATCAAAGACAATTCCATCTAATCTATGTGGGCTCAATTCAAGGCTTTATGGACATCATTATTTATAGGTCTCACGCTAAGGAACTAAATTTAAATCGCAGAGACAATAGTCAAGACATGACACCACCCAGTAACCCACTTCTAGTAACCGAGGGCATTCCAAGACTTGATTTAATAAAACCTGAACACATTGAACCAGCGGTTAATCAGATACTAGTTGATGCAGAAAAAAAGTTAAAGAAAATAGAGCAAGATATTCAGCCCACATGGGATGACCTTGTCAAACCTTTAGAAGACATTACAATCCCTTTTGAGTATGCGTGGAGTCCCATTGGACACCTTTTGAACGTAAAAAATAGCCCAGAGTTGAGGAAAGAACATGAGAGAAT
Organism: uncultured Candidatus Bathyarchaeia archaeon; assembly: GCA_964559155.1. Classification (GTDB taxonomy): domain Archaea; phylum Thermoproteota; class Bathyarchaeia; order TCS64; family TCS64; genus RBG-16-57-9. The sequence continues at coordinate 3,216 of CAZLHA010000034.1, read as the reverse complement.
GCAGCCAAAAGTAGTACAGTTCTGGTTAAGACTTGAACAGAGTAAGCCCATCTATGAAGGACTATTGAGTATAAAGAATGGTCCAGAATGGAATGAATTAGGTGAAGGCGAGCGCAGGGTCATAGATCTGAAACTAAGGGATGCAAAATTAGCTGGTGTGGGGTTAACTGGGCGAGATAGAGAACGATTCAATGAGATATCCACAGAGTTATCAAGACTTGGAACAAAGTTTATGAACAATGTCCTAGACTCCACAAAATCTTATGAGTTCATAATAATGGAGGAAAAAGATATAGAGGGCTGGCCAAACTCGTTACTTCAATTGTCCTCTCAGGGATATAACAATGCTAAGAAAACAGATGAATCAACACCTGAAGAAGGTCCATGGAGAATAACACTAGAAGCTCCTATAGTTGTTCCTTTCTTACGTCATAGTAAAAATAGAGGCCATCGGGAGAAAATATTACGAGCCTACATGACTAGAGCTGATTCCGGAGAATGGGATAATAGACCATTAATCTCAGAGATCCTAAAGCTGAGAAAAGAAAAAGCAAAACTACTTGGGTATAATAAATATGCAGATCTCAGCCTCGAAGCGAAAATGGCGCCCAGTGTAGAGGCTGTTTTTAATATGCTTGAAGACTTATTTACTGCTTCGAAACCCAACCAGATTGATGAGTTCAAAGAACTGGAAAAAATAGCAGCAGAAACAGGTCAGAAAGAACAGCTTAATCACTGGGATACTGCTTATTGGTCTGAGAGATTGAAAGAGAAACGTTTTGACTTCACGGATGACGAGTTAAGACCTTATTTTCCATTACCCAAAGTGCTTGACGGCATGTTTAGTCTTACTGAGTTCCTATTTGATGTAAATATAGTAGAGTCCGAGGAAGAAGTACCTGTCTGGCATGAAGATGTAAGTTACTTCAAAGTATTTGAAGACGAGAAACAGGTGGGATCATTCTACCTTGATGCTTATAGTAGACCAGAAGAGAAACGAGGCGGCGCATGGATGGATAGCTGCCTAGATCGAAGAGTCATTAACAGAGTAGTTAGGCTACCTGTAATATACTTGAACGCTAACGGGACCCCACCAGTTGGGGATAGACCATCATTGATGAGCTTCAGTGAGGTGACTACATTATTCCATGAGTTTGGTCATGGCTTGCAGGGGATGTTAACACTAGTTGATTATCCTGATGTCTCAGGAATTAACGGGGTTGAGTGGGATGCTGTGGAGATCTCAAGCCAGTTCATGGAAAACTGGTGCTACTATGAACCAACCTTAAGAAATATCTCAGGTCACTGGGAAACAGGTGAACCCCTACCGGATGAATATATTAAGAAACTTCAGGAGGCGAGAGTATTCATGGCTGGTAGGTCCATGGTTAGACAACTTGAGTTCGGGTTAACAGATATGAAGCTCCACAGTGAATACGATCCTTTTGGAGAGGAGACTGCTTTTGAGGTTCATCGTGAAGTAGCTAAAAAAACCAAGGTGTTACCACCACTGGAAAATGATCACTTCCTCTGTGCATTCAATCATATATTTTCAGGAGGATATGCTGCGGGTTATTACAGTTATAAATGGGCTGAGGTTTTAAGCGCTGATATCTACTCATCATTTGAGGAGATTGGGTTAGAGAACGTTGATGAAGTAAAACAGTTAGGGGAGAAGTTCAGGATGAGCTATCTAGCTCTTGGTGGATCGGTTGAGCCTATGAAAATATTTAAGGAATTCATGGGTAGGGGGCCATCGGTTGATGCGCTTCTTCGTCAATATAATTTAGTATAAATGGAGCCCCGAGCGGGATTTGAACCCGCGATCTCTTCCTTACCAAGGAAGCGCTTTAACCAGACTATAGCTACCGGGGCGTAGCAACCCTATTGATCAACAGCTTTCTTTTTAATATTGCCCCATTTTATCTTGTTTGGTAACACGTTTGTTATAGGTATGAGAAATTATGTAATGCTGTAGGTGGTTGAAGAAAGTTGGCGTATCTTAATGAAATCGGTTTTCTTGTTTTTATCCCAAAAGAAGCCGTTTTAAGCGCTCATTACAAATACAAAGAAAACATAAACCCCACTTTCACTAACCTCTCTAGAAATAAATTTGGGGTAAACCATGAAACATTTATATACTAAGAAATTAATACTTTTCTTGGTCGAAACAGATATGGCAAACGTTAACAACATGCGAGCGGATCAAATACAAAGACTAGTTCGCAGTACAAAGAAATACGCTGCCATAAAAAACAAGAAGATAACCACCGTAGACCCAATTATACGTGTTTGCAAGAAAATGTATCCAACCTTAACCTATAGGGAGTTAATGGAACTAAGTCAAACGACGCTAAGAATAATTCTGGGTGAGACCGCCACATCCAGCTATCAAACCACCTTACTAACTCACCTTTAAATATAGTTCACGTAGCTTCTCAAGATTATCCTTATCAGTCCTAACCTCATCCACAGGAGTCTCAAGAATCAACGGTTTATCCTTGAATGGACTATCTAGAAAAGTTAGAAAACCTTCTCTTCCAATGTTCCCAAAACCGATATGATGATGTCTATCCATTCTTGACCCAAGTTCTCCCCTTGAGTCATTAACATGCACAACCTTTACACGTTCAAGACCAATGTTAGTCTCAATCTCATCTATAGCCTCCTTTAACCCATTCTTAGATGCGATATTATATCCTCTTGCATAAGCATGACAGGTATCAAAACATATCCCTATGTTCTTGGTTTTTACCTCGTCAAGTATATCGGCGATCTCCTTGAAGGTGGACCCCACTTCATTGGTTTTCCCAGAGGTGTTCTCTAGTAAGATCATGGGATGTTTATCAAACCTTGTGATAACATTGTTGATAGCATTAACTACCTGTTCCCTCCCCCTTTCTTCACCTTTACCCAAGTGGCTTCCAAGGTGAGTAACAACATAAGGAATACCTAGAGTATTACACCGCTTCAACTCCAGTTCTAGGGTATCAACTGATTTCTTATATGTTTCTGAGTTAGAGGAACTAAGATTAGGCAGATAAGGCATATGACTAATCACGGGACCAATACTGGATTCACACAGTTTCTCTTTGAATGATGCTACTTCTTTATCCTCAAGTTTCTTGGCTTTCCACATACGGGGGTTCCGGGTAAACACCTGGAAAGTATCACAGCCGATCGACTGCGCTCTATCAACAGATCTATCTATACTTC
>CAZLHA010000033.1:0-18704 GCA_964559155.1 uncultured Candidatus Bathyarchaeia archaeon | reverse complement strand
CGGCGTTCCCCTGAAACTACTAGTACTAGGCAAAGCCCAAAAAGCAATGCGATAAAAATTTTTCTTAATCTACATTGATTCTAGTTACTAGAGGTACGGTAATTAGCATTAAAAAATGCTACCAGATAGAAACATGTCTGAACATTCATATTGGTCATTACAGCAGTCATCAAGATAGGGCCAACGAAGGATCCGAGATCAAAAAAAGTTCGATAGGCGCCAATAGCTGCACCTCGTTTACTCTGTTCCACTGCTTCAGCGGATATAACCGGTCCGACGATCCATATGGCACCAGAAGTGAAGCCGATAAAAGCGATAATACCCGCGATAGCTGCGAATGATGTAAAGAAACTCATCACAACCCCTAATATCGATGTCCCAATGAGACCGAAAACTAGGACCGGTTTTCGTCCCACTTTATCCGAGATAATGCCCATGGTAAACATGGCTACGACGAATCCAATGCTACGTGCTCCCATCATATAACCTATATCGCCTAGAGTAAACCCGAGGCTTTCCTCCAGGTATAAGGGTACAATGGTCATTATGAGACCTGTACTCATAATGAACTCCGATAGGGTTGTTAGAGCGATGATGATCAAAGTCCTGTTTCTCAGAACCCTCAAGACCTCTGAGAGTTTTAACGGCTCTGTAGTAGGACCATGAATGGACTCATTCCGAATATATGGAGGTATAATGAAAAGTAATAATGCCAGAATTGTGAGGGAAAGAGCGACTGTAAATCCTCCTCTCCACCCCATGATCTCTATTATTTTCCCACTAACACCTGCTACTACAATCTACCCATTAAACTATATCCCTTGAAACATCCCCATGACTCTTCCCCTTTTCTCAGAATCAAAAAGATTCACAATGAACGTCATGGAAACAGCGAAAAAGAATGGAGCACCGAACCCCTGTAAAGCTCTGATTAACACAAGGTGTATGAGATTTGTGACGAATACTAGTAGAAGGCTTCCGAGAACAGTTATGAATAAACACAAAGCCATTGGCTTGAAGTACCCCCATTTACTGCTTATGTATCCACTGGGTATCTCTAATACTACTCTGCTGATCCAGTAACCTGATACAGTGTAACCTATCCAGACCCCTACTGCTCCTATCTGTTTAGCGAAAATGGGTAAAATAGGGTTGATAATCATAATGCTGAACATAGATAAAAACGTCACAATACATAGCAAATAGTAGCTAGCGACGTACTCTCTGAACGACATGATACCATTACCGTGATATTCGTTGCTTTAAATCAATCGAAAAGCGACAACCCTTTTATTTGGGTACCCCTTTCAAAGTCACTGTACACTCAAGAAGTGGTCAAATGAGCGAAGACGAAGTACAAGTTCAAGACGAGGGAATAAAGCTCTTCGGGGAATGGGGCTTTGAAGGCATAGAGGTAAGAGACATAGGCCTCAAACGCTACATCAACCTTGACCCAGTCTACCTACCTCACAGCGGAGGAAGACATACGGCACGAAAATTCAGAAAAAGCAACCTGAGTATCGTAGAGCGACTGATCAATAACTTAATGAAACCAGGTACCAGCGGGGGAGACAAGGTAAGAATCACAAGCTCGGTAAAGACAGCGTTGACAATAATCAATCTAAAGACAGGGCGTAACCCTATTGAAGTACTGGTAAGGGCTATCGAGAACAGTGCCCCAAACGAGGATACTACTAGGATCGGTTATGGTGGTGTTGTTTATCGTCTTGCAGTTGACTGCAGCCCACAGCGTAGGGTAGACTTGGCTTTACGTTATATTGCAACAGGGATTAAGAATCAGACATTTAACGACAGATCGACTCTTGAAGAGGTCGTAGCTGATCAGTTAATAGGTGCGGCTAACAATGACGGTAATAATTTCGCCGTACGTCGTAAGCAAGAAGTCGAGCGGATCGCAAGGTCCTCAAGATAATCCTGTTTTCTTATAATAGGCTTCCAGCTGCGAAGCCTATTAATCCTATTATCATATAGTACAGTATCTGGGTTTTGATTTTTTTCGCTGTTTCTCTACTGGGATCTGCGGTTACCTGATAGCTACTTATTATTAATCCTACATCGGTTATAGCAACAAATGGAATATACCAATAGGAGACCAGATCTAGATAAATAGGGATAACTGAAGAAGCAACAGCAGATAAATAGAAAAGGGTAGCAATATCCGCGGCCCTGCTTGATCCATTAACCACAGCTATCGTGTTAACACCGGCTTCTTTATCCCCCTCTACATCGACTATGCCTTTGGTTATCTCACGCCCGGTATTTGATAGAAAAGCTAGGACACTGAAACTCATCGATGGCCATACACGGCTTGATAATAAACCCCCGTAAACAAATGGAAGCGCTATGCATGTGCTTACCATCAGGTTTCCTAGGAAACCAGTTTTTTTACCCCACATGCTGTACAGCATCATGACTATCCATGCGATAAGAGCTACAGTAAAAGCCTCCAAAGATATGCACCAAGAGGAGACCAGACCAGTTATGCTTAGTAATGCAGTGAATATGATGGCTCTACGGGGGGATATTCTTCCACTTGGTATGGGCCTATTAGGTTCATTGATTGTATCGATCTCTTTATCATAATAGTCATTGATGGTCATCGATGCTCCGGTTAAGGTGAAACCTGTGATGAAGGAGTACCCTAGTAATAGTAAGTTAGCTAGTATGGAGAACCCGCCTGTGATTACGGCGCCTACGATTATGGCGACACCTACCATAATTGAGTTAACGGGTCTCATTATCTCCAGATAATCTGATGGGTTTCCCATAGGCTATGCATTGGTTTCTGGATTAAAACTGTTCTCCAATAGTTACTGTTATAGATAACTGATCATAAATAATAAAGGGGGTATAGTTGAAGATCGATGCATTCAAGTTATCTCAGGGGGGAAACCGGGGATTAGTGGACATATATATCACTGTTTTTAGGGCAGGAGATATTGTTCACAAATGTAATATCGATAGGAGAACTCCGTCTAACCCAACGGGGTATCAGAGGTTCCCAAGTGAGAGAAGGCTAAGTATGATAAGAGGCTCCGCTGTACGTTACTTGATTCGGGAACTTGGCTGTTTTCCTACCTCAATTCTGTTGAATGTACGTGGAGAAATGTCGTTTATAGAAGAAAAAACTCATGCCGGTTTTAGTTTTGGTACGCTTGATACGCAAAGCGATGAGTTCTGGATTATAGATGGACAGCATAGAGTAGAGTCTTTAAAAAGAGCAATATCGCGTAATAGAGACTTTAACGATTACCCGATAATCGTTAGTATATTACAATTACCTGATAGATTTGATGAGATGCTTCTATTCTACATAGTAAACAGGCGTCAAAAAGGGGTAAAAACTGATCTGGTTTACCGCCATCTACAGAGGATGTTACTGAAAAAAGGCGAAGAATGGTTACTGGATCTTGAGGGAAAAAGAGGGCTTGCCAGAGGTTATGCTGTGGAAATTGTTGACATATTGAATAAAGACCCGGTAAGCCCCTGGTATGGTAAAATAAGAGAAGTGGGAGAAGCAAAACAAATTGATCATATAATTAAGGATAGAGAGATGGTATCCTCTGTTGTTGAGATTCTGGGTGAGCGTTACTTCAAGAATATGCCCATTAAAAGCATAGCATATCTGTTAATAGATTACTGGAATGCGTTATATGATATCTATCCTGAATGCTTCACAGCCCCCAAAGAATTCTCTATGCTCCAGAAACCTGGTTTACCTGCATTGAATAAACTATTCATTGATGTATATGGGATAGCTCTTCAATCAGGAGATGTGTCGGAGGAAGCAATGTACAAAGTCCTCTCTCGATTACTTGAGGAGACACCGGCTCATCCTGTGGTGGATTTCAGATATAGTATTGGGGTGGATTTCTGGAGCTTTGACTCGGGACCAGTTTATGGTGTCACAGCTACTAGACAGAATATACAGGATCTGTATGATAATTTGCAAGAAAAAATATGGTTAGCGGGTAGGTAGCTAGGCTTTCTCTATTTCCACTTTTTCGCCACTCTTAACCTTCTTGAATAGTTTTGGGTCGCCTATGATTTTACCGATTACGTTTACAGCGCTGGCTGGTCGTATCTCGTCTCCTTTGCTCATCGGCGTGGGTCCGAAGAAGATGCAGAAAGCGTTTCCAGGGGGCCAGTAAGCAATATCCCCTAGGTCTACAACTGTTTTTCCGTTCTCTGCTGGAGTATCAACGGGTATGCTGAAGTATATCTCGTCTCCCCATAGGTTAGCTTCGCCGGTTATGGGTAAGGATTCATAGATGTTTTTCGCTGTCTCGGGGTTTTCCTCGGTTAATTTTGCTTCTATGGTTCCTGTTGATGGCGTTGTTATCTTTATCTTCATTTGGTTAAATTCGAGTTTTAACTCACTTAAGGTTTTTACCTTAGTTAGTAGTATCTATGCGATTGCATGATGTCAGGTGCGTTGATTAGGAAGAGAGTGTTTCTCGCACTTGTCTTGTTGTTTTTATTGTATGTTCCTGTGTCAGCTTCTGCCAGCGTAGGTGGCACGGTGTATGATCAAGAGGGTTTGCCTGTTAACGCGAGTATTCATTTATTTGAGGAGAAACAGGAGATAGCCAGTGTTACAGTTGGGTCTAACGGTGTTTTTAGTTTTGATGTTCCAGCTGGAAATTATACTATGAGGGTATATGCGGATGACCCTGGGACAGAGGGTTTTGACTATGTTCCATCAGAGTTTAAAATAGAAGATGGGTTTGATTCTAATATTACTCTTGTTTATGGCTCATCAATACTTTTCACGGGTGAATTCCAGTTTATAGATACGGAAAACATCCCCCTTAACATAGTTTACATTGTCCAGGATGACTTGAATAATACTTTAAGCCCCGGTGGGTTTTCCCTTGAATTCAGTGATAAGAATAGTGGAGGTTTTAGGTTACCATCATTAGGTAAAGGGGAGGTAATAGTTCCAGCTGATACACGGGTCGACATATGTGTTAACATCAGTATTTTGATTGAATCTCAGATAAAGACAAGAAGTTTTCAATTGGATGATCTTTCTACGCCAAATAGGGGCGGGTTAATGTCTATTGATGTTCGTGAGTATACTATTCCAATCAGTAAGTCAATAGCGGTAGATGCCCGGGAACGACTTGAAAGTCGTTTAACTGAAATGGAGGAGTATGGTTTCTATCTAGCGAAACAAGAGGCGGCTCTCAGTAAGGGGATAAAGTATCTTGATGATGCTGAGAAGCTATACGTTGAGGGTGATTTTGATGAGAGTTTTGGCTCACTTAAACATGGTTATATTCTTTTTACTCACACACACCGCGAACTTGTTACTATGTACAGCGATGCACGGTTCAGCGTCTATGTCTTGATAGCTTTCTTAACGACTGCCTCGCTTATCACGGGTTATCTGCTCGTAGATGGATTCATCCAGCAAGCAGCGGTAGATCTTGTGATAATGGGCGGTGGGTTATTTTTCTTCTTTAAAACTTATCCGGGTAGCAGAACGATACCATTAACTAACTTCATATTGGCCTCCGGGGGCTTCTATCTCTTTTTCATGATCATTGGAAAACTTTTACCACGTTTATTCAGAGGCATGGGATCAGATGAGCGAGTTCATACTAGAAACCTCATAGCACCCATATTCAACATAGCTAGAAGAAGCCTTCGTAGACGACGGTTGAGATTTCTCTTGACTTTTATATCAATAACTTTGCTTGTCATGAGTTTTGTTACTCTCACAAGTTTTTCAGAGGGATATGGTTTGATCACTGGAGAATCCAGCTCGAAGAGTGGATGGAGAGGCGTCTACATCCGGGAGGGAAACTGGAGCCCGGAGGATCCCACTTTCATATTACTATCTGAGGGAGAGTTAAACTGGTTGAAGAATCAACCAGAGACGGATCTTTTATCACCAAAAGCAGAGAACATACCCCTTAAAGCTCCACTGCTAACCATCAGGGAACAACCTATTTTCGGGTTGATGGGGATAACAGGGAATGAAACCTATTTCTCCTCCATTCAGAGAACATTGATCAGTGGAGAACTTCCCACGGGGGATGGTGTTTTAATCAGCGAGTCCTTCTCAAAGTCAACGGGGTTATCTATGGGAGATCAGTTACAGATAGGTCTTAAAGAGTTCACCGTTGACGGGGTCTACAGGGATGAAGCTTTTAGGGAACTAAAGGACTTGGATGGTACTCCTTATACTCCGAATAAATGGATTAACGTGAGCCCCGAGGGGGAGGCTCCTAACTGGGCCTTGGAGGAGACTGAACCTCATGAAATATTGGTTATGAGTATAGAGAAGGCGCTGGAGTTCCCAACTGTGGGAGTGCAGAGAATCGCCGTTGATGTAAAACCTAGCTATAATGCCACGGATTTCGCTGAGAGACTGGCGTTGGAAAGAGGGTACAAGGCTTGGGCTAACACATTGGAGGCTTATTCGTCTTATAGGCTGGGGAATTATTTCCAGGGTAAGGGCGCCACGTTGGTGATACCATGGATCATCGTGGTGCTCAACGTGGTGGTCACTATGTTAAACAGTCTTTATGAACGGAGAAAAGAGATAGAGATACTCTCCTCAGTGGGGTTAAACCCGGCTCAGGTATCATCGATCTTCGTAGCTGAGGCGGTTATCACCGGGTTTATAGCGGGGGGTCTAGGTTACCTCATTGGTCTCGGATTCTATAAGGCATTAGCGATCCTGAATATCGGGTTACAGGTGCATCAGAAGGTATCAGCTGTCTGGAGCCTTGCCGCTATAGGGTTAGCTATATCCGCGGTGGTTGCCGGTGCTTTCGCGGCTTTGAAGAATAGCGTGGTTATTACCCCTAGTTTGATGCGGAGATGGAAGCTGGACAGAACCACGGGTGGGTATCAGGAGCCTTGGAGGGTAATGATACCTATTAAGCTGGAGGCATCTGAGGTTAAACCCTACCTAGATTATGTAGAGTCGAGACTTGTTAGGTTAAAGATTCATCCCACTCAGGTTACGTCCAGCATTAAGAGACTGGAGGATAAAATAGATTTCATGTATAAATCGGTTCAGACTAGCACGGGGAACTTTTACACTAAGAACACCCTCAGCGTGTATTCTATTGGTGATGATATGTACGGGGTTTTACTGGAGAGTATAGGTGAATCCGATTGGGTTCACGTGGTGGGGTCCCTTATTCGGCGTATAAGCATGAATTACAGCACGGATAAAAGAGATTAGCCATGTTCTATTTTCTCGATTTGCCCGTCTCTCATCCAGACGATCCTGTCACTGGCCTTGATCATCTTGGTGTCGTGGGTGGCTGCTATCAGGGTTAGACCCTTTGTCTTGTTCAGTCCATGGAGTAGGTCAATTATCTCCATCCCGGTCTGCAGATCCAGGTTACCGGTGGGTTCGTCGGCGAGTATTATGGCTGGGTCGTTGGCCAGTGCTCTGGCGATGGCTACTCGTTGCTGTTGCCCGGCTGAGAGTTCACTGGGTCTGTGGTTTGTCCGTTCTTTGAGTCCTACTGATTCTAGTAGTTTTTCTGCTTTCTTTAAGCCATCGTCGTGGGGGGTTCCCGCGAATACTGTGGGTAGGGCCACGTTTTCTAGTGCGGTTAATACTTGTATGAGGTTGAAGCTCTGGAATATGTAGCCTATTTTGCGGCATCTTAGCCACGCTAGCTCGTAGGCGTCGAGTTGGCTGATGTCGACTCCGTCTATGAAGACGCTTCCGTCTGTGGGTTTGTCGAGTCCGCCGATGAGGTTGAATAGGGTGGTTTTTCCGCTTCCGCTTGGGCCTACTATGCTGATGTATTCTCCTCTGCCGATGTCTAGGTCTACTCCGTCTAGGGCTTTTACTGTCTCGTCTCCCATGGTGTAGTATCTTAGTAGGTTTCGTAGCTCGATTACTGTGTCATAACTCATAGCTTAGTGCCTCCACTGGGGGGAGTTTGCTTGCTCTCCACGCGGGGTACATGGAGGCTATTACGCTTAGTAATATGCTGAGGATGGATGTGCCTAGTAGGTAGGTGAGTAGTGATGTGGCTGGTATCTTGAGTATTATATCGAATCCTGTGGTGAAGCCTGAGGAGAGTATGGCTGCGATGACTCCGAGTATGAAGCCTATTACGCCTCCTGCTGCACCCTGTATTACGGATTCTACGAGGAATAACATGAGTATGTGTTGATCATGGGCTCCGATGCATTTCATGGTGCCTATTTCTCGGTATCTCTCATAGACGGATATGAGCATGGCGTTTGTGATGCCGACTACGGATACTATTAAGGCGACTGCTACTAGCCAGTACTGGTAGGTGTCTACGCCGATGCTTCCTCCTTGGTACTCGTTGTAGGTGGCGTAGAATAGGTCTGTTAGTATGAGGCTGGTTAGGAAGCTGTTGGCGAGGGCTATTGAGGCTACGTTGATGGTGGTTCGTTGGAGTCTGCGTTGTATGTGTTCGAAGCCTAGTCGTAGTGCGTCGCTTATGGTGAAGTACACCATGCGTTTTTCCCCGCTCATATCCATTCAAATCCCTTTACGGTGTTTAAAGAGGTTATCATTGTTTTTCGCTTCTTTTGGCGTTTAGGGTCCACGTTAAGGCGGTTTGTCGGGTGAATGAGGTTGTTTTTTTACGGTTTCTGTGTCACCGGTTGTGTTGAGTTGTGTGGGTTTTTTCTTTTTTCTGGATATGTAATCTGTTTCTGGTCTGAGCCTGATTTGTGGTTGTGATGATGCCTGTTAGGGAGGTTAGTGTTTTTTGCCCTTTGTTCATGGTGGTTGCCTAGTTGAGTTCTTCTTGGGGGTTGATGTCTTCGGTCCAGCCTAGGCAGTCGTAGCAGAGTTGTTTTGTTGTGTCGCCGCATTCGGGGCAGTACTGGCTTTCACAGTTTTTACAGTTTTGGGTGGTTTCTACTTCCATTCCGCAGATTTCGCATTGGGGCATGCTTATTGTGGGTGTGTATATTGGTTATATGTTTTTTTAGACTGGTGTTGGTATGGAGTTATTTTAGCGTATTTTTACCTTGAATGAGAGCCTCTTTTGGGGTGAATAGGTGCCTTTTTTGTGTGTAAGTTTTTCTGAACAGGGCTGTTCACGTGTTTAGCTCGGGGTACCCCCCCTGATTTTTCGGGGGCTCCTCTCTGGTTGTTGACCCGTGTTGGGTTTCAGTGTTGTTTTGACAGGGGTTTTGAACCTTTTCTGGTCTGAACAGGGTTGTTATCGGGTGTTTCCTCTGGGAGTCCTCTAGGGGTGTCTGTGTAGTCGGGTCTTGGTTGCTGAGATACGTATTTACTCTCGGGGTTATTTCAGTCACGACTGAAACTATGGGTTGGCTCATTTATAAAGAAATTCTACAATATCCATAGAATTCAGAGCATGGGGGGTCGAGTCTTAGAAGGGTATTAACCTTGTCACAATACTAGCTTCAGGGTTTCTATTCCAAGATTGCCGCCGCTGATGACAACGCCTATCTGTTTACCGTTCCATCTGCTGGGCTCTGCTAGTAGGGCTGCTACGCCTACTGCACCTGCGCCTTCTACGAGCATATGGCTTTCATGGAGCATGTATTTGATGGCGGCTAGTATTTCTCTCTCAGAGAGTATAACCCAGTCGTCTATGTTGTCTCTGCAGATTGGGAAGCTAACCGAGCCTTCTTCTAGTCCACCATGGAGGCCCTCGGCGTAGGTGTCCTCTAGGGGGATATCGTGGATGTAGCCCTTCTTAACGCATTCGTACATTACTGGGCTGGTCTCGCTCTGGACTCCTATTATCTCTGCATCTGTTGCTTGCTTGTAGACGGTGGATATCCCGGATGCGAGGCCTCCTCCGCCCACTGGGGTGAGTATGGTGTCTAGTTGGGGTTGATCTTCAATCATCTCCAGGGCTACTGTGCCCTGACCCTTGATGAGGTCCAAGTCATTATAGGCTGATACGAATGTCATACCCTCCTCGGCCTCGATTTGTCTTGCTAGTCGCTCACTGTCCATGTATTCATCGCCCTCGATGATGAGTTCTACGCCGTATTTCCGTATGGCGTCTATCTTTACCTTTGGCGTCCTCTCGGGTACGACGATCTTGGCTTTTACTCCGAGTTGTTTAGCGGCGTAGCCCAGTCCCTGGGCGTGGTTTCCGCTGCTGGCCGTTACCACGCCTCTGGCTCTCTCCTCGTCGGATAGTAGTAGTATCTTGTTGGTGGCGCCTCTGATCTTGAAGCTTCCGGTTACTTGCTGGTTTTCCAGTTTGAGGTAGACCTCTGCATCTGTTTTTTCGCTGAGGGGTGGTGAGTATTCGAGAGGTGTGTGTCGTGCCCACTTCTGGACCCTTTTTCTGGCTTCGTAGAACTCGGTGAGCTTTATCATATCAATAAAGATGGTTTTGGTGCTTATGTGGGTAATGGTCTGAGGTGGTTAAGGCTATGTTTAGATATGTTTTATGTCCCTTACAGGAGAATAAATACGCTAGATATTCTTGAATACAACAAATTTGGCGTGATATCGCGACCGGCACATAATTTGATGGGATTAAGAATCTTCTTATATTCTGGGAGAGAAAAAGAACCCTATTTGTGGTAACATGCATGAGGAAAACCCCGGAACATTAAAGGTACTAAAAGAGATATTCAAGACCAGAAACGTCTCCATATTAACCACGACCCAGACCCTGTCAATGATCGTTGGAACCTTATGGACACCGTTCCAGGCTCTCTACATACTTGAACTGGGTGCATCAAAACAGGATCTTGGATTAATCCTAACCTTTCAGAGCATCACCGAGCTGGTGATCCAGATACCGGGGGGAATCCTAACCGATCGCTGGGGCAGGAAAAGGGTGATTATTCTAAGCGCGGCCCTGCGTCTATTATCTACCCTAGTTTTCCTATTCGCATCTCACTGGACTCATGTCGCCCCAGCCTTGATCCTCACATCTGCGTCCATTATCAGCGCCCCAGCCTCAAGCGCATTACTGGCAGAATCAATTTCAAAAGAAAACGTTAGCACAGCCTTCGCCGCCATCCGGACAGTGACAGAGTTCCCTTTAATATTCACAAGTCTGCTTGGAGGGATAATCATCGATAGGGTTGGTTTGACTCGGGGCGTCAGGACAATGCTCATCGTGTACGCACTAGTTACGTTATTATCCATACTTCTTCAATGGAGTTATATAACCGAGACGGTGGAGAGACCAGTCTCAAAACCAGAGAGGCGTAACCCATTGGGGGTACTCCGGGACGTCAAAGAGCTATCCAGGAATATATGGACCCTAGCCATAATCATGGGGATAAGCACATTTGCACTCAGGTTGATCTCCTCATATACGGTTGTGTACGCTACCGAGGTCATAGGTCTCTCAACCACCCAGTGGGGGCTCCTGGGGACATTCGCTAACCTGACAGCTATTCTGGTAAGCATACCCGGTGGAAGAATATCCGATGTAATAGGGAGGAAGACGGGGGTAATTCTCAGCAGGATACCCATGACCTTGGCGACTCTTGGTTATACCGTATCAAAAAACTTCACACATCTAGCAATAGTACGTACCCTTAACGGCTTTGGCTCAGGTATAGGCGCGGATCTGTATGGTACTCAGGGTGGTCCTCTATGGCAGGCGCTAATTGTCGAGTATACGCCGGCGAGCGATAGGGGTAAGATTATGGGCATAATTGGGACCATTAAGAGCGTCTTATCTTCCCCTGCTTCTTGGGTTGGGGGCTATTTTTATGAGAATGTTTCTCCGTGGATGCCTTTCTATTCCAGTTTTCTGATGGACTCTCTGGCTATCGTAATGCTGGTATTCTTGTTAAAGCCCAGCAACTATGATGATGAAGATATCTCCTAACTAACAGATTCTAGCCTGACAGGTTTAACATGTTTCTACGCAGGTAACCTTTCCATGATCTCCTCTATACGAGAACACCTAGATTTGAAACGTGTTGAATTAGACATATAGATACCAAGTTGGTTTGCTACATGAGGGTTAGTAATTGTATTCCTCTTCATTTTGGGTTTGTTCGTGCACCCCATATTCTGTTATCTATCTTGAACTTTGTAAGCTGACCATTCTGATCAACAAGTTGAAAGTGTATGTACACTTCCACTGTCTCAAAACCCTCATCCCCACTTCTTAGGCTATATTTATGGCCACCGGGGTAAGCAACACCCGTTAGGATTATCGTATATGTCCCAGATGAATCAAGTTTTATCGCAGGTAAATTACTGCAAGAAACATTTTCACTCCAATGAGGCTCCAATTCAAAATAATATGCACCGCCTTTATAAAGGGTCAAAGGAAAAACAAAATCAGGATCATCGGGCGTTACCTGTTTCCCTGAAAACTTTAACGTCATATCGTTCTCCGGGGCTTCAAAGGCTACACTAAATGGGCCGTATTCGTACCAGATTACCTGCTCTGTCCAATTTGTGTGATAGTATCTTAGTGTTCAGTTATCAACAAGGTACTGGTCTTTTCCATAGTTTCTATAATAGGAATAATTAAACAAATCATCGTACTCTAATGTGAATACTGGTTCAACTTGGCTGAAATAACTCTGGTAAAAATAGACTCCAAGTATTGCCCCTATTATTACAGTAACGATAATTGTTTTTCTATCCAGTCTCATCACGTTTTTAATTGTCATACTTTATCAAAACTATTTTGGTCCTGAAAAAACAGTTAAAAATCTTAACACAAGAACCATTACAAACAGCGAGAAATTGAAAATGTCTTTTACATGATACCGTAGGTAATCAAGGAATATTTCACATATCCTTGACTCTAATAATGTATACGCATATATGAAAATAAATGAATGATGAACGAATAAACCTCAACACAATAACAGGTCAAATCTATGCCAAGGCCCTTGAACTATTAGACCAAAACCCAGAAGTAATCCGCTGGAAAGATCTTAATGAAGCTATAAAGAGCTCAAATCCGGAATTTCACTCAAAGACAATAAATGGATGTGTTTGGAAGTTGACTGAAAAATTCCCTGACAAAGTATACAAATCATCAAAAGGAGTTTTTCGTCTCCTCAAATATAGTAACTAGCCAACGTTATTTGTCCTTCAGTCTTACTTTTACTGTGTACTCTTCTTTCATTAAGGGGGGTAATAAGTGAGAGATGAATTGTTCTGCTGTTGCGTGATGAGTGTTTCCTTTTGTACTAGTGAGTATCCATTTAGTGTTTTCCTTGCACCAAGTATTCACTAGTTTATCTTTATAGTAACTGTAGATTATGCACTCATCATTCTTCATAGAATCAATCGTCAAAAGATTTGGTGTGCTGATAAACTCATCGATTAGTATGGAGGCATACTCCCGAGATTTACTGGTTACATGAAAAATAAATCATTTTTTAATTCGTTACCTATTTTCTAGCCTTTTGACCTAAAAACAATAGTACAATAATTATCACCAAAATAGCAATCCCTATCTCTTTCGGTGATTGCCCCCAATCATTTCTATAATCATCAACCGCTACATCTGTATTACCATCTGCCCTTCCTGCAGCTATTTGAGCCAATTCTTCATCAGAGGGCAACTCAAAAGACTGAGAGCCTCTAATCACAGTAGAACCTTCAACAGTCCACTTCCCCTGAAATAATCCAAACACTGTAAACCCATAATCACCAGTGATCTCCTCAGGAATACTTAGAAACACAAATACATGCTCTCCTACACTAAATTCAGGCTGGTCCTCAACCCAGATTCCCATATCACCAAATTCCCCACCCTCAATACGAATCTTTACAGTCGGTTCATCCAACTCTTTGATATAGTATGTTTCTACCTCTATCTCAACTATTCGATAAAAGCCTCCTTTCTGTGTATTGTTAATACTAAGGACGGTTCCAACAACTGCTAAATCACATTCATTCCACAATGTTTCTGTTTCTATATGTTCCATAAAACAGCTAGCTACCGGAACGAGGAGGCTAGCAGTCAGAACCAAAAATACAATTATTTTCTGTATCTTTGTAAACATACATAGTGAACTCTCTGGATAAAGAATAAAAAGCTAAGTTTTAGAACACCCCACAGGTTTCGTCTAGGTTTCTTGATGAAGTACCTCAATTAAAATTCAAATATCTATGAGGGGGTTGTTATATTGCGAGAAATTCAATATACTTGTTACATGAGAATCACCTATCCTACAACATGTAATTTTATTCAATAATAAATGTTAAATGTAGTAGACTAATAATAAAAATGGTTGATAGTATGAAAAAACTAAAGAAAACCAGTTTAATTTTATTATTCTCAATGTCTGTTTTTATTATGACATGTGGGCCACTATTCGTACAAGCGTACGAATTAATGGGACCAATATGGGCTTCCATCTATACTGATCCCTTAAGATACTATGACACTAGTGGGTATGGTGAAGTAAGTACAGCAACAAGCGATTGGAACAATGCAGTCAGCGATATTACTTTGTCAACAGGTCCATCGAGTTGTATATATAAAATTATAAAAGCTGATGATTCCGATGTTGATTGGGACGGTGAGACCGATTGGGCGGCAGCATTTGGCTTTTTTTACAAATGTGATGTTTATATTAACCATTTTTATGTAAAAACCTATAACTCCGATGTCAGAAAATCTGTGATTGGCCATGAAATGGGTCATGCTTTTGGTCTAGATGACAGGACAAATGTTGGCGTGATAATGAATGGCGCCACATACGGAGCTGGTAGCAGATGTGGTACATATAGCATATACACACCACAAGCTGATGATGCAAACGGAGTAGATTATCTCTATTGAGGATGATAAGGATGAGAGAAAAACATGTATACACGATATCAGCAATCCTTATACTATGTAGTATTGGTTCATTGTTTGTCAATACTCAAATACAGCACAATATTCAAGCATCTTGGTCATATGCGTATTCTGATGTTCAAGAACTTGCGGATAAATCTGATTTAATTATTAAAGGCAAGGTAATATCGTCAGTAACGTTAGAAAACGAATTCTCTAACAATGATCTCATATTTACCTCTCATACAGTTGAGGTAATCGAGGTAGTAAAAGGATATGTGGAGACCAAAAATATTGAAATATATCAAACTGGAGGAGAGACGAAAAATGTATTCTCTTCAGTTGTCGATGATCCTTTGTTTAAAGAAGGCGACATTATGGTTCTATTCTTGAGAAAGTCAGATACAGTGGTAAATAGATACATTGTTCTAGGTGGTCCACAAGGGCGATTTATGGTTAATGACGATGCAGTTTACTCTATGAGTGAGTATCTAGACCAAAGTGACTCCATAACTTCTAGAATGAAAACAAATGGAATATCATATGCAGATTTCATTAATCAAATAAAATGACTTTTCCATTTTGTTTATAACTTTTTTGGCAATTTGTTTATTAGAAGAATAATTAAACTACGCTATATTTTATTAGTTAAGACCCTGTTGTTTGTTATGATACGAGAAATTCAATATACTTGTTACATGAAACAAATGAGTTTACGTTCACCAAATTATTATAAAGCGAATATTATTCATTATTTTTTTAATGAAGAGTACTAAGCAAGATATAATTTTCCACACTTTAACAACAGGAATCTGTTTCTCTATCGTACTATTCTTCCTAGCACCAAATGCCCATAGTGTAATAATCAAAGATGACCAATTCTACAATGCTGACACACTTCTACCCCTCGAAATAAATGGAATACTCTACTTTCAAGGGGGTATGGACATTGATACTATATCGGGTGGTGGTTGGCAGGTAGATTACCCCCTCTATATGTATGTCCCATCCCCCAATTGGGTGTATTCACTTGCTGGTACAACAATTATCGTAGCAATTCTGAGTGCCTATAGGTTAATCAAAAAATGAGACTGCCTTGAAGTCTCTTCAGACATTAAACATAGTATACGAAATCTTTGATGACTGGGCGATACCCAGAAGTCATTGGACTGATCTACTACTAAACATCGTAGAGATCAAGTCAAACCTTTTTCAATTATACGGGGATACTCAAGACTTAACCTATCAGAAATATGCAGAGAGACTTGAATATTATGAGGATGAACTTTCAAACGTTATAATCTCTGGTGACTCTAATTATATGACTCTGACAATAGAGAAAAGGTATCTCATAAGAGAGTAACATTCTCTGCTATTGGAGATAGTTGACTCACTATGAGGTTTGCAAAGAATTCTTTTCAAATAAGGTTAAAAGGCATATCAGTTAGTTTTACACAATGAAAAACAAGTACAGTATAGCAATTGGTCTTCTAATCATTATAGTATTCGTAGCAATATACAGTTATCCACGAAACACTCAACCAAACAACCCAGAAAACAACCAACCCAAGGACGAGAACACGGTAAAGATTGCAGTAACATATATGAAGCTCTCAGAAAACGTAGGCAGGTGGCCACATCCAGTTTCTGAGGAAAAAATCAAGGCACTGGTCACCATGGCTGAGAATGATATTAACCAATATTGCATAGATAATCAAATTGAAACCCGTTTCAACTATATCCCGACCCCAGTAATTCATAAAGGAGGAACATCACAGGGAGAAAATCCGCCCGGGTTAGATGAAATGATTCAACTGAACCAATCCGGGATAAACCTAATAGTTGGACATGATTACAGCCTAGCCAATCGTTACAGCCTAGACTACGCTAATGAGCATAAAATGCTCTTACTCAGCCCATCTGGAGTAGGACTAGGACTCTCCAAATCCGATGACTATCTGTATAAATTATCGCCAAATGATTATGAGGACCCTGAAGTATATGAGAAAGTCTATGCACAAATGATAAAAGAACTAGAATACAAGGCATTTATCACAATAAACACAGGTAGAAGAAGCTTTTACCCCAACGTAATTGAAGAAACAGCTAAGGCTCTAAACTATTCATATAGAACCACTCTAGTCGAGTATGACATTAATTCGGATGCCTTTGAGCCCTATCTGGAAAAAGCTGCTGATTACATGAATGATACTATTATGGTCTATGGTATTGAGAATGTTTGTATTCTTGTTGAGCCTTTATGGATTGATGATGTATTTCTGGATGTAGCTGATAAGTACCCTATTCTTTCTAATATTACTTGGTTTGATTATGTGGGTCTACCTGAGGAATTGGTAACTGAGAATGACCTTGAACAGCGATTAGCTAAATATGGTTTCACTAGGTTAATCATGTATCCTGCGGATACAGCCAGGGCTGACGTGTTCTATCAACGATACGTCGAGAATGTGGGAGAGCTCCCGACTCCGAGTCGAGAGTATGATGAGGCTGCCCGGTATGATGCTTGTTGGTTGATGGCTTTATCGGTCTTACAGGCTAACTCATCAGATCCAATAAATGTGAAAACGGTCTTACCCAGTGTCTGTGAATCATATCAAGGGGTACTTGGGAATTGTACACTTAATGAATACGGAGACCGTGTCTCAACCGATTACAGAGTTTTTACATGGGAAATCGATGGAGAAGAAGTATATTTCAAAGAATCAGGTTATTATAACTCGACCATAGACTCTTTTATCTTCCACCCTTAGGAATATAGCTTAATTTTATGAATTGATAATCTTTTGTTATATTAGGGGAAATTCAATATTACTGTTACATGAAACTTGTGGAATGAATTTCCTTTTTCACCCAAATCTTAAGTTTTAGTTTTATATATTTTATTTGATGAATAGAGATACGGGTTTTATCTTCGGAATAATCCTTTTAATCTTAACTTTAGCTATATTTATTGCCCCTAAACCAATAACGATAGAACCTGATGAACACAAGTTATCAGGAGAAATCGAGATAGGGGTAATCAGCCCAACCAAAGATGACCTCCCCAAATATCAGTATCTATGTGGATTAGCGGAGGAGCGGTTAAATAAAATCTGTAATGAATCTGGGGTAAACACCTCATATATATTCACGGTGGTTAGCGGTGAAGGCTTAGCAGCAAAAGCACTTGAACATACTCAGGGATTCCACGAGAGAGGCGTTGATTTACTTGTTGGGGGAGGATGGTCGTCTCAGTTATGTGTTATGCGATCATACGTTGAGACAAGGGAAATGCTGGTTATTAGCCCCAGTTCCACTAATCCACAGGAGCCCATGATCCAAGATGATTCCATATTCAGACTCACATCACATGATTATGTTACCGGGAAAATCATGGCGCATGTAGCTTATGATTACGGTGTGGAGAACATGGTGGTTCTTGAACGGGATGATGCTTGGGCAGTTGGAATTGGTGACTTGTTTGTTGATGAGTATGAGGCTCTTGGTGGAGTGGTGCTTGATAGAGTCAAGTACCCACCAGCACAATCTTCAGATTTCCAAGAGCATCTAGACAAGGTGGAGAATAGTTTTGGGTCAAAATCAACCCGGGAGAGTATGGGGGTGTTTCTTCTTAGCTTCAGCGAGACAAGCGTTATCCTTCATGAATTAGAGGAGTATCCGGGTCTCGCTAATGTACCTTGGTTTAGCACGGATGCAGTAGCAAACCAATTAGATGTAGATTCAGTGCCAGAGAAAATATCTACTGATATCAAGTTAATATCACCTCACCATTTACCGGTATGGAGCAATTATTCCTCTCCGATAGCCCGTGAATATCATATCCTTTTCGACGATAACCTTGGCTTCTATGAGGCTAATATATATGATTCATGTATGGTACTAGGGCTCTCAGTGCTTGAAACCGGTTCTATGAACGCGAGTAATGTTAAA
>CAZLHA010000032.1:0-18787 GCA_964559155.1 uncultured Candidatus Bathyarchaeia archaeon | reverse complement strand
GTTAGACTGAAGTACTCTCCTTTACACCAGTAAATCCTGTAGCCTGCCTCATCAATATTCATTCCAGTCATGGCGGCAACTTTATCACTGTATAAACCGGCGCTATTTATCACCATTCTCGACTCTATCTCAAATGTCTCTCCACCGGTTATCATCTCAACTACATACCCGTCATCAGTCTGCCTTATACCTGTGACGTCAGTATCCAGTACCAATGGATCCGACCCAGCTTTACGTCTTGTTTCCCGGTAGAAGTGATCCATTAACCCATGGGCGTCCATAATGCCTGTTGTGGGGCTGTAAATCGCCGCATCTGCTCTAACCTTGGGCTCCAATTCGTGTACCTGTTCTTTGTCAATTAATTCTAGGTCTCTTGCACCGATGTTTCTTGCGTGTTTTATAATGGCTTCGAGCTGTTTTACCTCATCTTCCCCATTGGCTACGATTATTTTCCCGCAATTCTTGTATGGGATATTATTTTTTTCACAAATATCGTAGATCATAGGGTTAGCCTTAACACATAGTTCGGCCTTTAGGCTGTCCTTAGGGTAGTAAATCCCAGCATGGATAACTTCACTATTTCTGCTGCTGGTTCCCTGCCCATAATCTTCTTCTTTTTCTAGAATGTACATTTCTCTACCTTTATCAGCTATCTCTGCTCCTATAGCTAGACCAACGACGCCTGCTCCAATTACTATGATGTCTACCTTGTCCAAGGTTATTCCCCAAAAAAGATGTAGAACCTGTTTAAAGCCTCATCGAAAAAATGTTGATTAGGATTCTTTATACCATTCCTCAGGGGCGCCGTCTGTCTCCGGATCATAGTCGCTGGGCAATAACTCCTCGATTCCAAGGATTTCGGTTATAAAGCACTCGACTACGCCTTTCACGATGGTTCCTTCTGCAAGGTGCCCTCCTACTGTAGGTACATCCCATGCACCTCCCACCACATAGTGTATAGCGGGGAATGGTTCAGGTTCTCCGTCAACCAGTCTGGTGTGAATCATACCACTCATAGATACTAGCATCGATAGGTTCTCAAAGCTAGCACAGGACTCGTTGTGCCAGTTATCTGGATCATGAGGGTCCGGGCACCACATATACATCTTGGCTGGACTGAATCCACCCATAAAGGCAGCGTGTATCTTACCAAATTTTATATTCTTGTCTTTAGCGAATTTTTGGATCGCCTTGTATACGTCTGCCCCTGTGGTGAGTCTTATTATGAATTCTCTTCCCCTCTGGCACTCTACACTGTGGTACTCTGCGGGGTGCGATGCATCTTTTTCCCATGTGTCTTTCATCTTACTCTTACAAATGTAGTGTTGAATTGGCTATAATCATTTCCTTGTTTAGTAAAAATGAAATAATGTTTTGTTAAATAATGAGGGATTAACTAACTCTTAACAATTCTTCAAGGATTCCTAGTTGCGTCGGACTCGACTTTACTATATCTGTGCTACTAAGAAATCCAACAAGTTTATCGTTTTTCGTAACCGGAAGCCTGTTAATGTTTTTCTCCGCCATTATTTTAGCAGCCTCCTCCAGAGCTGCATTCTCATCGATCGTAATTAATGGGCTGCTCATGATGTCTTTTGCCCACACTGTAGCTGGGTCCATTCTTGGTTCAACTATTCTTCTCATAATATTGGTCTCTGTGATAATGCCAACTGGTCTACCGCTGCTCATCACAATTACGCTGCCGATATCAAACTTGTTCATCTTTTTTACAGCTGCGTGCACTGTGTCATCTGTCTTTACTGTTTTTATGTTCTTAGCCATGACGTCTCGTACGATCATTACTCCGCTCATAGAATCACTCACTTAATGTTCCTGCTTACCTCGTTTAAACATTTATGAGAACTGGCGTACGATACTATCATTGTTATAAGAGTACAGGTAACATATGCTGCAGGTTAGTGGATTGGAAATAGATACCATACGGAAGGATTTTCCTTTACTTGATAAGTGGATTTACCTTGATAATGCCTTTGTAGGTGTGATGTCTAAGCAGGTTAAGGAAGGATACGAGGAATATGTTGATCTATGGTATAACTTCAATCCACCCGGTGACAAGACAATTTTACAGGAATGGCTAAACAGAACAACAAATCTGAGACGGAAAATAGCTGATTTCATCAACGCTAAACCTGAAGAAATAGCCTTCACCATGTGCACTGGTAGTGGGTTAAATATAGTGGTGAACGGCACTGAGTGGGAGAAGGGTGATAACGTTGTTTTCCCGGAATGGGAGCATAATGCACTACATACTCATACTACTGTAAGGAATAAGGTAGAGAGTCGTGTAATAAAACCCCTTGACAATCGATTTGATTTGGCTGACTTCGATAATATGATCGATGACCATACTAAACTTGTTCAGGTTAGTCATGTTAGCTATGTGAATGGAGTAACCATTGATCTAAAAGGTTTGAGTGATATAGCACATGAGCATGGAGCCAAGATTCTTGTTGACGCCACTCAGGCTGTGGGTGCACTGGATGTTGATTATAAAAATTCAGATGTAGATTTTGTTTCAGTAGCACCATATAAATACTTGATGGGTCCCACTGGTCTGGCTTTCCTCTACGTTAGAGAAGATAACATTAGTGACATTATACCGGATCGAACAGGGTGGAAAAATCAACTATATGAGGGGGATAACCCTGAGGAATCGGTGACCCGAGGCTCCGCTGAAAAGTTCGAGTATGGAACCATTAACTTTCAAGGCGTTTTTGCATTGGAGAAGGCTATTGACTACCTAAACAATATTGGAATAGATAAGATTGAGCGGAGAAATCTGGAGCTATCAAAATACCTCTATGATGAGCTAGTCTCTATGGGAAAAGAAATGTACACACCTGATGAACCAACATCTCCTATAGTAAGCTACTTTGAGAAGGATCCCCTGCCATTAGCTGCTGAGTTAAAATCTAAAAAAATTAAGATCACGGGGCGCGAGGCCCATAGAGGTCATATGAGAATAAGTGGACACTTCTATAATACTGTCGAGGATATGGATCAGTTACTGACCAACTTGTAGTCTCCCCGTTTTCTTCAATAATAGTGTAGCTACTATAGTAATTATGCTAAACCCAGCAACATAGGGCACTATAGGTGTACTCATTTGTTTAACTATTATTCCCCCAATAGCCCACACCAGTACAGTGGTGTATGCAACATCACCCCGGATATAGATATTTGCCAGTGTTAGAACTAGAGCGACAAGTATCATTAATGCTGTGATATAGATCGATGTAGTACTGAATGGGGTCCATCCTTGATCAACTAGGAGAGCCGCCACATTGGCGATGGGGGCTACCGTGATCCAGCCTAAGTAGACGCTGAAAGTCGTGTGAACCATGATTTTCTCCTTATGCTCTGCTTCAACTAGACCAATATTTAATCTCCTATAGATCAGTATCAAGCAGGCTAAGAGCCCAAATATAGTGATGACGCTTAAGGCAACGTACATGTAATGCCAGAAAAAGATCCAGACTCCGTTGAATATGCAACTGGCGAAGAATAGCCAACCTATTTTATTATGTATTTCGTCGTCTGCAGTATACTGGTAGTACGTGAAGACTGCTAGTAGAACGTATATTATGCCCCAGATGCTGAAAACATAGCCAGCTGGTGTGAATAAATTAGGGTACATGTCACTTAGTTCTCCCGTTGTTACCCCGTTGAGAGGTAAAGCGTTCGCTAAGCCATTGATTACTATTGTAAACAAGAACCCAATGATATTAGCTGTTTTTAATATTCTATAATCTTGAGGCATAAGTAAGGATCAGAATGGATCTAGATAAACCATGTTTGTTTGCTGTGTGTATACTCTTTTATTATTTGACTAGTCTAGTAAACTTTTGGTTTCCTTTTTTAAACAAAACCATTAAAGCCAACTGGTTTTCATACACAGTAATGGCGACCAAGGATTTACCGGATGGAATAGCTATCTTGGATTTTGGGGGACAGTACTGTCACCTGATAGCCCGAAGAGTACGCGAACTAAACGTATACAGTGAGATATTGCCCAGTGACGCTACACGAGAAGACATAGAAAAACTGGGTGAGGTTATGAACCTCCGTGGCATCATTTTCAGCGGTAGTCCCAGCAGTGTAAAGTCTCAAGATGCGCTTCGATTAGACCCTGAGATACTGGCGTTAGAGGTTCCTGTACTGGGGTTATGTTATGGTTTACAGATCCTAGCGGATATGCACGGCGGAAGACTTGGTAAAGCAAGAGAGTATGGCGTAACTAAGGCATATATAGATGAGCCAGTTGGGGTTCTTGAAGGTTTGAGTAACTGTGAACTTGTGTGGATGAGTCACGGTGACACCGTTTTTGAGGCTCCTGAAACTTGGAAGATTATTGCTCACACTGAGAGGGCTCCTGTTGCAGCTATGGTACATGAAGAGAAACAAGTATGGGCGCTCCAGTGGCACCCAGAGGTTGTTCACACCGAACATGGATACAAGATGCTCAGTAATTTTGTGTTTAAAGTATGCAATGCTGAATCTAACTGGAGACCACTTGATGAGATAGAAGAAGCTGTGAAAAAGATCAAGAAGACTGTGGGTAATAGTAAGGCAATAATCGCGTTAAGCGGAGGGGTTGACAGCAGCGTAGCAGCTGCATTGGCTGCAAGAGCTCTCGGAGATCGATTACTGGCGATCCATGTAGATCAGGGACTCATGAGACTCAACGAGTCAAAACAAGTTTATGAAGCCTTTAAAAACCGTGGCCTAACCCTAGACGTAGTTAATGCAAGGGAAAGATTCCTTGAAAGACTAAAGGGTGTCGTTGACCCTGAGGAAAAGCGTAAGATCATTGGAGAGGAGTTTATCAGGGTCTTTGAGGAGAAGGCTCGTGAGTTTGGCGCCGAATACCTTATTCAGGGTACTATATACCCTGATAGAATAGAGTCCGGTATTACTAAGAACAGTGATACTATCAAGACACATCATAATGTAGGTGGTCTACCGAGTGTTATGGAGTTCAAGGAAGTAATTGATCCCCTTGGAGACCTATACAAAGATGAGGTAAGGGATTTAGGTGTAAAATTGGGTTTACCCCAAGAGTTTGTGAACCGACAACCTTTCCCGGGTCCGGGTTTAGCTGTGAGAATGGTGGGCTCGATTACTGAGGAGAGGTTGGATGTTCTTAGAAGGGCGGATAACATCGTAGTGGAGGAAGTTGAGAAACAGCCCTTTAGCGAGAAACTCTGGCAATACTTCGCTGTCTTGACTGACACTAAGTCCACGGGTGTCAAGGGGGATGAGAGGGCTTATGGACATACTGTTGCTGTACGCATAGTGGAGAGTATCGATGCTATGACAGCCAACTTTACATTCGCGCCATGGGAGGTACTGGAGAAGATAAGTAATAGGATAGGTAATGAGATACCTAGTGTCACCCGGGTTGTGTATGATATCACCCATAAACCCCCGGCGACCATTGAGTGGGAGTAAATGAGTTATAATTATCCTGAGGGCGGTCCAGCGGCTGATCTGCTTGTCGAATCCCATGGCGAGACCCTTGGAGAAGCATTCGCTCAGCTAGCTTTGGGTATGTTTAATATGATAACCCCCATCGAGGGTATAGCGGAGAAGGAGGAATTTATTCTTGAGGCTGAGGGAGATGATTTGGAGAACCTCTTGTTTAATCTTATGGATGAGTTTCTCTTTATCAATGATGTAGAGTTTCTTGTACCCAAGACTGTTCACGTAACAGTTGATCAC
This sequence comes from uncultured Candidatus Bathyarchaeia archaeon, assembly GCA_964559155.1. Classification (GTDB taxonomy): domain Archaea; phylum Thermoproteota; class Bathyarchaeia; order TCS64; family TCS64; genus RBG-16-57-9. Next base: position 13,045 of record CAZLHA010000032.1, on the reverse strand, counting down.
AGTAATCTGAGTGCTGTTGCTGTTTGCCAGGGTGAGCGTTTCAGCGCAGAGACTCATGAGGTGGGTATAGCTGTTAAAGCTGTCACTTACCATATGATGGAGATACGGGAGACCGGTGATGGCTGGTATGTTAGAATGGTTTTTGACACGTAGCTTACTCTTCTAGATACTCTACGAATACACTGTTCAATCCTTTGATACGTCTACTTATTGTCTTAGTGAATTCTTCCTCTATATCGCGGTTGGTCTGTCCATACATGAAGGTTCTATAAAGAAACATACATGATCCATATACGCTTCCTATGAGGAATTCTTTCATGCATTCCTTATCTGTTTTTTCGGTGATCGTTCTTCTGGCTCTGAGTAGTTTTTCTATCTTTGTTTTGTCGGTGTATGACTGAATTTCTTCTTCAATCATTTCTAGTAGATCAGAGTCCATGTTTTAGGTAAAGGAGGGATGTTTTAAAAACCTGAAATATTTCTTCAAGTAATCTGTAACACAGTTTTTACGATCTTATTCTTTGGCGGTGATGTAGGTTTATTTCCTTGTTTAGCTATGTTAAATTCTCAGGTGTTGGTGAATAGAATGTGTTTTATGTAGATCTGGATCGGAAAAAACCGTTATGAGGGTTTCTTTAGGTGAAACAAAGTGTTTCTAGCCTTTTTGCATCCCCTCCTTCTGGGGATTATATTTATCATTTACGCTGGTGTAGCCATCATGATGAAGGTCAAAGTTCGCTTGTTTGGTGATGTTGCAGAGATGGTGGGATCCAAACATGTTGTTAAGCTAAAAGAGGGGTCCTCAGTGATTACGCTAGTAAACCGTATTCAAAGGGAGGCGGGGTATAGTAGGGCCGGCTACTTGGGTGAATTCAAGTTAGGTGGACCTGATTTAGCCGTTATGGTTAATGGTAAAAATATTGAGCTGTTAGAAGGCATTGATACCCTCCTCTCTGAGGCGGATGATGTAGTAATCATGCCTTTTGTGGTTGGCGGATAGTTGAATAGTATATAATTCAATTTAAACTCCATTACGAGTTGTATAATTATACTAATCGATGGTAAAAAGCTTAAGCGTGATAACCGCTTCAGATAAACGATAAACATGAAGGGATGGAATGGAAAAATCCTTAGAGTGGATCTAACAAAAGGAACTACAAAATTAGAAAGCTACTCGGAGGATATAGCCAAACGCTTCATCGGTGGAAGAGGACTGGCCGTCAAACTCCTGTGGGACGAATTACCTCAAGGAGCAGAGACGCTTGGACCTGAAAACATGCTAATTTACGCAGCAGGCCCGTACACTGCATATAGTATACCCAACAGTGGCAAAATGGTGGTTGCAGCTAAGAGTCCACTCACAGGTGGATACGGGGATGGAAATCTTGGAACCCGAGCAGCAGTAAACATGCGTAAATGCGGATTAGACGCAGTAGTTGTAACTGGAAAATCTGAGAAACCAGTTTACATTTCCGTTGAGGATGATGAAGTCGATATTCTTGACGCCAGCCACCTCTGGGGTAAGAATAGTTATGATACAGAGGACTGGATATATGAGAAACACGGTAAATCAACTGGTGTATTAATTATAGGACAGAGCGGAGAAAACCTCTGCAACATCGCCACCGTGGTAGCACAGAAAGGCAGAGCAGGTGGAAGACCAGGAATGGGCGCCGTCATGGGAAGTAAAAACCTGAAAGCCGTAATATTCAATGGCTCAAAGGAGATCCCTGCAGCGGAACCAGATAAACTATTCGAACTAGGTAAGGAAGGATTCAAGAAGATACCCAAGTTTGATGCCTATCCCTACTGGAAAAAAGTAGGGACAATGATGGCAGCTGATATGATGCAGACAGCAAGCGCTTTACCAACACGTAACTTTAGCGAAGGGCAATTCGAGAAAATCGAGAATGTTAACGGCGATGCTGTACACGAGGCAACAGTCACTCAACGTGGTTGTCCAAATTGTAACATGATCTGTGGAAACACCATACTGGATAGTGAGGGAATAGAATCCGAACTAGACTATGAGAACGTAACCATGTTAGGCCCCAACATAGGATTAGGCGACCTAGAACAGGTAGGAACCCTCAACAGAATATGCGATGAACTGGGCTTAGACACCATAGGTGCGGGAAGCTGTATTGGATTCGCCATGGAGTGCGCCGAGAAAGGATTAATAGATATGGATATCACTTGGGGTGACTTTGAGGGAGCCAAACAGTTACTCTACGATATGGCTAACATGGAAGGATACGGCGCCATATTCGGCAAAGGAACCCGGGCAGCAGCAGAGGAGATAGGCGGCGATTCACAGGACTTCGCGATGCATATCAAGGGACTTGAGATAAGTGCCTACAACTGTCACTACTGTCCAGGTATGGCGTTAAGCTTCGGCACCAGTCCAATCGGAGCACACCACAAGGACGCTTGGGTTATTAGCTGGGAGATCAGTAGCGGCATCCGAGGCGAATACGGTCCAGAAAAGGCGAAAAAGGTGATAGAGTTCCAACGAATCAGAGGCGGACTCTTCGAGACCATAGTAGCTTGCAGATTCCCATGGATCGAGCTAGGGTACCCCCTTGAAGATTACCCCAAGTACTTTGAGGCAGCAACAGGTGTCAAAATGAGCCTTGATGAGATGTGGAAAATGGGTGACCGTGTATATGCCATGATGAGGGCTTTCTGGGCAAGGGAATATGGTGATGACTGGAGCCGTGAGATGGATCATCCTCCAGCAAGATGGTTCAAACATCCACTACCAGCAGGACCTCTCAAAGGTAAACATCTAGACATGGAAGCCTACGATAAACTACTCAGCTCCTACTACGAGGAACGTGGTTGGGATGAACGGGGAATCCCAACGAAAGAGACACTACGAGAACTCGATCTAGCTGAAGAAGCAGAAGAGTTTGAGAAATACGTGGAGCTCAACTAATCTATTTTTTTATCCAAGTTTTAATTGTTTAGGTTTTGGTTTATGCTCTGGTATCTCTACTTTGTAATGGATCATTCTCTCTAGGTATCCCGGGAACTCTGATAGAAAGCTGGGTAATGATAATACTGAGACACTGGGTACACGTCTATATATGCTCATTCTTGTAGGTGACAGGGTTAAAGCTATGGGCAACAGTATAGCGTCCCTCCATTTTACTACCCCCATCTTATTCGCAAGCGTATCTATGTGTTGGCTAAGAACCTCCGTCTTTTCGATATGGGTTTCAATAATCTTCCTAGCAGTACTATTTCCCATTCCTGTAGTGTAGTGTTTGCACTCAGCGCAGACAATATACGGATAACTTTTAGCCAGTACATCGATCTCCCAGCGACGCCCCTCAGCCTTAAACCGGTATCTGCTTCGAGTATTGTATCCATTTTCTCTGAACACTCGGGCTACTAGTTCTTCAAATTCAAGCCATCCAAGAGATTTACTTATCTTTTCAAAATCAGCCCCTAGTCTAATCGCGTTTACAGCAAGCTCCAATCTTTGATCCAGAGATACCTTGATAACGTCTTTTTCTATTGTTATCTGGTCATGGATTTGTAGGTCTTTTAGGATAGATTTCAACGCCTCATCTGTGATAACTAACTCCTCCTTTGCCTCATTTAGATCTAGAGACTCTTCTTTTGTACCCTCTAGAATATACTGGAGAAGCAGTCGCTTTGTTAAGGCGTTCAAGACACACATTTAAACAAACGCTGGTTATAGAAATTTACGCATAAATTGTGTGAATCCGTTTAGATTATCCAATCTTTATCCTTAACAAAAGGATGAATATTATATATTCGATAAATCCTAGTATTTTCTGGAGAAAGGAGACACACTAAATATGGCATTTCTAATAGCTGGAAGAATCTTCGGGTTAATCTGCCTACTGGTCATTATGGGCGCAGTAGCCTACTACATCAGACGGGCACAGGAGGGTGAAGTACCAAGTGTACGACGCATTCCTGGAATAGACGCCATAGATGAGGCAATAGGCAGAGCTGTAGAGATGGGTAGACCAGTCTTCTGCAGTCACGGTATCGCAAACCTCCGGGCAGCAACAACAGGACCCCAGACCTTAGCTGGGTTAAGCGTCCTGAGTTATGTGGCTAAACAGAGCATAGAAGTTGGCGCGGATCTTTATGTACCGGTGAGGCAACCAGAGGTCTGGCCTGTAGCAGCTGACATTGTAGAAACCGAGTTTAAGTTAGCGGGAAGAGGTAGTGAGTTCGATCCAGACAAAGTACCCTTCCTCTCCAATAACCAGTTCGGCTTCTCAAGCAACTATATGGGAATGATGATGAGAGAACGCCCGGGAGCTAACATCATGGTTGGTGCATTCTGGGCTGAATCACTACAACTAGCGGAAACTGGAGCAAGGATAGGTGCCATGCAGATTACGGGAACTGCCAACACTGCGCAGATTCCCTTCTTCCTCGTCGTATCCGATTACTGTCTAATCGGTGAGGAAATCTACTCTGCAGGCGCATACTTGACCAATGACGCCCCCCTTATTGCTAGCCTAGCCGGACAGGACGTTGGCAGGATAATCGCAGTGATACTTGGACTTCTCGGAGCTATAACAGTGACATTGGGAAGTAACATTCTCCTAAACCTCTATGGAATGTGATGAAAATGAGTGACGTATTAAGAAGAATTGAGATACCGATTGCATTGACAATCATAGCGACCCTTCTTCAGGTAATTCCATACTATTTTGAGATTCCTGCACTCGAATCCGCCTCCAATGTAGCCGCAAACGCTGTATTGATTATTGTTGCATGTGCGACTTTTGTAGGCGTCATCAGCATTATTCAGGTACATGGAAAACGTGTCCAGAGACAATCCGAGGGCTGGTACTATAGTGTTATAGTAATCGGGTTGTCGGTGATAATGGCTTTAACTGGATTACCATTTCCTGAAGTAGGTTTAGGCGTAGATAATTCGGTCTATAACTGGTTATTCACAAACGTCCAGACGCCCCTAGGTGGAACAATGTACAGTATACTTGCTTTCTTCATCACCTCAGCGGCTTTCCGAGCCTTCAGAGCTAGAAACCTTGAGGCGAGTATAGTACTTGTAGCTGGAACAATAATGGTCATGAGTAACGCTCCTCTGATAACTAACTTTGCGCCTTTCATCAAGGACATTGGAATTTGGATCAGAGAGGTTCCTAACATGGCTACCATGAGAGGCGTTATTATCGGAGCCGCTCTGGGAAGCATTGCTCTAGCCGTACGTACACTGATGGGTATAGAACGTGGATATCTAAGAGGAGGAGGTGAAGAGTAGTGTCAATTATGCAAAAAATAAACAAGCTGGATAGACGATACATATACCTACTAGCTTGGGTATTCGTACTCTTTCCCCTTCTAAACCCTCTAGGCTTACCCATCCCAATCAGCCAGGATGCGAGAACTTGGTATGATTATGTTGAGAACGAGATAAACGATGGAGACGTTGTACTATTCGCACCAATGTACGGGGTATCTGGTATGCCCGAGCTGTTTCCAATGACTGTCGCAACAATGAAGCATCTGCTAACTAAAGACGTAAAGATCGTGGTAGTTAGCTTTTGGACAGAAGGACCTCTAGTGTTCAATACCCTGTTGACACAGGTAGACCCAGCCGACTATGGCTACGTCTATGGAGAGGATTGGATAAGACTAGGATATGTACCTGGTCAAGAGACAGCGATGGGTAGCTTCGCCGCCAGTATACACGACACAGTAAGCGCAGATTATGTTGAAGGCAGACCTCTAGACTCTTTCCCAATGATGGAGACTATCCAAGAAGGAGAAGATATCGATGTAATAATCAGCATTGAGACTGGAACTCCTGGAACCTCTGAGTGGATGAGACAGTTCAACGCACCCTTCGGTATCCCCCAGATAACTGGATGCATAGGCGTATCAGTTTCTGGAATGATACCTTATGTGCAGTCAGGACAGCTTAAAGCACTCATGCCGGGACTAACAGTATCCGCTGAGTATGAGATATTACTCGATAAACCAGGTCTTGCTGTAGCAGGAGTAGATGCAGTATCTTCAAGCCACGTATACGTGACGCTCCTAGTAATAATTGGGAATATTGCGTATTTCATGACGAGGGAGGAGGAATAAGATGGTCGATATAGCTGTTTGGACCGCTGTTTTCTTCACCCTAGGTATTTACAGCATCCTATACAGAGAGAACCCTTGGTTCAGGATCGCTGAGAGCTGCTATCTAGGCGTCGCTGTTGGTTACGCTGTTGGTCAGGATTTGAAGTATATTCGGGATCAATGGGGTGGTCAATGGAATAACAGTGCAGGGATGATGCTTTTGTTCGCCATCGTAATGCTGATAGGTATATTCTGGTATGGGAGATTCAACAAGAACTTCTTCTTCCTGTACAGGTGGCCTCTAGCTCTGGTAGTTGGTACTGGTATAGGCGCAGCCCTCAGAACTGTTATCTTCAGCCAATTCCTTGCCCAGATAACTAGTCAGGCTAACACACCGTTCTACGTACCTGGAGATCTTGTTGGAACCATAAACAATATCCTTATCCAGATAATGGTACCCAGCGTGCTACTTTACTTCTGGTTTACGGGAGAAATCCGTGAATCAGCACCAATGAAAGTAGTGGAGAAGATAGCACGCTACACCATGATGGCTGGATTCGGATCCGCCTACGGATACACCGTACTAACAAGATACAGTCTCTTCATCGGAAGAGCCCAGTTCCTACTTGGCGTACCACCAAACCCACCTGACGCTAGGATGGCGTTCTACGTAATAGCATTCATCATGTTAGCTACCATGGTAGGCTATGATCTGTTTATGAAGAAAGAAGAACCCGAAGAAATCTAACCTTCCTTTTTTTATTTATATTAGAAACACAATTATCTTGATGTTACTATAAGTATATGACATGTTAGCGGTTACTGGAAAAAAGGTAAACACGATTACCAATGGAATAATCGAAGATGGAGTAATCCTCATTGAGGATGGAAAGATCAAAGAGATAGGATCCAATGTAAAGATACCGAACGGCGTTAAAACGTTGAAAGCGGAGTACGTGATGCCCGGATTAGTGGAGGCACACTGTCACATAGGTATATGGGAGGAGAAGATAGGCTGGGCTGGAAGCGATGGGAACGAGCGAACCCAACCAGCTACACCACACGTTAGAGCCCTCGATGGTATCAAAGCCAACGCTGATGAAGGAGGGTTAAAAGCTGCCCTACAAGAAGGGATAACAACAGCCCAAATACTACCCGGCAGCGCCAACGTAATAGGAGGCCACGGTGTTGTAATTAAGACCGCACCCAAGACCACAGTAGATCAGATGCTCATACGTAGTCCAAGTGGCATGAAGATTGCCTTCGGCGAAAACCCCATGCGGGTGTATGGTGTAGAGAAAAAAGAGCTACCTAGCACAAGGATGGGCGTAGCAGGAGTACTTAGAGAATGGCTCCAGAATACCAAGAACTATATGGAGAAAAAGGAGCGCTTCTCTGATGACCCAGAGAAAAAACCAGACCTTGACATCAAATTAGAATCATTAGAACCTGTACTATCCAAAGAGATACCCTTCAGGGCGCATGCTCACCGCGCCGACGATGTTGCTACAGCCATCAGGATCTGTGAAGAATTCGATGTGGATATGAGCTGGGAACATGCGACAGAGGGACATAGGATAGCTGAATATATTGCTGAGAAAAAAATACCAGCGGTATGGGGGCCAAGCCTTAGTTCTCGTCCCAAATGGGAGATGAGAGAACTAAGTTATGATACACCATTAACCATGTATGAGGCGGGTGTCAAGTTCGCTATCCAGACGGACGCTGTTGGAAGTACCATAAGATTCCTGCCAATATGTGCAGCGTTCAGCGTAAAACATGATCTGCCCTATGACTATGCCTTGAAAGCTATCACCATTGTACCCGCTGAGATACTGGGTGTATCTGACCGCGTTGGTAGTCTTGAAGCTGGTAAAGACGCTGATCTAAGGCTGCTTTCCGGTGATCCTTTGGAGTTAATGACCAAATGTGAGAAGGTTATTATCAACGGTGAAGTTGCTCACAGTCTCTAACTTTTTTTGTTATCCTTCTTTCATGTATGCTTCAATTATCTCAACAGGTTCTATTGGCCAGTCTTCAGCAACTGCGCTTTGATTATACATGGGGTAATTAACTTCGTGTACCTCTGTCTCTATTTCCTCTATCGCATCAACTATATCCATGCCGCTTGTAACTTTTCCGAAAACAGTATAACCATATCCATCAAAGCTTGGATAATCTAAATCAGTGTTATCTTGGGTGTTGATGAAGAACTGACTGGTGGCGCTGTTCGGGTCACTGCTTCTCGCCATAGCTATAGTTCCCCTCAGGTTTTTCAGTCCATTATCTGACTCTATCTCGATGGGCTCACCGGGCATCTTGTAGGTACCATTAGGATAATAGCCTCCACCCTGAACCATGAAACCTTCAATAATCCTATGAAAACATAATCCCTCATAAAACCCGGATTCAACATAGTTTACAAAATTCTCGACCGTTATGGGTGCTTTCTCCCTGTTTAACTCTATCTCGATGGCTCCCATATTGGTCTCCATCACCACGATATTACTCATTTCACCATTAGGGTTCTTCGGCTGCATTAGTACATTTGCAGCTAGACCGAAGACACTTCCCGATAACAGGATCAATAAGAATATGGAGATTATCTTTTTACGATTCAGGTTCATGAGGTACGTGATGTAAGACTATCTTAAAAAAATTTGTTAACCGCTAAACACGCCTAAAAGATCAGCCTTTGTAATGATTCCAATGACAGTTCCCTTCTTCTGTACAAGGACTGCGGGATAGTATTTTAACAAGTTTGATAATAGTGATAGTGGCGCATCTTTTGTAACCATAGGCCAATTTTCTTCCATTATCTCTTTAACCTGTTTTTGGCTGGCGAATTTACTATCTTCTTGGTATAGTATCTGGTCTATGAGTGTTCTCTCACTTATTCCTCCCACAGGTTTATCGCCGTCAAAAACAGGTAGCTGGCTAAACCCGTTTTTACGCATTATCTCGGCTGTCTCCTGTACTGTTACTGTTTGTTGCACTGTGATAGGGTCCTCTGTCATTATCTCGACAGCTTGAACCTCTTCCCTGCGCTCAAGCCTGTCAAGAGACTCTAGTATTGCCTTTACCTTAAGATAACTTGGCTCGATTTTTGCAATATAGCTCTGGCTTACTCCCGCTAGATCTGCTAGCTTGCTCTGGGTGAGTCCTAGTTTTCTTCTTCTTTCCGGTATTATTTCTAATGCTGGGAGCATGCCTGTACGGATTTTATCATTATATTTATTCTTTGTGTAATATTTTTTGTTAGACGGAATTACTTTGGGCATATATAATTTTATTAATGTTTATACCATATTCCCAATGGAATACAATTAGCAAAAATCCATAAATAAAGGAATAACCTGTTGTGCGTATCCATACAGGAGTGAAACAAGACTCAGTTTAAATCTAGAAGAATGGGGGGCCTTCGATAAAATAGGACAAGGATACTCATTCAAACGCAATGGAAGATTCTATTCGATCCTAGAAACAAAGACAGGATCCTACCGTGGAAACCATATACACCCAAACAATCAGTACACTATTCTCCTATCTGGAAAAGCGGAATATGTGTTAATCAAAAACGGTGAAAAAAAGGTAATTCCGCTAAAACAGGGAAATGTAACCCTTGTTGAAGCAGGTATACCACACATATTGGTGGTCCATGAAGACCTAACAACCTTCGAGTGGTGGGATGGGGACTTCACAGCGGAACTAGCTGGAGACCTGTTTAATGATTATACGAAAAACAGGATAGGTCCTGAGGACTATGAAAGGGGGTAGTGCATGTTCTATGAGAGCCTTAATGTAGATTGTCCAATAACCTATGAGGTAGTTCCCCCACGTGGCTACAATATAGACTCACTTGAGTATATTGAAGCCTTGGAGAAGCACCTATCCGGGGTAACAATTACAGACAACCCAATGGCTACCATGAAAATCAGTCCCATAGTTTATGGTAGCTATATCAAAGAACATTTCAATATACCTATAATCCCTAACTTGAGCTGTAGGGATAGAAACCTGTTGGCTCTCCAAAGCGAGTTGCTTGGAGCACATATGCTTGGCTTTAGAGATGTTTTTCTGATAACCGGGGACTCTCCAAAGAGTAATGGAGGCTTCAAAGGTGTATGGGAGGTAAAGAGTGGGGATCTCTGTAGAATAGTAAAGGGCTTAAACAATGGCTCTGCTGAGGATAAAGGCAATATTAGAAAGATCCAGCACCCTACTGATTTTAATGTGGGGGGGGCGATCGTGTTGAACCGCCCCAATGAGATGGATTATTTCAGGTCAAAACTAGCATATGGCTTTGATTTCTTTATAACCCAGATCACCTATGAGGCTCAACCACTAATTGACTTCATAGAATCCATTAGTAAGTGGGGTGAACCTCCAATCCAAGTCGGGCTAGCGCCTGTCTCCACGTCTAAGCGTTTAAGAGCAATATCAAGAATGTCAGGAGTAGATATATCTGACGAGACGAAGAAACGGCTCACTAATTCAAATGATTTCAAGTGCGCCATGGTCTCAGAGTTATCTGAATTAGCAGACTCTCTAAGATCAGAACTAGATTACCCCCTTGGATTCCATATCATGCCCATTGGCAGCGATGAACTGGGAACAAGATTGGTAAAGGAGTTGAAGAAATGAAAATAGAAAGCAGTATATCCGGATGCTTACCGAGACCACCTGGTCTCATATCCGCTACGCGAAAATATGATAGATCCAGAATAAGCGATGAAGAACTAGAATCATCCTATAGACGACATACTGAAAAAGTGATTAAAGCACAGATTGAAAGTGGTTTAAACTATATCAATGATGGGTTCCTGAAGAGACAGGACTTGTTAAGGCACTTCACGGTTAAACTCAATGGCGTCGATGTGGGTCAATTATACCGATGGTTCGATAACAACACCTTCTACAGGATACCCATAATAAAAGGAAAAATATCCGGTAACCCTCCATTTAACGATACTTATACAGACCTATTACCCGAATACAAGCTCAAAGCAGTATTACCTGCACCCTATACTTTCGTCAAGCTAAGCAAGAACCAATACTATGAGGACATATCGATTTTACTCACTGATTTCGCTGAAGTATTAAACAAGGAGATCAGGTCTCTTGAAAAAAAGGGCTATGATTACATCCAATTAAGCGACCCCGCACTGGTATATCACAAGACAGTGCCAAATAGGGAACTATTACAAGAGATAGCTGGAGCAGTTGAGGTGGCCACCCAAGACGTAGAGGCTAGAACATGTCTACATACTTTCTTCGGGGATCTTGCACCGATAATAAACCACGTACTTGACTGGAGCGTAGATGACCTTGGGTTTGACTGTTATGAGACTGATGTTGATTCTATCAAGGAATATAGCTTCAAGGGTGGATTATCCCTAGGCCTAGTTGACGCTAGGAACACTCTACAGGAGAACGTTGATGAACTTGTAGCTCTAAGCAACTCTTTCATCGAGGAATCCAACCCAGAGCGATTAATAGTCTCTACCAACTGTGACCTCGATTTCCTAACTTGGGAAAAAGCCCAATCCAAACTATTGACCGTGACTAATGTAGCTGAACAACTAAGGGAGGAAGATCAATGACCAAGTTATTCAAGACTTATGAGATAGGCAGCATGGCAAAGTCCTCTTGGAGGGTTAGAGGATATGCTGGTAGAAAACTTAGACAGTTTGACCTTGTGTACGCGAAGAAATGGGCGGACAAGCTAGGGCTGGATTACGCCCAACTAGAAACTGTCCTGAAAGGTGATTCCCCTAGTCGCAAACAGGATATCCTTGAATGGAGCGCCTTGTTTGTGCTTAAATTGTTTGAGAAAGCTGGGTTAGACTATGTTTATGATGGTGAGCAGTGGAGGGTTGAGATGTATGAGCATGTCATTAGGAGTCTCGATGGGTTCAAGTTCAGTGGCTGGATAAAGAGCTTTGATTACCGGTACTTCAAGAAGGCCAGCGTAGTCGGTAAGGTGGCTTACGGTGAGGCATATTATGTGGACGAGTACAACGATGTGAAGAAGCTGACTGATAAACCACTCAAGGTGCCTATTACCGGCCCATATACACTAACTGACTGGACTTACAACGAGTATTATGAGAAAAAACACAGTGATATACCTAGCTTCCCTGAGAGAAGACATCGAGCACGTAGAGATTTGATCTTTGATCTAGTGGAAGAAGCACTGAAACCAGAGTTTGAGAAACTGGTAGAAGCAGGCGTGAAATGGATCCAGATAGATGAACCGGCAGTTACCACCAAGGAAAAACCTGAGGAGATGGAGATGTTCGTCGAAGCCTATAACCTGTTAACTGAAGGATTTGACATCAACTTCAGTCTACATAACTGTTTCAGCAACTATGATCTTCTCGCAGAATATGTTCCAGACTTGAAGAAATGCAGCCAGCTTAGCCTTGAATTCGCTAACAGGGATACTCGTAAAGAGGGTAAAAAGCATTCTGGCTATGATGGATTACAAGCATTCTTAGATAACGGTTATGAGGGCGCATATGCTCCAGGTTTCCTTGATGTCCACACAGACTTTGTGGAGAGCGCGGAACTGGTAAGGGATCGTATTCTCTATGTCTCGGATATTGTAGGGTCTGAGAATGTTTGGGTCAGCCCAGACTGTGGATTAAGAACACGTAGCTGGGAGATAGCTTATAACAAGCTCTGTAACCTTACAAAGGGAGCGAAACTTGCCCGAGAAGAAGCCTAATTTATTTTCTCTAACGCAGCAGCGACTATTAGGGGAAATAATGAGGTCACTTCTCCGAAGATGGTGGCTGTGTTTTTCTCTAATTTTCCCTTCTTTAGTTTACCCCATGTGATAGACTCTTTTAGAGGTGCTCCGCTAAGACTTCCATCTTCTACTCTTGCGCTACTTATCTGTATCGCTGCATCCAGGCCATCTCTTAGGGTGTGCATATACTGGGTATGATGCTTG
>CAZLHA010000031.1:0-18833 GCA_964559155.1 uncultured Candidatus Bathyarchaeia archaeon | reverse complement strand
GACCCGAACGATCCGCCACAGGGAACCACCGACCAGACGACCTGCGCCAAATGGGCCCCCGGGATATCCACCGGATCCAGTACATCCAGATCCACGTGTACATAGATTAGATCCGTAACCCGGCTAAGACGATCCATCTCCATATCAATAGCTGGACTAAGTCTCTTAACATCATCCACACTTATCTGCGATACCCCATGCTTATCCAAAAGATGCTGCTCCCATGGATCAGTATCCCTGACACCCACCATAGTCACATACTGCATAGCCAGCGGAGGATCAAGTCCACTGGTCCTACGAATATGATCCAGACACAACCCCGTGCTGATAGCCACAGGCATACCACCCATCATCCCGCTCAGACTGGTCTCAGGTGTATTAAAGTCCCCGTGAGCATCAATCCAGACAAGACCAACCCGCAGCGGCGTCCATGACCCACTAGACCTCTGATGCCCCGCAAGCATCCCCATTAACCCATTACAGTTAGCCAACAACCCAATAGGCAATAACCCCTGTTTTATCTGATCAGCCACGATATCAGCCAGATGACTATTAGCCAACCCCAACCGATACCGTATACCATACGCCTCCTCCTCCAACCCCGTTAACCGGGCTTCCCGGTTATCCTCCACCTCATAACCCTGTCCCAGAAGCCCCTCCTCCAACACCTCAGGCCCACCATCTATCTCCTCCCTACCAAAATGACCATTATACGGCTGCTTCGCGAAACCAACTTTAACCATTTGAATCAACACCTGTACATGGTTTGATAAATAAAAGATGTACTAGAAAGAAAAACGGGGATCAGTGTCTTCTACGATTTCTGCGACCGAACGGTTTCTGCCTGAACTCAACTTGTTGATCACTCAGATTATTCTCCAACTCAACATCCTCAAAAGGAGCATCCTCCAATACCTCAAAGCTACCATATTTTCCCAGGTTCAATCTCATACTACCCCTGAAAACATTAACGTAAGCATTGTTAAGCCGTAATACCATGCCCTCTTCCACCTCATCTATAGCTTCATCCCACAAAGTCAGAAGAATACTACCGGTATCATCAGCCACTAAGGCCTCGCAGACATTGTGAACACTATTATCTTTTCTAGAGGTGACTTCTCTCGACTCGCCCATACTGATAACCTTGGCGACAGTGTATATTTTTCTCGAATAGTTCTCTAGCTCCCCTATCTTCATCTGGGGTTCCTCTTCATAGCCTGACATTATCCATATCTCACAGTGGTCTAATCTGATTGTCTTATTTACGCGTAAAAGTATTGCCATCAAATAATACGAGGAAATTAACTAAAACTACCCGTAAAACAAAGTGAAACAAGTTCATGGATAGGTTTAAACCTAATCCACTTTCTATTGAGCCGTGAAAATGCCGTACTCCCACCCTATCACTGGTTCAGACCTCTACGTTACCATAACCGCAGCCAATAACACACATGTACCCGACATCCATCAGACGTTAGGCGAACTGGACAAGATAGCGAACGGCAAAGTGTATCAACTATTCGACGCCGACAAGATCACCGATCACCGACACATCCACTACGCAGCAGCAAACGCATATCACGCCATGGAGACGGGTAACAACATAAGTAACACCCTAAACGTGGAGACCCTGCTATACGCCTCCACTCAGGACCAGATATACAAGGCCATAAAAGCAATAGGTGTCTCCCAGAAAACAAGACATATAGCTGTACTCGTGGTCTCTGATACAGTTAACGATGAGCTCGCTAAACAGATTGCTCACCACTTAGGTACCCTAGATGATAACCTCCTGCGGTTAACCCCTGAGAAATTTGATGCCCTGAAACAGTTTTATGGGATAACCGAGACAGCCCTGAACACAATAAATGGGGACAAATATCAGGCATTAACCAGCTTAATCACCGAAAAAGGTGCCTTAATCAGCCTCAAGAGGTAACGCTGCTCGCTCCTTCTGAACATTCAACATATCCTCTTCACGGATAATGGAGACCCCCGTTTTTCCCCCGATGATCTCAATAAGCACCACCCAGTCCGGTTCCTCCAAGTCAACCTCGTTATCAAAAACCGCTGCCACAGGCTCAATCACCTCCAATCGCCCCAGATCAGTTCTACGTTTCTCAACAGTCACCCGGAAAGTATCCTCCGGCTTCATCTGTTCTTTCTGGGACTCCACCTCCCCCACGATCTCATCCATACTCGTCTTTACCCACTCAATGACCGGTAAAACCCTGAATAATTTATCATATCTATCAGGCTCTGACCGCAAGTGTTCACGCAACAAATGAATAGCCTTCACCGGATCCAGATTTGTCTGCCCCTGGATAAGCCCCCCGATCCTGGTTTTATTAGTCCGTGCCTCTTCGTCTCCAACTGCCCTTAGGTTCATCCAGAGCTGGCTACTTGCTGCGCTCATCAATATTTTCTCTGTAGTTGCTAGTAGGTTGTATTCCATGATGCTCTCCACATATGATGTTTGAAGGCTTTTTATATTGCTTACACCACCAGACCATGAATAATATGAAAGTCGGCTCAAGATGCGGATACTGTCTCCTCCACAGAGGATACCAGATGATAAAACTAAGCACCGACGACGAGGAGACCCGAAAAGAAGCCATGATAGCATTACTCAAACTCATGGGCAATGAATTCAACGAGGACACCGTACCCTCCGTACTAGGCGCCGAGAGAGGCAGATTAATAGCCAAGATAACTAAATGCCAGGACCCATACCAAGAGCAGAAAAAAGAAGAGAACACAAGAGCCCTGGAAATACTCCCAGAGTTAAAAAAACTCATCGAAGAAACAACTCCCAGTGAAAAACTGAGAACCGCATGCAAGATCGCGTGCCTTGGAAACGTAATAGACTATGACGTACCCGGTAACAACGCAGACCTAGAAGACGCCCTGAAACTACTTGAAGAACCACTTTACATAAATGACACAGACAAACTGAAGAAACTCATAAAACCCGGCTTAAACCTCCTTTTCCTATCTGACAACGCAGGTGAGATCGCCCTCGATACTTTGGTCGTGGATGAACTGAAGAGATTAGGTTGCAAAGTAACTGTAGCTGTCAAGGATGGCCCCCCGAGCCTGAATGATGCCTTAATGGAGGACGCCTTAATGGTAGGCATGGACCGGGTAGCCGACGAACTCATCACCACTGGCGCCAAAGCCATAGGCGTAAGACTCGATGAATCCCCCCAATGGTTCATAGACACTTACCTTAACGCTGACCTAATAGTGGCCAAAGGAATGGCTAACTGGGAGACCATGACTGAGACCCCCGCCCCATGCCCCACAATGTACCTCTTCAGAACAAAATGTGAACCCGTGGCTAAAACCGTGGGTGCACCTGAGGGAGAGAGCATAGCTTTCCTTGTAGAAAAAGGGTGGAAACTCTAACCCTGCAAAGCCTCTTTTATCATCTTCCCGCTTATTGGACCACTTCTAGTGATCCACATCTCTGATCCACTCAAATCAAGAATAGTGGAGGGCAACTGATCCGGAGTTGCCCCCCCATCAACAACCACATCCACCTCTTCTCCTAATTGATCCATCGCCTCTTTAGCGGTTCTTGGTGGTTCTTCACCCGATTTGTTAGCGCTAGTGCTCACAATTACCCCCGCTGATAGCCCCGCTAGTTTTCTAGCGGTCTCGCATCCAGGTACCCTGATACCCAGTGTTTTCTTCCCATGCGTAACCCAGATAGGGTAATCCATCTTCTTAGGTAGGATCAACATCAAGGGACCAGGCCAAAGCTTCTCAGCTAGTTTCTCAGCGGTAACGTTAAACTCAACTATCTTACGCGCAACCTCTATGGAAGAGCATATCAGTGGCAACGGTTTGTCGGCTCTCTCCTTTATCTGGAGTATTCTCTTAGTCGCATCCGGGTCGCTGGGGGCGCAGCCAAGACCATAAACGGTCTCTGTGGGGTAAATCGCTATTCCCCCATCTCTGATGATCTTAGAGGCGTACTCCAATCCCTTCTCATCTGTTTTTACTATCTTCATTCAGATACAAAGTGCAGACGACCCTAATATGCCCTACTCATGGGGAAATATGAACCCCAGAGAATAGATTGTTAACATGCCTAATAAAAGAAAAAATATGTGAGCCAAGGATTTTTTCCAGTCCCCATCATCATGAATCTCCGGGATCAACTCAGACGCTGATAAAAATAAGAAAGCACCAGCACTGAAAGCTATCATCCAGCCAGTTAGCTCATCCACTAGTGTAATAAATAATGATCCAAATACACCACCTACGACAATGGAGAGCGCGCAGCGAAATTGTATACTAACGATTTTCTACGCTCGATACCAGCATAAACCAGTATCCCATAGTCCCCCATCTCCTGGGGTAACTCGTGAAAAGCGACAGCTATACTGGTAGCTACCCCGATTGTAAAACTGTTTATGAAACTGGCCGCAATTATCATCCCATCAATAAAGTTGTGAATAAAGTCGCCGATAAGATTCAGGTAAGCAAAGCTCTTTGTATTATTTTCCTCTATAAGGGGGAGCTCATGGGTATGACCATGATACCAGTATAATCCTCTCTCTAAGAAGAGAAATAGGACAAAACCAAGGGCAATGATAGGAAACACGAGATGTTCATCGACTATCTCAACTGCCTCTGGCATCAGGTCAAATAGTGAGGCGCCTAATATTGTTCCAGCTGAGTAAGCGATTAAAAAGCCCAATATTCTATGTAGCCTCTTCTCCGAGGTGCTTAGTGTGAATTTCCGATCAACGAGAGTAGGCTGATTAAGAGGGTTGAAATTATCGTATTTAACGTGCTGGGAAGAATGAATCAGATTTTTTTCCATGATTGAAAAACATTATCTAGTTTCTTAGTTTCTGGTGTATGTCTGGGAGTCTATTTTAACGGGTATTATTATCATTTAGTTAACTTATTATAACATTATTTAATTATTAATAAATACCTAAAAAGTACGTAAAATTATAGTAGAATAGGTTTGATAGATATACTATAATATTCCTTATTTTGCAGTTTTTGTTTATCTATAAGTTTAATATTTTCACATGGGCTAGAGTGACACTAAGCTCTTATTTTATTTTAAGAAAAATATGCCTAAAAATATTATGCCTACTATTGTTGTTTTTAAACGTTTTTTTAGATTTAATTAAGATAAATACGGATTTTAAGTGTATTCCCTGATACATGGAGTTTATACCTTAACTACAATAGTAACCAAATATGGTAAGATTGAGTAACAGTCATCATATGCTCAATAAATCAATCAACTCTAATTTGATATTCTCAATTGAAACCTACTAAAGGATGAAGATAATTATGAATAAGAAAAAACGACTGTTAATACTAACCATACCCGTTCTGATAACCCTACCCATATTAATTATAATGAACCATGCTGATGCCAAATACAAAAGAGGGTTATGCTGATTGCTATTATTGCTAGTGTTTTGATGTGCCGGTTTTTCTTATTGGACACGTTATTGAATGCGAGAAACCAGTAAAATACACATAGTTACCACGTGGATAAGCCGTCGGTAACTTGCCCTTTTATTTGTTAGTTTAAAAGATACATTTTATATCCACCACCTCATTACCAGAGGCAATCAATAATCTAAGAGCAGACACTTAAAATGGAATTTAAAGATATACAAATCAAAGACGAGATCAAGAAAGCGATAAACGACCTCGATTTCGAAAAAATGTTCCCAATACAGGAAAACGCGATACCCCCCATGATGGAGGGAAAAAACGTACTGGGACAAGCAAAGACCGGAACAGGGAAAACCGCGGCGTTCGGCGTACCAATGCTCCAGATGCTGGACCCGGATAGTAAAAACGTTGAAGGCCTAGTAGTAGCCCCCACAAGGGAACTTGCCCAACAAATAACAGATGACATTAATTCATATGGTAAATATCTCAAGACTGAAGCCACAGCCATCTACGGGGGAGTATCCTATAATCCCCAAATTAACGCCCTCAAAAGAGGTGTAACCATAGTAGTGGGTACACCTGGGCGGTTAATTGACTTGATAAAAAAAGGTCACCTGGATCTTAGACACGTTAAGATGGTTGCACTGGATGAAGCTGATAGGATGTTCGATATGGGATTCTACGATGATATCGAGTATATTCTCAGGAAACTACCAAAGAAACGCCAGATCAGTCTTTGGAGCGCGACCTTTGATGAACGTACAATGGTACTGAGCAAGCAGTTCATGCCCGACTTTGTTGAGGTAAATATGAGCAGAGACGAGATCAGTAACTTGGATATTACCCAGTACTATATTGTCATGGCTCATCACGAGAAACGGAGAACCTTGAAGGAGGTTATTGAGTTCTTCGATGTGGATCGATGTATAATCTTCTGTAGAACCAAGTATACTGTGGACCGGCTAGCATCATATCTAAAAAAGAATAATATCCCAGCTGAGCCCATTCATGGTGATTACAGCCAGAACCGTAGACAAAGAGTGCTTAATGGGTTCAGAGACGATAACTTTGAGCTTATGATAGCAACGGAGGTAGCTGCCAGAGGACTGGACATCGATGATGTTCCCTTTATTATCAACTATGATATTCCTGACGACCCTAACATGTATTTCCACCGTATAGGCCGAACAGCGAGAGCCGGCAAAAAGGGTACGGCTATTACCTTTGTATTGCCCGATCAGGAACTGGAGCTGGAGCGGATTAAGGCAATCACCACGACAGAGATCGAGAAATGGAGTCCTCCCCCGAGTTTCCTCTTCTAACCAGTTATATATCGAATCCTCTTTTTACTGTGTCATGAGCACATATTTCGATAATCAGCCAACCGAACAAAAGATACTGGAATCAATCAAGGGTTTTTCTTCATGGCTTGAAATAGACCTAGACTCTATTGGACGTAACTTGGAGCAGGTCAGGGAGAGGACCGGTGGACGAGAGGTGATTCCATGCGTCAAATCCAACGCCTATGGACACGGGATCGTACCCATTGTTGCTTATCTGATAGAGCAGAACATAGAAAGAGTACTTGTGGCAAAGCTGAATGAGGCTATGCAGCTCCGTGAAGCCGGGTTAGATGTTGGAATAGTATCCATTGATCCACTTTTCAGCGAAGAGGAATACAGTAAAGTGGTGGAGCACAATATCACTCAAACCATATACCAGCCAGAGCCAGCTAGAAAACTCAACAAGGCGGCTATAAAAGCAGGTAAGGTTACCCCCATTTGGATAAAAGTTGACACGGGTCTTGGACGTGTAGGAGTTAAGTGGAGTAAAGCCGTTGAATTCATCTCCATGATCTATGAACTGGAAGGTTTACGCATAGGGGGAATGTTCAGCACCATGAGTGAGGTTGAGGAGTTGGACCGGAAACAGGTTCAACGCATGCTGGACATCGAGGAAGAGTGCATGGAAAAGGGGATAACTGTGGGGCCTAAGAGTATCGCCAGCAGTAACGCGGTCTTCCATAAACCCTACACTTATCTGGACGCTACACGTCCCGGGTTAATGCTCACTGGGTTTTACCCTGAACCTAGTGATATGGGTCAGGGAATCAAGTTGGAGCAGAGTCTCTGCTGGAAAGCGAGGATCGAGCACGTTAAACCCGTGGAGAAAGGCGAGTCATTGACCTATAGTAGACGTTTTGTTGCATCTGAGCCTATGACGGTGGGTACTGTGCACATCGGGTACTATGATGGCTTTCCTCGGGGCTTGACTAACAAAGGTAAGGTGCGTGTAGGTGATGAGGTCAGGGATGTGCTGGGCACGGTATCTGTGAACCACTTCTTACTGAATCTCACGGATACAGGTTTTGAGATAGGTGATGTGGTTGAGCCTATAAGCCGTGAGGGTGAGAATAACGCCTTGAATGTGGCTGAGACCGCGGGTATAATGACTTATAGTCTGGGTAACGGGTTGCATATGCTTATTCCACGGGTATATTACCGGGATGGGAAACCTGTAGCAGTATCTAATCCTCGTTTGGTGGAATAATCATATTCCCGTGGAACATTACCCTTTAAATTATAGTACCGGAGAATATTTGGAGAGCTGGGGTAGCATAGCTTGGCTAATGCGCTGGACTCATGATCCAGAGGTTAAAGGCACCAGTGCCGTAGCCGGATAAAGAGCGTGGGTTCAAATCCCATCCCCAGCACCTTCTTTATCACTTAATTCAAGGTATTTTAGGGAATGTTTCGTGGGATGATGCCTCCTTTCGGCTTCCAGTAGATATTGACTTGTTAGCCGTTGCGTTTTAATTTAATTTTCACGTTTTCTAGTTTTTAGCTTGGTTATAGTTGGAAGTAACTTGGGCGTTCTGCGTCTCCTATTTTTCCGTATCCCGAGCACATTCAATACATGCCTTGCACCCTTGAAACCTGTGAACGGGGTAAGATTATGTTCTTTCATAGCGTTCACCGGATCTCACCCCTACACGTTTAAAATCCCGTTCCAGGGTCTCATCGTAGATAGCGTGTATTCCCTTGATGACAATATCCTTAGCACCTTTAACAAGCCCTCGGTTACGGAGCTCCCAGTACATCTCCGCCAGCTCCCCCTCAAGGCGGCATTTTATAAATACAGAGTTCTTAGGCATTAGATTCTCATCCTCTCTTTTACTTTTATTTTCTGTTTCTCACCTTTGGCAAGGATAAACTCAATGTGACCCTCATTATGACGTCTTTCTACATCTTGGTTTTTAGAACGTTTACTATAGTTTCTAGTTATTACAAGAAATGCCCTCTCAATTGTAGATTTCTGATTAACTCCTAAAATGGTTAAGATAGATGTATCTTAAACCACCTGGAATTGGTTAGACCTCCAAAAAAGTGGTGTATATACTTGTATTTTCGTATACACAGGTACCTTTAGAGCTTATTCAAGACCCAATCAATAGCCTCACCATAAGCTTGAGCTACCTTAGTAGGATTCGCCCTTTCCTCATCATTCAATGCCGGTAATTCATGGACCTTCTCTGGCTCAAGAAAATGAACAATATCCATAGCACGAGCTTGGCCACCCCTCGATTGTAGCTCCACGGCTTTTTTTAACCGCACTGGATCATAATGCACCGTTGAACCCGGAGCCACCCCGATAACAGCAATGTGCTCATAATCCGGGGCCGGGTAAATAATATCCGTAAAACTCTCCGCCACGAGAAAATCATACATATCCCCCAGATAACTCACACAACTCTCGATAGAAACCGCGCTATTACCATTATAAAACTCAGACCACTCACTTACACTATCCACTTCAATCACCTCATCAGCCCCCTCTACAACGGTATCAATTAGTTCCTCATCTATCAATTGTCGGGAATCCCGGCGAACTAAAAACCGGTTAACCACCTCATCACCCTTCACATGTGTGTACCTTTCCAAAACAAAGTTATTGAAAAGATTTCCACGATCCAGATACAGATTACGCATTCTTCCCTCCTCTAAATACAATTTAGGATCTAATGGAGAAACAAGCGCATCAATGGGATTCAAGACCTCAAAAACTTCATCACAATCAGCTGCATCCCTCAGCTTAAAGACATCACTACTATACAAACGCCCCTCCCCCAGACACCTCTCAAAAACATTATAATGATGCCAGAAACTATGACTAGCTCTACCCTTTAACGGAGCCACACTTATCCCTCGCTCTCTCATCTCGTGGAGAAGCCCTATACTGAATGTGGTCTTACCCGGGGAGTCAGCGAAAAGACCAAAGATAAAAACAGAATCCATTGTAAATCCATTCCTTTAATCCGATCCTAGCTTAAAAAACTGGTACCCCTTCATTCCTAAACCTCAACTAGAGCACCGATCCCTATAACTAATACGGATTAGAAGTGAAGCATCGTTAAAAACACAGCCCCCTAGGGAAAAGGATGGCGAAAACACAGAGCTGGGCCTATAAATCACTAAAACTACTTATTTTCGTAGCTCTGTTCATACATCTTTTTAACTTTATCCCAGTTAACGCTGATGAAACAGGCAACCGCACACTAAACCAACTTACATCATACAATTTCACAAGCGGATACTATAACCTGGTAACATTAGCAGAAAGCAAAACAGCGGAACCTTGGATAATACACCAGAACCACAAGAAATATCTTAACCTCTCATACACCGCACCTACCCGGGGAAACCTGGAGGTAAGGATAAAACCGCTGGAAGGGTCCTACCCCTACGTTGAACTAGGCGAAGGATGGAACCCAGAGCCCCCCAGTTATACGCGAACCATGACCCAAAACGAGACAACATGGTTCCTACTCACACCCCCACTGGTTCTATCAGACACAAACACCTCCAGAGTAGTCGATGGCGAGGTAATAACCTGGGAGATCTACAGATGGCCAGATCTATCAGGTATGGTAAACTTCACTTTTTTCTCCTCTGAAGACGTTGAGTTTAACCTATTAATTCACCCAGTATCCCCGCGGCAGAATGAGAAAATCACCTTCTTCACAAACAGCAACGCCAAGATCCGTAACATTACATGGACATTATCCGGTGAAAACCTAGACTGGATAAATAAGACAAACATATTAGAAGCTACAAACCTAAAATCAGGCAACTACAGCGTATCCGTACAAGGTATAGATGAATTTAACACAACTCACATATCACACCGAGAACTCCACGTCAAACCACCTGTAAATAATCCCTCAGCCTTCGACCTCAGCCTATTTTCAATAAGCCACCCCGAATCAGTAACCTCCGGGGAATTATCCCCCTTAACAGTCACCTTCGACTATACAATACCTACATGCATAGACGTAAAATTTACCCTTACTACCCTAGAAACAGGGGAAATTGTCAAAGAAACAACGCGTATCCTAAACGGAACAGGATCAGCCCAGTTCACCCACGATTTAATAACCGAAAAAGAAGGCATCTACTACTTCAAAATACACGTATACTATAAAACAAACCAGGAATGGATCGAGTTAACTCCATCTGATACAAGTTTCACGGTAACAGTAAACGAACCCGAAAATCCAGCTAAATTACCCGGATACAATATACTACCCATATCCACTGGACTCTTATTGCTAATAATAACCCGCAAATTCAAGGATAAAAGAAATAATTAAAAATAAACTAAAAAACTGGTTATTCTTTTGCTAAGATTATCGCTATATTACTGATGTTTCTAGGGTTCCCTTCCTCAGTCTCTAGCTGTTCAGTACCTATGTTTATCTCCTTAACCTCTAGATCAGAGAGGAACTGGTTTCTGACGACCTCTGCCACATCGACTGCTTTACTTATCGCCCGTCCACGCGCCATCAGTGTTACTTCTGTTTCTGCTTCTTTTAGCGCTGTCATCACTGCGAGACAGTAGGCCATAACTGGCTTTCTTCCTATGTATATTATGTTTTCTTGGCTCATAGTGTTCACCGTATGATGTGTATCGGTACCTGTAATCTCTTAAAAGAACTATTAATGTTTTAGGTGAATCCCCCAGAATATTCAACAAAACATCACCCAACTAATGTATGTAATCACAGATTACAAACAATTAGCTAAATCTTTGACCTCCTGTTCTAACTCAATCTAACCCCAATAGTGGGCAAGGAGCAGTAAAAATGAAACTAAGCAAAAGAAACGGTATGACTGGACTCGAAACAGCAATTATCTTGGTTGCCTTCGTTATCACCGCAGCAGCCTTCGCATTTGTAGTGTTGAACATGGGGTTCCTCACGGCCGAGAAATCCCAATCAGTGATCTCATCCGGTATGAGTGAAGCAAGTAGCGCCCTGCTGGTTGACAGCGGAGTAATTGGACAATTCAATAATACAGGCGGAGACCAAGCAGATGTAGATCTAGCAAAACTAACATTCTACATAAAACTAAGCCAGGGCCATGAGCCGGTTGATTTGGATGACAGTAAACTGGTCGCCACATACACTAACCCCCGTACTCACGCTGAGTTGTACGACACAAATGGTACAATCATGACTATCACGGGTGTTAACGATGATGGAGATAGCCTATGTGAGACAGGTGAAAAATTCAAAGTCGTAATTGACTTCGGTCAACTGACAAACTCTACGATGGAACCAGACGTGACCCTAGAGAACGCGTGTACCCATCCATACGAGGAATTCAGAGTAGAGTTAAGACCATCTGCAGGAGCAGTCTTAACAATAGAACGCCAGTTACCAGCCGTATACAGCGATATAATGGTTCTAGAATAGAGCCATTTCCTCCTCCCCTTTTTCTAATCACTATCCAAAAATAATTTCTTTTTAATAAAAGATGAGGTTTATTTGAGATTATAGCGTGTTTTTAACAGCTTTACCGTTTTTCAGGACATACTTTATCTTATCTTTATCCTGCAAACACTTGATATCTTCAAGAGGATCATCTTGAATCATAACAAGATCCGCGTATTTACCGGATTCGATGGTTCCAAGTTTATCATCTCTGCCCATTACCTTGACTCCATTCAACGTACCAATTGTTAATGCCTCAAAAGGAGACAAGCCAACCTTCTCAACATATAGTTCAAGCTCCAAAGCATTACCCCCAAACGGGAAAATGCCTCCCATAGTGTCTGTGCCTACCGCTAGGGTTAGTCCTGCATCGTATAATTTTCTAATGTTCGTAAAGATGGTGTCATACATCTCAGAAGCCTTGCTCTCAGGTCTTAGTTCATGAATCCTCTCATAAACGGACATGGTAGGAACTATTTGAGTTCCTTTTTCCTTCATTAATTTAATTGTTTCATCATCTACCCTATTCCCATGAGTAACGATATCCACCCCACTGTTCACAGTTCTCCTTATTGACTCCGGGAAATAACAATGAGCCATGACTTTCCTACCCCAGTCGTGAGCAATGTCAGTGATAGCTCCAATTTCCTCTTGTGTGTACTCAGGTATCCAAGCTGGATCTATTTCGCCCCCGCCGCCACCACCCGTTACAATTTTAATAAAATCTACCCTGCTTCTAAGCTGCTCTCTAGTAGCCTTCATACACTCAGGTACTCCATCGGCTAGTCTTCCATCCATACCCCAGCCAAAAGGCCTTCCTTCCTTTACCCATTCAAGGGGTAGACTCTGGTTATCTCCATGTCCCCCAGTAGGACTCAGATATCTTCCGGCAGCCATTATCCTTGGACCTTCGACGATTCCTTTTTCAACAGCGTTTCTTACGTAGAGACCTATTAGTCCACCTGTATCCATTACTGATGTGATCCCAGCGTTAAGCAATTGTTTTGTTTGATTCGTTGCTGCATTAATTAGCCGGCTTTCATATTCTTCTTTGATTAATCCTGGTTTTGATTCTTCGCTACCAGTAAAATGCACGTGACAATCTACCAACCCGGGTAATATTGTCGAGTCGAGTTCTTCAATTATTTCCGCATCTTTTGGGATGTTTATCTTTCCTTTCTGTCCTACTTCAGTTATCTTATCGTTTTTTATTAATATAATTGGCTTTTCTAAGATCTGAGTGGCGTCTATTAACTTAGATGCTATAATCGCTTTCGGCCTCATATTATTACTTTGAGTCTTAATTAATTTATTTAACCTGTTGGTTAATATCTTACTTATCTTATATAGAAAAATTAAGTAATTACCCTAACTGTTTTATGTCTATAACCTCCATCTATTACCTGGAAAATATCAGGTGAAACATAAATGGCAACACCACTTTTTCAAGTTCCAGGAATCGCTGAAGGGCGATTCATTGGATTAATACTCGACATAATACTATTCGCACTAGTAATCTACTATACAAGAGGAGACAAACAAATTCACATACGGCGAGTAGCAGGTCTAGACGCCATAGAGGAAGCCGTTGGAAGAGCAGCTGAGATGGGCAAACCCGTCGTATGCAGCTATGGACTAGGTGGATTCACATACTGGACATTAGCAGGACTCGCAATACTATCACACGTTGCACAACTTTGCGCAAGAACAGGGACAAGACTGATCGTGCCTACGGGGGGTTCAACGTCCTCACTGATCGTTCGACCAGTCGCAGAGGAAATCGTAAAAACAGCATACACCGTGGAAGGAGTTCCCGATCAATATAACCCAGACGACTTACCCTTCTTGAGTGGCCAACAATACGCCTATGTAGGTGGATATGTAGGCATTCTACAAAGGACTCGTCCAGCATCAGTCATCATGACTGGTTCACACTGGAGCGACGCTATGAACATCGCAGAAACAAGTAACGCAGTTGGAGCAATAACAATTACCTCTGGAAGCTATATTGCAAACGTAGCAGCACTTGCATGTGCCTCAGACTATATCCTAATAGGAGAAGAGGCACCCGCAGCGGGTGCTTATCTGTCTGATAGACCTTCAGACAGGGCAAGTATACGCGTACAAGACATATTCAAATTTCTAGCCCTAGGGTGTATAATCCTCGGACTTGTACTAAATAGTCTTGGCATCAATTTTGTGGGGAATCTTTTGTCAACCTAGGAGATGTATGAAATGTCAGAAATATTGAAGAATAGAGAACTACAACTCATCGTAATGGCGTTATCCTTCCTTCTGGTTTTCATACCCTATTTCGTTGAAATTCCAGCACTGGAAGCCGCATCAACCAAACTAATCACAATAACAGCAATCGTAAACGCTGTAACACTGATCCTTGCACTTAATAGCCAGATAAGACGTGGAATTAACATAGTTCAGAGAAGACAAACAGGTTGGTACTTCAAAGCTTACATGATAATCACCATGATACTAATGGTTGTCTTTGCCTTTTTCGGCAGAGAAACAGGCCCGTATCACTGGGTAATGTATGCTGTTATTAACCCCTTAAGCTCTGTAAACTATGGTATCCTTGCATTCTATCTTGCTTCAACAGCTGCAAGAGCCTTCAGGGCAAGAAATACGCAGGCCACTCTATTACTTGCAACAGGGTTCATAGTATTACTGTATCAAGCACCTTTAACCGGGGCTTATGCTCCGTGGCTTGAACCTATCGCACTTTTCTTTGGAGACACTTTCGGTATGGCTGCTGGTAGGATGTTCTTAATCAGTGTAACCGTTGGAGCAATAGTTTTCGGAGTACGAGTACTCATAGGTGAAGAGACAAGTGTGCTTGGAATAAGACAGGAGGAGCTATAAGATGTCTGAAAATGATTTGATGAAGACTTTGGCAACTTATGACCGAAGATGGGTTTACTTGACTTTGTTCCTAGTTGTTACTATTCCTTTACTTAGCCCGATCGGGATGCCGATTAGCGTTAGCCCAGATACGGTACAATACTATGAGGCAATTAATACCGTAAACGAAGATGATAAAGTTCTCTTTACTCTGAACACTGAGTTCAGCGGCTATAATGAGATACAATCAGGTATTATCGCCAGCATGCGTGTATTCATAGAAAATGGTGCAAAGATCTGCGTAGCAGTAGGCCACCCAGAGGCAACAGGTATTCCTGAACTTGTATTCAATAAGCTTGAGACAGAGCTTGAAGAAAACGGATACGAGTACGGGGAAGACTATGTAATCTTAGGCTATGTTATGCCAAATGAGGCCTCAGTAGCTTCAATGGCACAAGACTTCCAAGGCGCAATATCACAAGACTGGCTTGGTAGATCGATCGATGACACATTCCTCATAGAGATCGAAACCTATGAGGACTGGGATCTCATCGCTGACTTTACAACTGGTTTAGCGACAACATTCCTTCTAAATCATTTCGCCCTGAGGGGAACTCCCATGACGGTGAATTGTATAGGAGTTATGGTTTCTAGTCAGAAACCTTACGTTGATAGCGGAGTCTATCTAGCAATTCTTCAAAGCATGAGAGGCGGAGCAGAATTAGAGTTCCTAACAGGACACCCTGGACCAGGAATGACTGCAATGGATGCCTTCACGTTTGGACACTATATGCTGCTTCTATTCATCATAGCCGGAAACATCGGGTACTATGGTTACTCTAGAACGCAGAGAGGAGGCAGGTGAATAAAATGGTAACAATGATCGAATACTCCATTACTATCGTCGGCGCCTTCCTAGCCATGTGTATGTTCTCAACCCTATATGGTAAGAGCAGTCCGCTCTACTCATTGGCTGAGGAGTCATACATTGGTTTCGGAACAGGATTAACCATCGTGATCAACGCTGAATACATCTGGAGAACAGGAATCGTCAACATTATGAAGGGAGACTATATTCTCATATTGGCTCTCATATTGAGCGTGATGATCCTATTCCGGATCCACCCAAAATACAACTATGTAGCTAGGCTACCAATAGCTATAGCTCTTGGAGCCCAGTTCGGGTTAAGTCTAAGAACACTAGTCTTCAGCGGCTTCACACAGCAAATAACCGCAACAATAGTTCCACTATTCAATGGGGACATGGTTACATTACTTTATAGGTGGACAATTGCGTTGAGCGTCATATTCATGATGACCTTCTTCTTCTACACCATAGAGTTGAGTGGCCCATTAGCCACTAGCGCAAAAATAGGAGAGTACTTCTTGTACACTGCATTCGGTGCCATCTTCGCTCAGACCTTCATGGGAAGGCTTGGGCTTTTCGTTGGCTTCATGCAGAGTTATACTGTACCTCCTTGGAAAAAACCTATACTGATTGCTGCGATGGTTATTGTCTTCGCGGTCCTTGTAATAATGGATCGCAACGGTATGCTAGAGAAGTACACGCCAGTCGAGTAAATTAACCCCTATTTTTTATATTCTTCTTTTTATTATCATCCTTAATGAGTGATGATTGGAGGCAGTGGGAAGATCTTCCGGAAGAAAAGGAAGATGAACTAATAGATAAATTAGCCCAATTACTCGTAAAAAACCGCCTAGGTTTTTTAGGTAAAATCCTATTGGAGAGTGGTGGACCATTAACAAGTCTATTTGCAGAGTTTTATATGGGTTTATATGGACCTTATTTTGATTTCTTAGAAGTGGATGAATACGTAGCTCTTCTTAGAAGAAAGGGTAACATAGTTAAATTATTAGAAAGAATTGATAAAAAAGAAGCTGAACTTAACTCGTAGTAGCTTTTGTTTCTTCTTCTTTCCTTTCTCTGAGTTCTTTATTAACCTGCTTCTTGATTCTGTATCCATATAAAGCTATGCCAAGGATTATTAGATTATAAAGTGTGAATGGCTCTAGTGGAATTGAGATAATATTTGTGATGAAGAAAAGATCCAGAACAATGGTTCCTGCAACTAATATGTTGCTGGCCATTAAGAAAACACGTTTTTTCTTAGGTAATATCTCTTCTAGATCTTCTAATGTCACTTGCTCACCGTTTTATGCGGTTTAGGTAGCAAATCTTCCAGTTTTGCTTCCTTTAATTTATTAATGAAATCTATTACTTTTTTAGTATATGGTTCCATAAGTTCTCTCCCATGTTCCACTGATGCCGTGGTTGAAACAACCTTTTTACCGGGGCCTCCTAACACGCCTGTGTCGGTGAAATCAATTGTATCCCATGGATAGCTGGCTGGTCCAATGGTTCCAAGATTTTTCATCTCTAGTTCACCTAGTTTTTTATTTTGAACTGTATCCACTGCTTTTTCCATGTTGACAAATTCTGGGTGATAATAGAGATTTTGGCTGGTTTCTCCCGCGGCTCCGTGTCCTTTGAGCCCTTTAGGTGGATATGAGTTTATCATACACGCAAAGATTCCATAATCAATCCTGAGGTCTTCGCAGACCTCTAATAAAGCTGCGTTATTCCCTCCATGACCATTCATGAAAACTATCTTGGTTGTTCCATGATCAGCCATGGATAAAGCTATGGATATCATATACTCTCTAAACGTATTTGGGTTCACCCATAATGTTCCAGGAAATTGACGATGATGTCTTGATATTCCGACAGGTATCACAGGGCTAACTGGTACTTCTGTTTCTTCTCCTACTTTTTTTGCTAAAGCTGCTGCTAGCAAATGATCTGTTCCCAGAGGATTATGGGGACCATGCTGCTCTGTAGCCCCTACAGGTATAAGAGCAACTTTGCATTGACCAAATACTTTCTCTGCATCTGACCAGGATATCTCTGCGATTTGAACCAATTGTTATCCCTCTACGGTGAAGTAAGCATCATCCGCCTTTATATCAAGAGTTTTCAACTCTTCGATAAATTCTGAGATATCTTCAACAACTGCTTTCACCATCTTTTCTCCTTTTTCTATACTGTATTTTGATGGTTCCCCCAGATTACCCATCTCTGTAACCTCATCGAACATCCTGGGTGTAGATACTTTATCCTTGAATTTTCGTGTGAACTTACTCCAACTTTTTGGCTCGCTCCAGTCCGTTATTGCTTCTTCATCAACTCTCTGACCAAGACTAACACTGAAACTAGTCTCCATCTCACATGCATGTCCGCCGCTCTCTTGTTCCAGTATTTCAAGAGCTTCGGAACCGAAGCCTCTCTGTGAGTTGAAAATCATTAAGCTATAAACACGGTTTCCTGTTTCCTTGAATAATTCTGATTGTGATTGATGTATCCAATTAGTGTTACCACCGTGACCATTCAGAATCACTATTTTCTTGAATCCATGCTCAAATAGACTGAGACACACCTCTTTGTACACTTTTACAAGTGTTTGTGTCTTGAGTGTGATTGAGCCTGAAAAGTTCATATGGTGATGTGAGTAACCAAAAGGCATAACCGGTGTATAGATTACACCCGTTTTCTCAGAGACTCTTTTCGCTATCTTGAAAGCTGAGAATGCATCATTATCAAAAGGAAGGTGTTTTCCATGTTGCTCCGTTGAGCCAACAGGGAATAGTACAACGTCATTTTCCTCAAGATATTTTTCAACCTCAGGTCGTGTCATCTTACCTAGATATAACATATTATTTCAATGAAATAAAATACTAAAAAGATGTTAAA
>CAZLHA010000030.1:0-18898 GCA_964559155.1 uncultured Candidatus Bathyarchaeia archaeon | reverse complement strand
CGGGAAAAAAGCATCCATAGTTGGAAGAATCTGCATGGATCAGTGTATGGTGGATGTAACAGGCATCCCAGAAGTAAAGGTGGGTGATGAGGTTACGTTGATTGGTATCCCTGGGGGGGTAGCTCCTGATGGAGAGCAGGTGGCCGAGTTACTCGATACCATAACTCATGAGGTCACCTGCCAGCTAACTAGAAGAGTACCACGAGTCTACATAAAAGAGGGGAAACCGATAGAAGTTAAAAACTATTTAAACTGTTAACAATCAGAAGAAAATATTATTTATCTGCGTCGCTTCTTTCTTCGACGCTTTTTACTATATTTTCGTTCACCTAGGAATACGGATTTGCCCGATATTTTTCCCAGTTCAACATCATCCCTGAGCTTAACTGATGCATATGGTGACTCAACGGGTCCGAAGACGTCGAATATTTCTCCAATATTTTTACCGGATTTATCAGCTACCTGTTGACCAATTCTCGCCTCTTTCTCCAATTTCATAATTAGATTGCCACTACTATTTGATTGATGCATCCCTGTTCCGATGAAAATCTTTTTAGCCACTACTTTAACTCCTCCGCCATCATTTTAATTGTCTCTTTTTTCGATCCTTTCTTATCCACAAGTAGTACACCTGTTTTTTTCCAAGGATGTTTACTATAAGCTGCACCAAGCTGAAGAATAGGTTTCAAACCAAGTTTCAGTGCAGCCTTTTCAAGTTCATCGATCTTAGGATCTCTCACAGCTATATTCCGGGGAACTCTTCGACCTTCTTCACGACTATATTGTATATTAAAATAAGCAGGCCAGATCCGTATTTTTCCTCTTCCCCTCAATGAGATCACTCTAAGAATATTTGAGCCGCGATGCGGCTATAGGATTTACTCCTCGTATACTATTGCGCTCAGGGAGCCTTCCTGACCAGGTCTTGAGACTATTTTGGCTAAGCCTTTCTCTGTCTCAACAATGGTGCCCTTGGTGATTACTCCTCTCCGGTTATAGTCCGCGTTTGCCGGGTTTCTAACGACGTCACGGATCGGAAGGCGTTCTGTAGTGCCTGTTTCAGGGTTTGATACATTCACGTACTCTGCTTTCACCAGTTTCACTTTCTTCCTACCGCTGACCCCTTTGACTTTCTTACGCCTAGTCTCTCCCATTAAGGTCTCAACGGGTGGTCTACCTTGTTCATAGACTCTCTTAGTCCTGTAGGCTCTCTTCTTTCCGCCTGTCTTTTTTCTTTTTGTTAAACTGTCATGCCATGCCAAAGTGGTGTTCCTCTTATTCTGGCATTTATGAAATGAAGCGATATAAAAAGGACTCGTTAAAACATCTTCATCGATACCTATAAGACGTGCCAAAGAGGATGAAAATAGATCATGACTGAGGATGAAGTAGTTAAGCTAAGCCATGGAGCCGGGGGTAGCACAGAGGATACGCTTATCCATGAACTCTTTTTAAAAATATTCGAAAAACGCCAAGCACGTGACGGCATAGCGTTAGATGCACTTGATGACGGAGGATCAATCAGATTGGGAGACAAAGAGGTAATACTTTCCATAGATGGTCACACCGTTGATCCATTATTCTTTCCTGGAGGAGACCTAGGTAGACTAGCCATATGTGGCACAGTTAATGATACAGCGGTTATGGGTGCTACACCTATAGCCATACTGGATAGCATCATCGTTGAAGAAGGGTTTCCAATGTATAAGCTGAAGAAAATTGTCTCATCCATGAATGAGTCCGCAAAAGAAGCGGATGTCGCTATAATAGCAGGAGACTTCAAGGTGATGCCAAAAGGAAGCCTAGACGGGATGATAATCAGCACAGCGGGAGTCGGTATATTATCAGGAGAAAGAGTACTGGATAGCTACGCGGAACCCGGTGACAAAGTTATCATCACGGGTACAGTGGGAGATCATGGTATAGCCTTGATGTCCAAAAGAGAAGGACTATCATTCGAAACCGAGCTGGTCTCAGATGTCTCACCGATACATGAGACCATCAATGCAGCCATGAACGCCGGCAAAGTAAAGGCCATGAAGGATTGTACACGAGGCGGTATGGCTATGGCATTAAACGATATAGCTGAAAAATCCAAAGTAGGGATCTGGTTAGACTCAGACAGTATCCCTGTGAAGGTTAGTGTTCAAGCAGCATCTGATATGCTTGGGCTTGACCCAATGGAGGTTACATGTGAGGGAAAAGCAGTTATGATAGTACCCAGTGATGATGCCCCAAGTATTCTAAATGCAATCAGATCGACAAAATATGGTAAAGATGCAGCTATAATCGGTGAGGTTAGAGAGGATAAAGCCGGTAGAGTTTTACTTAGAACTGTCGTTGGAGGAACCCGCATACTGAGGAAGCCCCTGAGTGAGCCCATCCCTAGGGTCTGCTAACTCCTTTTCCTCTTTCTCCATATCATCAAGTTTCTCAAGTCCCTCTATTACATCATCAAATAGGTTATCGATGGCTCCGTTCTCCAGTTTAGTTATCTTTAAGTCTCTGAATATCTGCTTCAACTGTATTCTACTCCGCTCAGGGTTGTGACTGAATCCAAAATAGTCTGCATAGAAAGACGTAGTGGTAATCATGTAGCTGCGTTCCTCGGTACGCTCTCTATGGATTAATCCCATATTCTCCATCATCCTGAGATGACTATAAACATGGTTTCCACGATCAGCAATCACCTGCCTCTGATCCACTGGTTGATGGAACGCAACATAGCTTAGAGTTTTCAATGGACCTAACTTGAGCAAGGGCTTGCTGTTAAACTGTTTAACGAACTCGTCATAAACCTCTTTGAGTTGCATAACTGCTCGGCCATCATCTAGCCGTACAATCTCCAATGCCCTGTTTCTAGAGGCGTATTGGTCTCTTAATGCGTCTAAGACATCATTAGCCACATTATCTGATCTTGTTCCAATGACAGGTTGGATCTCCTCGATTGTTAGTGGACGCCCAGCCGAGTAAAGGGCTGCCTCTAGTTCTTTTAGCCTTCGATCCAAGAGCTCATCAAAGCTAGTCAACCCGGCCTTCCTCCTCTAATATATGTATATATATGTCCATCTCTTCCTCGCTCTGCTTCAGATTAATCTTCAATCTCTGGGCCAAGAAGAGGAGCATCATGAATATTCGGACTATCTCCAAGAAGTCTTGGTTTGTAACAAGTTCAGTAAGCTTTACCACTTCACTTTTCTGGGCTCTCCATTGAATTTCCTCAAATAGTGCATCGGCTCTGTTCTCGATTTCGAGGAGATAATCCTCAGCTTCCATGAAGTCGGGTACAGGTATAGGTAATGTGGGTAGGCTTGGAGTTGCATTCTTTGAACTGTCGGATAGTGCTTTCTCTAAAGCTTCTATTAAGTCGTCTACTGATGTAGTAGTGTGCTCGAATCTGAATGGAAGAGGGATAGCTGGGGGGAGGTACACTTCTTCTTTTTCTTCCTCAGGCTTTGGTAACTCCTCCATTTTCAGCAGCATCTCGGCTTTTTTCAGATAAATCAATACACTGCTATGAATCGCTGTGCCAGCCAGCCTGAAGTCAATGCCCTCCTCCTCCATTTGCTCCAGAAGACTGGTTAAGAGAAGAACTAGGTTAACATTCCATGGACTGACTTTATCGAGTTTGTTCTCCCTGAATAATATATCCCAAGGTTGTCTCAGGTAGTAGGGTTTCTGTTTACTCACGCCGCTACCTTCGCCTCCTTCATGGGTAGTGCAAGGACTCTGCTCCTACCGTTCTGGGCGAATACCCCGTATATCCTGTCGGCGTTGTGAACCATCACATCTTTTAGGCTGATCATGAGGAACTGGCTTTCCGCAGCATTCTCTTTTAAAACCTCAGCCAATCTACTGGTGTTCAAGTCGTCCAAGTGAGCGTCAATCTCATCAAAGAGATAGAACGGTGCCTTGAGGAACCGTTGTATGGCCAACAGGTAGGCTATTGCAGCAACGCTTCTCTCTCCACCGGATGCACCCCCAGCTAGTCTCATGGGTTTACCCGGGAACTGTATGTAGAGATCTACTCCCCCACTGAAAGGATCCTCTGGGTTCTGCAGTTCAAGCCTGCCGTCTCCTCCACCTGTTAGTTTACTGAATATAGCGCTAAAGTTCTCGCATATCTGATTGTAGGCTGCCATGAAGTGATCCTGTTTTTCCTGCTCTATCTCGGCTATGAAGTTGAGTATACTCTGTTTCTCTTCCTCCATGCCGTTGATGCGGGTGCTTCTCTGTTTATACTCCCGCATAGTGATTGGATAATGATCTATGGCAAGCTGGTTTATTGCACCGAGTCCACGTTTCTCTTGTTTTATTCTTACCAGTCTTCTCTCCACTTGTTCTGGTAACAGGTCCTCTAACTGGATCTTGTCACTGAATCCAAGTCTAGCGAGGTCATCAAGTTTTTGCTCTACCTGTAATTTTATGCGTTCTTTCTCCAGTGTGATCTGGCCTATCCTTCGCTCAGCATCATTAATTCTACGATTTATTTGCTCTAACTGTCTCTCTAATTGCCGTATTGTTTTCTGGTGCTGTTCATATATCCTAGTGGTGGCTTCAACCTCAGAGGTAACCTCATCAAGAATCTCCTCTAACTCGTTTACATCCTTGGTGATCTCTTTGATCTGCTCCTCTGTCTCATTGTATTCCTGAGCGAGTTCTTTGATCTCTTGGCGCGCTGATTCTATGTCTTGAGTCGCTTCCGTTATCTGGAGGTTAAGTATTCTATCCACAAAGCTTGACTGGATGGTCTTATCATTATCCAAGTCATTGATTCGTTTCTCCAGCATATCAACCTCGCCTCTAAGTGAATTCCGTTGTAATTCCAAGCTAGTTACATCAGAGAGTTTGTATTCCTTGAGATGGCTAATTTCTTCTTTGGTCTTATCTATTTGTTCAAGTATCTTCTTCTTACGCTCAACGAGGATAATCCTTAACCTTTCCTCGTTTTCCCTATCATTTTTAGCTTTCTCAAGGTTCTCCTTTAATGTCTGTAGATTACGGTCTAAGCGTTCAATACTCTCTTTGGTAGACTCAATATCCTCATCGATTCGAGCTACCCTTGTCTGACTATCCTCCATGTACTGAGTGAATTTTCGGAGATCAAAACCACTTGAACGTAGTTCTTTCATCCGGCTCTTGAGTTTTCCTCTGAGGTTCTTTATGGTGCCTGATAGGTTGTCAATGGATTCTTCACTGGGTATTAGTTTCTTAAAATCCGGTGGACGCCTATAGTAACCACCCAGTATTCCACCTGCTGGTACGAATACATCACCTGTCTTGGTTACAGCCCTGTAACCCTGTGAGTTAACCAGTTCTGCTACTTCAGGGTTTTTAACCATATAAGTGTCTCCCC
The DNA here is from genome assembly GCA_964559155.1 of uncultured Candidatus Bathyarchaeia archaeon. Lineage (GTDB taxonomy): Archaea > Thermoproteota > Bathyarchaeia > TCS64 > TCS64 > RBG-16-57-9. The sequence goes on along the minus strand of CAZLHA010000030.1, from coordinate 13,542 downwards.
AGAGAAGATATACAGCTGGTGCATACATCTCATCGTATCTGATAATATCAGGTATAGCTCCTATCACACCTTTTATGCCTAGGTCTGGTAAAGGCTCAGGTTCACGTAACTGGTCTAGAGGTATGAATCGAGTCATTCCCACCTTGGTTTTTTTAAGTCTTGTAATGTGTTCTTTAGCTACTTCGTAGTTGTCAACAACTACAGCGTGTATCCACCCATTACTGCTACTGTTTACAGCTCTTTGGTTAGGTAAATCAATCTTAATAAGTGAACGCAATGGCCCATGGTAGCCTTCCATGGCTCCAGCTTCTCCGATCTCTTTGATTCTTTCAAGGGCTTTCTCCTCAGTTACAATCCGTTTCCATAAGTCTCGTTTGGCTGAGAGTTCAGTTATGGTTGATTCAGCATCTTTTGCTAATTGATTTGCGTTCTCTATTGTGTTTCTTATATTCTTTTGACGTTGTACTTGTGATTCAACTGTCTGGATCATATCTTCAAGCTTCTGAGCTTCATCAAGCTTCAAAGCCTCATATTCCTTGATGGTCTCTTCTAAAGATTCACGTCTCTCCAAGTATTGTTCCCGTCGTTCATGGAGGTCACTAATCTTTTCATCAATGGAATCCTTAGACATAACATGTTTATTGATATCTGTTTCGATGCCCGTTAGGCTCTCCTGCATTGGCACCAATGTCTCGGTTAGATCCTCTAATCTTAGCTGATTCTGCTCAGCAGTCTCCCTAGCAGTTTTTATTTTGTTATTTAACTCTGCTAAGTCTGTTTTTTTGTCAGCTAATTCACTGCTTAACTGCATGGACTCTTCTGTAATCTCTTGGAGACGAGCGTTTCTACTGGATACCTCACTCTTGCTATTCTCTATCTCTGCTTCCTTCTCCAAAATGGTTTGTTCTAGCTGTTTCCTACGTTGCTCAATCTCACGTTGTCTCGCTTCAAGAGAGTCTTTTAATGTGTTTTTACCCACCAGATCTGATCTTAGAAGAGGTAGTCTGGTGTTTCCCCGCTCTGTGGCTTCCTTGTTGAATTCATCCATCCGTTGCTGAGCTTTCTCTTTCTCTTCGATGAATCTTTCTTTTTCTTCTTCAAGAGATGCGAGTTCTGATTCTTTTTCTTTAATTTGGTTATCGATATCTGCCAATTTTGTCTCCAAGTCTTCAATCTGTATGGTTAGGTTGTGGGCACTAAGCCTCTTCTCTTCTTCATCAAGTAGATTGAATAATATGGCATTGTTTCTCTGCTTTTCAAGCTCATTAACTTGTTTCTTGATTTCCTCTATCCTAGCTGAGGCTACCTCTATTTTACGTTCAGCTTCATTGAGGTTTTCACGGGCCTCGGATTTCTTCTGGTCATATTCTTTTATACCCACTAGATCTTCTAGGGCATTCATTCTCTCGCCGGGGGTAAGGTCGCTTAGACGGGTAGCTGTTCCTTGAAGAACAATATTGTAGCCGCCAGCTGTTATCCCAGCCATTTCTAATAATTCCACTAATCGTCTTCTACTGGTTCGTTTACCGTTCAGCAGATAGTCGCTTGTGCCTTCCCTGTTCATTTTTCGTCCTATGCTGACGGTGTTTCTATCCATGGCCAGCCCTCTGTCGTTGTTATCAAAGTAGAGGGTTACCTTAGCTACCTGTGCTCTTCCTGATCGTTCTTCACCCGCACCATCGTAGATGAGTGCTGAAAGATCGGGGGCTCGCATTCTTTTGCTTCCGAGTTCTCCAAGTACGAATTGGACGGCATCCAGTATGTTGCTTTTGCCTGAGCCGTTTGGTCCTGTTATAATATTGAATCCTGGCTGGAATTGGAGTTTTATTGGATCGCCGCCAAAGGATTTGAAGTTTCTAAGAACCATTCTGCTTATATGTACCACTTCATTTCTCCCCCAATCCTTTTGTTTTTCATGTTCTGGTTAAAGTATGCTGTTTTGGCGACCCGTATTATCATGATCGTTTAAACAATATCAATCTGTTCTATGTTTCTTGGCATATTATTGAGTATTATGGTTGGATTATGGTGTCTCATGGCTACCGGACCCAGTTACTCTAACCTAGTGAGAATAATAGAAATAGACAATGTTTTAAAAGTCTTCCCAACTATCCCCCGAAACGCCTCTGACGCATCTGATATCCTCTGATAGCCCTCATAAGATCTATCTTCCTGAAATTAGGCCAATAAACATCCACCAAGAATAACTCACTATATGCAGACTGCCAAACAAGAAAGTTACTCAGACGAGACTCACCAGAAGTCCTAATAATAATGTCAGGATCAGGGTAAGGTAAATGAGAGGTATAGAGATTGGCCTCAATGACCTGCTCATTAATGTCACTCGGTTCTAGTTGACCCATTTTAACCTTCTCAGCTATAACCTGCACTGCGTCAACTATCTCTGCACGTCCACCATAAGCGATCGCAATATTCAAGTAATAATCATCATAGCCCTGAGTTGATTCCTCGACCTTTTGTATTAGTTCCTGCAGTTTCTCAGGGAGTGTCTCTATCCTACCTATAGCCCTTATACATACTCTGTTCTTGTGTATCCGATCTGATTTGATTACTCTCTCAAGCATACTCTCGAACAATTTGAAGAGTTCAGTAACCTCTTTCTCATCCCGTTTGAAATTCTCGGTGCTAAAACTATAGAGGGTTATGGTCTTGATATCCAGATCAAGGCACCAATCTAAAAAGTTTTCAACCTTATCAGCGCCCTCCCAGTGACCTTCCCATGGAACCAAATCCCGGGCCCGTGCCCATCGACGGTTTCCATCCATGATGACGCCAATGTGATTTGGTTTCTCGCCACGGTTAATGGTTTTTTCGAGCCATTTATGGTATAAAGAATAGACGCCTATGGTTTCGAGAAGCTCCTTTATCAGTGGTATCGCCTTTCGTGATTAAACAATACTAGCATATAAAAATGAAGCCTTACCGGTTTCTTGAAAAAACATCTCTTCCCACTCGGCGATATATCCACGTCACAGCCGCTATGGTGGTAATCGCTCCGAGGACGCTATAGATTATTAAAGGTGAAAATAAACCGATCTCTGTTCCAGGGTTTCTTAATATTTTTGCGGCCTCTATGACTATGGGGTTCGTCCAAAATAGAAAGAGTAAACCAAGCACATTTGTCCATACTCTGGCGTCTTCTCTATCCTGTATATAGGTGCTAATACCATCGCCTAAAATAGCTATGCCGATCCCCACTGTAATTAAAGTTGTACCCTCAATCAGGAAGGCTCCTAGGAGGACACCGGCATTGGAGGCCCAGTAAGATATATCCCAGAAGGGCATAATAGGTAAGGGTACTATATTCCTAGCATAATCTAAGCCTTGAACAATCCCCACTAGAACAACTATTCCACCAAGACCAGTTGAGGCTATGTTTATCCATTTTTCGGGAGGGGGCAGTCGTGGTTGAAGGTCTGCTATTTTTTGATCCCATCCAAATCCCTTGAGAACAAGAACTAAACCCATTACAAAGGCAAACACCATTCCAGCATTCTCTAACTGGTTGCTAGCAGTTAAGAAACCAAAAATAACCAAAAATATACCTGGGACACCTAGGCTTACTTTACTGTAATAGGGGTCTTCTATTAGCATTCTAAGGTATCTGAATACTACTGCATAGGTTTCTTCGATTCTTTCACTGTGTTTTACTACTACGTGGTGTATGCTTGTTATAGGTATCCTGCTCTGAATTATTGGTACAAGTTCCTCGTCTGCGAATCCATCAGTAACTAAGATAACCCCGCTGGCATGATACAAACCCAAGACCTCGCCCAGCTCCTTAACCATTTTTCGATCTGCCTCAACGCCCCCCTTACTGGAGCCTGCGATGGTTGCAACCTCAAAAGATTCATCAGTATATTTTTTCATCATCTGATCATATAGTTTTATGGCGCCGAACATGGCGTTGGCGTCTGCTTCCTCCGGATCGGATATGGCTAGACTAGTGGCTGATTCTAAGTTAGCTTTACGCCCTACTATAGGGGTGGAGACTTTTGCTTTACTCCCGATATCATTGTCTCCGTCGATACAGAGTATGAGGGTTCTCTCTTCATCCAAGTAGACTCAGCCTAATAGAGAATTATTCTTGTCATATATAGGAATTATACATAAAATAAGGGGATTAGACCTCCAGCTCAAGGGCTTCTTTCAAGCCTTTGTATCTGTTTCTTATTGTAACCTCCGTTACTCCAGCTGCATCTGCTATCATCTTCTGTGTTCGTTTCTCGTCACACATAACACATGCGATGTAGAGGGCCGCCGCGGCTAACCCCATAGGGTCTTTTCCGGCAGTAGTTTTCAGCCTAGTTGCTTCACGGAGTATCTCAACGGCTTGTTGCTGCGTTCTCTCTCCTACATTTACTTTGGCCGCTATCTTAGGTACTCTGAGCTGAGCGTCTGGATTGGGCATCTGCATACCCAGCTCTCTTAACATTAGCCTATAACATCTGGCTATGTCTTTCTTATCAATGGGACTCTGACGACTTATCTCTCGTAACGTTCTAGGGGTCTGAGTCATTCGGCACGCGGAATAAAGGCTGGCTGCGGTAATGGCACTTATACTTCTTCCTCTTACCAAACCCTTGTCGAGGGATTTACGGTAAATAATAGCTGATTTTTCCTTGATATTATGGGGTATGTGCAGTTTATCGCACAGTCTGTCCAGCTCAGCCATGGCTTGAGCTAGGTTTCTATCCACACTGCTATGGACCCTACTTCTGATCTGCCATTTTCTTAGCCTCAGCATCTGTAGTTTTGTGTCCAATGGTATCTGTCTTCCGAAGGCATCTCTTCCTACGCGCCCAATCATTGTAGTAAGTCCTTTATCATGAACAGCGTAACTCATGGGTACACCCACTCTACTGCGGTTATCCTTCTCAGTAGGTGTGAAAGCTCTCCACTCTGGGCCATCGTTTAGAATAGTCTCTTTCATCACTAGACCACATTCGCTGCAGATCAATTCTCCGGAATCGGGGTCTTTAACAATGTTTGTGCTTCCACACTCAGGGCATATATCCTCACTTTGGAGTTTGCTGCCTTTGATTCCCATTTCTCTTTTTCTCTTTTCAGGGTTTTCCCTTCGCAGAATCTTCCTCTCTTTGGGAGATTTAGAAAACTGGTCACATGGGCAATTTAGTCCGGATTTAAAGATTATTTAAGTTTTTTGGTCACAAGTAATGTTAAGATGTGTGAACAAGTATCTATAAGTGTATTTATTTGATTTCTTCATAACTAGCATACCACAGAAAAAGATCTGTGAAAATGGTGTCTCTTCTCAGCTAGCACCTATTACATCGTTATCTAAAGCAAATTCGACAAGATTAAAAATAGTCTATTAAAAAACTCATTTCTTCCTTGTTCATAACATTCGAAACTGAGGAACAAAGGCACATCAATTAATGATTTTATATCAGACAGGGATAATGTTTCAGAGTAAACCCTTCAAGGTAAATTGGTTATATTTATATTCTGTTTGTTGGGGTATTGTTGTTGCGTAGCCCGGTCTAGCGGTCAAGGATCGGGGCCTCTGGAGCCTCTGACAAGAGTTCGAATCTCTTCCGGGCTACCATCTCAAAACCCTTAACGGGGCGTTTTTTGGGTTGTTTCGTAGGAAGGGACTTCCTAATGGGTTTCCTAGTTTCTTGTTTTTAGGGTATATTCTTTCAGGGTTTTTGTCTCTAGTTATTTACGGATTTATTTCTAGTTCTGATATTCAAGAAGAATTATCAGAAGCTTCTGCGTGACTAGATTCTTTGGGGTATAGTCAGGGAATGGCCCCAATTAAGTAAAATATAAGGCTCGTTACATAATAGAACCAAGTTTATGAAGTTTCTCAGCTGTCACTTGAGCAGCCACGCTACAGACAAGAGGACAGCCTTCTTCACCATGACCACCAGCGTCTAGAAACGCTTGATAACTAACTGGATCAGTTAAATCAAACCACTCACCATAAATTTTCTCCTGAATATCTCTGCATATAGTTGTCTCAAGAGGTTCATCAAATGCAAAAGTTTCCTGCAGCCTTTTTTGTAATGCTTTTATAATCTCTTCACTCGGCTCTATGGCATCTCTATAAGTCTGAGTATCAACTATATCATCTCGTCCTAATACTAGCCCCAGCGCCATTAATCCACCTAATAATGCTCCACAGGTCTCTCCTTTCCTTGCAACGCCCCCACTAAGCACGGTGGCTGCCTTGAAGGTCTCCAAGTTACCTATTTTAAAGGCTTCCTGTAAGGCTAATAGAACACTCTGGCTGCATCCACTGTATTTATCATACTCCAGTGCCTTTCGTCCAATCTCTTCTAAATTCACCTTAACTCACCAAGTGCAGTTTCTTCTGGCGTCCAGCGAGGAAGATCAGCTTCTCACCAGTCCACCACCCCTCTTGTTCAAGACTCATACGAACCTCTTGGTCACCCCATTCAGGTACTTCTCGTTTAGCGTTGAGCTCAATTGCGTAACAAGTATCCGGATGAAGGGGATAATCACCTCTATCAGGTACCCCATCCTGTTTATCCCATAAGCCAACTGGTGGACCAGCCGCGTGGCCGTGAACACCAATGGGGTGCGTATAGATGCTGGGCTTCAAACCCATCGCTTTAGCCTTCTCTAGAGCCATCTCGAGTATCTGGTTCCCCGTCCTACCATTCTTCATAGCCTCGGCATGAATATCTTGCAGCTTATTCGCGTCAGCTAATGCATCCTTAAGCCCCTGAGGAGCATCAGTCTCCCCAGATTGTAGCACATAAGCATTCTGCTGGACATCAGTGGCCAACCCCAAGTAGTAAAAACCAATATCACAGTGAAGAAGATCCCCTCGGTGAATCACTCCGGTTTTATCATCATCACTGTAAGAGTCACCATGTCCCTGTCGATCCACCGTCGCTGGGAACCACATCTCGACACCTAAGTCCAGTAGCTTCTGTCTCATCCACCACTGCACATCATCTACAGTGGTTACACCTGGAGTGATTATCTTGCTGCTAAAAGCCTCCTGAATTATTGCGTGGGTAAGTTCCACCAACATAGGGTAGGTCTCAAGCTCCTCCTTGATTCTCGTTTCAAGCCATCTAACACATAAAGTTTCAGCTGAGACCAGCCTATCCGAATATTCGCCCAGTGCATCAACAAGTAAGGTATACTCTCCATGGGTTAAACCGTCTCCAAAGGAGAAGGTGTTAGAGACGTTGATACCTATCTTTTCGGGATCTCTTTCCCTGATTATTCTGGACAGGCATTCATATTGATCCTCTTCATCTGGATCCCAAACTCCTTTGAAGAAATCATCAAAGCCGTAACGATAGACAGCTAATCGATCAACCGATTCCGGTTTCCTATATAGAACAAGTATTGTTCTGCGCCTTGCATACAGGTTTGGCTCCGGAAGTAGGCTCATTATCACCGGATCCTCGTTGTACTCCCTTGCGATGATGATCCACATATCTATGCCTGTCTCATCCATCAAGCCAGGTAATAACTCCTCAAGACGTTTCTTCAACCAGTCATTATAGACTGTCATTCTGTCACGTAAGGGCAGGATTTTCTGACCCATGGTGTCTGCTCCTGGGTTAGTATAGGGGGGGCGTAAATAGTCACTCATAAATGTAAATTGTTGAACCATCGGTTAAACTTAACTAAACGATATTCCTTATAGGCGTTGGATCACGCGTTGTTCTATGGAAACATTCAGAGCTAGACACGTATATTATTCACCTACAGGTACATCCAGAAAGATCGTAAAAGCAATTCAAAGCGGCCTAGGTTTAGAATATGATGATATTGATCTCACTCCACCAGCAACGGAGAAAAAGAAACATCGCATTTCCTTAAAAGATTTAGCGATTATAGCTGCACCTGTTTATGGAGGACGAGTAGCATCAGTTGCTGCTACTAGACTCAATAATATTATAGGCAATGGTAGCCCAGCGGTACTGGTCGCTGTCTACGGGAACAGGGCTTACGAGGACGCATTACTTGAACTAAAAGACATCACCACAGCTAATGGTTTCAAACCCATAGCAGCAGCCGCTTTCATAGGAGAACACAGCTTCGACACCCCGGAGACACCCATAGCGACCGGGAGACCTGACGAGGACGACATTCAATTAGCGAAAAACTTTGGAGAGAAGATAAAAACAAAACTAGATAATGGTTTAACTATTGTTGAGGTACCAGGAAATTACCCTTACAGGGAACGTGGAGATGCTGATACCAGAAGCCCTGAGACGAATAAGAAAACATGTACGTTATGTGGAATATGTGCGAATGTTTGCCCCACAGCCTGTATCATGGTAAGCGACGCTGTTGAGACAAACAAAGAAGAATGTACTGCATGCACAGCTTGCGTTAAATACTGCCCAACGGGAGCAAGGCACTGGGAAAACGAGGAGATAATTAAGGTAGCAAAATGGCTCTCAACCGATTACGCGAATAGAAAAGAACCCGAATTTTATCTATAATCCATGGGAAGAAGGTTTCCCATATTTTTCTTCTTAAAAACGGTTTTTAACTAGACTCCAGTAGGGTAACCCGAAACCATATGAGTAAACCAGATAAAAACGAAGTCGAGGAGGTAATAATCCAAGCACTCGGTCATGAGGAGAGGCGTAACATTCTGAAGATTATAGGGGCTTCAGAGGATGGAGTAATATACAGTAGTATACTGTGCGAGACAAATCTGGACACAGGGCATCTCAACTACCACTTGAGAAACCTTGAGGGTTTAATCACGAAAGGCGATGATAGAATATACACCCTCACGCCTCTGGGGGAAAAGGCTCTTCGCTTACTAAACGGAATAGACACAGAGATGAATGGTGAGATAACAGAATACCTCAAGTCAGCGAAGAATAGTCAAAAGAGTCTACTACACCCATTGATCAAGTTAATACTCATCATATTCACTATAGGAGCAGGCGTAACCTTTTTGGGAAGCATAATGGTAATCATAAATATTCGTACAATAGCAGCGAATGCATCTCTACAAGCATTAATTACTGCAGGGATTAGTGGTGTTGTTTTATATTATCTCTTGAAAATATTTAGATCTGTCCCAGAGTTCGTCAGACGTTGGGAGAAAAAAGTATTGGATTAGCTGGATTTATTCGCCCCAGACCTTTTTAAAGAGTCTGAGGAAGTTTAATCCCAGAATTTTTTTGATCTCTTGGTCCGAGTATCCTCGGGCTACTAGACCCATAGTGAAGTTAGGCATATACTCCATATAGCCATATCCCCACTCTTTATCCATTGGCGTAAAATAGTCCACATCAATTCTGTCAGGGTTATTGTGAATAAAGGCGGTTCTAGTGATAGTGTTAGGGAACTCCAAGTCGCTACCGAAGCCGACGTGATCAATTCCTACGATATCCACTGTCTTATCAACCTGATCTAATAGATCATCGGTCAAATTACTATCACCAGCCTTCTTGGCGAAGAAAGGCGTTACACCAATAACTCCCCCCTTCTCAGCGCAAGCCTTCATCATATCATCAGGTTTGCCCCTCTGCTTACTATATTCGACGAAGCTACCCCATAAAGACGTAGACCTGTTAGCCCACTCAGCGTATCCCCCAGGGTTCTCAGGTGCGCTACGGCGAGGTATGATATGAGTGAAGCTCACCGGATCCTTACTTTGTTCTATGGCATCCCAGCATGTCTGATCTCCAGTATGGCTAAGGTCAATGAGTATACCAAGTTTATTCATACGTTCAACTACTGCTTCCCCGAACCAGCTCAATCCGCTATCCTTCTTTTCACGGCATCCATCACCCACCTCGTTCTTCCAGTTGTAAGTAAGCTGCATAGCTCTGAGCCCATGGTCATAAGCTACATCAAGAAAATCTACGTTTCTCTCCAGAAACATACTGTCCTGCGGGCCGTATATGATCCCATGTTTTCCTTCTTGTTTCGCCCGCTCTATATCCCCTGCTTTTTTTACTACAATTACTCGGTCCTCGTTTTTCTTCGCCCAGTGGTTATGCTCAATGATCTCTCCAAGGGCTTCAGCAAATCTGCGTTGCATTCCTACAGTGAGATTACTAGCCGTTAATCCACCCTTCATAACATCATCAAGCCACATGTCTTCTGCAACATAGTCAATTACCGACACAATACTGGTATCTATGACAATGCTCTCGTTATGAAGAGCATAAGCGTGTTCTTTCTCATCTTTACTTAACTCAAGATAACTCCTGTTCATAATGATCCCTGAATAGCAAGAGTTTGATGTATAAAAAGACTATAGTTTAATGCTAATTTAGATTATAAACCAATTAAAAAATTGTTTAATGATTATATTGAACCTTTAGACTATAAACAAATACACAATCATAACTTAAAAAATTAGATAGTTGTTATTAAATTTTTTATAGGTTTTAGTTCATTTCTAAAATACCTTAATATGGATTCTCCTTTTTCTGTTAGTTGATAAATTTGTTTTGAACGTTTATCAATTCGTTTTCTAGGTAGATCTTCAACAGGAATTTCAATAATATAACCACTATCCAGCAGAAACGCCAGTCCCCTTTGAAGTTTTGACCAAGTCATATTGCTTTTACCCATTATTCTAGTAGGTTTCTTCTCCCCCATTTGAATTGCGCGAAGAATATCAAGATTCATCTCCATTTTTGAGCGTCGACTGCGTTTTCTGGAAATTGTCATACATATGTATTTCAAATTTAGTTTATTAAGCAATATTCAATCATATGTTATTGTATTTGTTACGAAATCGGAAACATCATATCTAACTTGTACTATTATTGCCTAGTTTGAGCAATATACAAGATGATGTCCAAGATCACATGGTAAAGTCATTTCTAGACATTATTGTATTAGTCATGCTTAAGAGAGAAGCCAGTCACGGTTACGCCATTATAGCAGATATTCATAAAGAATTTGATGTACTCCTAAGCCCAGGTACTCTGTATCCACTACTATACAGTTTGGAGAAAAAAAATCTCATCTTAGTTGAGAAAGAAGGCAGACGAAAAAAATATTACCTAACAGAGAAGGGGACCAAACAAGCTAATAAAGTAATCCAAACCTATAGAACTAAAATGAAAGAATTTCTTAAATTCATAAAAGATTAAGCAATACTTTTGTATCTATCTTTTAACTCAGAGTCCAGCTTATCTAGTTGTGTATTAATGGTTTCCTTAAGTTCTTCAAGCTTTACAGGTTTTAGCAAGTAGTCATGTGCACCTTTTTTTAGAGCTTTTTGAACATTTTCAAGAGAAGGGTTTCCAGTTAGAATAATTTTTCGCATATCCGGATCTGTTTTATCTATTTTGGATATAAGTTCTATTCCATCAATGTCAGGAAGTCTAATATCTATAATTAGTATAGCGAAGAAATCATCTTTTAATATCTCAAGAGCCTCGGCACCATTATTGGCTATTACAGGTTCATATCCTTCTCCTTCAAGTATTCCAGAAAATATTTTGGTGAAATTCTTATCATCATCAATTATTAGGATACGGTCCACTGTCTTCAGACTCTCATCTATTCCCAATTAAGGCATAAATATAAAGAATATTTCGAAAGCCGAAATATATCGAGTTTCGTAACAAACATCGATTATGATATTAAATATCTATTATATAGTTTATACAGACGGATCTATTATCTATGGGAAGAAGAAGATCGCGTACTGAATTGGTATGTGAAGTAATGGAGTCAATATCCTCTGGGATTCACAAACCCACACATATCCTATATGATACCAGAGTTAGTTGGAACGTATATAAGGAGATAATTGAGATGCTGCAAGAAAAAAACCTAATTGAGGAAGTAGCATCAAATGAGACCTCAACTCGTAACAGAGTAAAATACTATCTCACTAACGACGGAAAAGAAACTTTAGAAGGCATGCAGTTCATGAAAGAAGTTTTTGCCCCCTCATAGGGTATTCACTTTTTAATCGCCTTCAGTAGTTCTTCTATGGAGATTGGTTTTAGCAAGAAACGTTGTGCCCCAGATTCTAGGGCCTTCTCCTCTGCTTTATCGTCTGCACTAAGAAAAATTATCTTTGTATCAGGCGCCAGCTCCTTTATTTTTTTTGTAGCTGTAACACCATCCATTCGCGGCATTCTCTGATCCATAATAATGACGTCTGGCTTTTCATTCATTTTTTGATACAAATCGACAGCCTGTAACCCATCATAGGCTTGGGCAATGATCTTAATACCATGCATCATGAATAATGTCTCGTATATTTGTTGTAGATTCTTATCGTCATCAACGAACATTACTGATATCAATTTGAGTCTCCTCTTGGAAGTACTATGATGAATCTACTTCCGCTACTTGGTTTGTTTTCTAACCGATCCTGAATTCTAATATTCCCATTGTATCGATCTAGGAGATAATTTACTATTGTTAACCCAATTCCGGAGCCCTTTGCCCCAAGTCTTCTCTGAAGTATTCTTTTCTTCTCTTCATCGGGAATACCTGGTCCATAGTCACACACATGGATCTCAACATTTTCCGGTATATCAGCGGGAGATACATCGATATCAATCCGCACATCATCTCTCTCACTATGTTTCATTGAGTTATGGAACAAATTGAAAAAAAGATCTTTAAGAAAATCATCGGCAAGGACTTCGGTGTTCTTCACCGATTCGTCAAAAGATACTTCCAGCTTTTTCTTAGGAAAAGCTCCCTTTGCCGCCTCAGCAGCTAGATTAATAACGTTTCTAAGTTTTATCTGGGCTAATTCTATTGGTTCTTCAAGAACTGTTTGCAGCTTCTTTACGTTTTTTATCAACTCTGTAGCATAGTTTACTTGTTCAATAGCCAGTGTTATAGGCACTCTATGGTTTTGAGTTAATTCTTCTTCTCCTCTGAGATGCTCTAATAGCATCAATAATCCTTGATTGAGGTTATTGATGTCATGAGACATCAAATCAACTAAAAATTCGGCTCTTCGCCTAGCTTCTATCTCGGATTTTATTGATTGATGTCTCTCAGTTATATCTTTAGCAAAACCATCATACCCTAAAAAACGCTCACTTTCAAACCGTGCTTGAATATGAAGTTCTAGTTTTCCATATAAACCATCTTCCTTCTTGAAGTTGATTATAATTCCTTCAATTGGCTTCTTCTTAGCTTCATCTAGCAATAATTTTATTTCCTCTTCTATTATCCATGTTTTATAAACATCAAATCCGGGTTCAAGCATCTCTTCTTTTGTGTATCCATATATATCTGCATATGTATCATTTAGAAACACATAGTTTCCTTTAGGATCTATTCTGAATATTCCTTCAATAGTATTATTAAAAAAGTGATTGAATTTATCGTTTGTTTTTATATATCTATATTGAGTTAGCATGTTATTTTCTAAAATATTTTTTATTATTTTTATTTTATTTTTTATTTTTGGTGCTAGTTCTCCTGGTACAGAGAGTTCACCAAATATTTTACCATCAGGATAATAAAGCATATATTCGCTTTCGGGTTTATGTTTATCTATATCTATGTTTAAATCTATTTTTATGTTAGTTATGTTTTTAATTT
>CAZLHA010000029.1:0-19114 GCA_964559155.1 uncultured Candidatus Bathyarchaeia archaeon | reverse complement strand
TATCAACCCAGTTGGCTTGTAAACGAGATGTCACGGAGAGGCTTCACAAAAAGCGAGACTGAGAATAGTATAGAGTTTCTCATAGAGAGAGGGATACTTAAGAACTCACCCGAGGGAGTAACTCTTAGTTAAAAATAAGGTGTTAGAGCTTGACTATCTGTGCGTGGGGTATATCTCCGAAGTAGATTACTGCGCGTTCATGAACCATTCTGCATTTTATAGCGGCTTTAACTATTTTCTTCCCCACAATGTTACATATGGTGGCTTGCTTCATGGCTGCTATAGCTTCCTCTACTTCCCCCAATGTGCCTTTGTAGAATCCCTCATTAACCTTGAAAGGTACTCTCCCACCCTGTAGGGTCTTGCCTAGTATCTCTTCATCACATACGGCGACGACTCTGTCTTTTCCCCTCGTAACTGTTTTTACATATACTTTTGTCAAACTAGCTCTTTCCTATGCTACTCCTTGCTCCACAGGCGTCACATTGGAGGAATGATAGTCTCTTATCTCTCACTATATGTGTGTCTGGTCGTCCGCAAACAGGGCATATCACATATTTGTTTGTGTAGATCTCAATGAGGTTCCTTATGCTATCCTGTGTGAATTTTCCCTGGAAGACTACTCTGGTGCCATCATAGTTACCCCGTGTAGCTGTCTCTTTCAGTAAGAATTTCAGTAGGTGCTCGGGGTCTCGCTGTATTGTCTCGGCTATCTCGTTAAAGTTCATTATTATGCTGCGGCGCCCCTGCTGTGTTACTCTTGCTCTTGGAACTTGGAACCTGTCCTGTTCCTCAAAGCTCTGTTCCGGTAATTCATCGTATGCGCGGTTAAGCATTGATTTGTAGTCTTTTTCCATATTACTTCACCAATATTCAGTATTGCTGCTTTCTTACATCATCTTTGTTTTGCTGCTGAAAAAGGTTTAGGGTTAATTTCTTCGGATGATGAGGTATATCATGATGGCGCCAAACGCACCTAGTACAAATCCAGTGGAGATCATTATATTTCCTATACCAGCGAAGAAAGGCATCTGTACCCCTATTTTAATATCTGCCGAGATAGCCGATGAGCCATCCGCGTTCATCATAACTAAATAATAGTTACCTGATTCAGGGTCCCATGTGATGCTGTTTGTTCCCGATGATCTTCCCTGTACTATCCAGAAATTCTGTTCTGTCGGTGGTATAGTAGGTGGGTCGCCCTGATGTAATATATACTGTGTCTCCGTTGAACCGGAGTCAAATCTTTCCCACCCTATATTCATCTCGGTGATCTCGTGATACTCCATAGACTCAATGTATTCGTAAGCGTCCTCTACTCTTGCTGCCCCGATGAAGATCTCTTTATCTGGGTTATTGTTCTCTGTTGTGAGTTTGAAACTCAGGAACCCCCCTCTTCTCTGGATGAATCTCCACGCCATTGGGTCCATGTGGAAGTCTAGTTCATCGATGACTATGGCATAGCTGGATACCTGAACCTGTTTGGTGGCACTGGTTAGGTATCCCTCTTCATCTGTCATAAGTTCTTGAATGGATCTTATCGATGTACCTCCCATCACCAATCCAAAGGCTGCTATTAAGAGAACCACAGCTAGGATAACCACACCAATATGAATGACACCATCTGTTTCTTTCTGTTTAATATATACACTGGTCTGCAGTTGCTCCCCGCATTTTCTGCAAAAGATTGCCTCTTCTCTATTCTCTTCTCCACAGTTTGGGCACTTTACCATATTTTTCAATAAAGTGAATAGTGATTCTAGTTTATAGATGTACAGGGAAAATGGATAAAATATCCACTTTCACTCAACCCACCGCTTACAAAGCCTACCTGAGTATTAAAAGGTGTTAACACCTGTCTACACCCAAGATGAGTGAAGTAGAGCCCGGAGACCTCAAAGGCGTAGCAAGTACAACACTGAACAAACTCAAACGAGTAGGACTGGTCACCCTAGAGTCCATCGCAGTTACTCCCCCAAGAGAAATTGTAGACTTAACCGGAATGGGCTCAAACACGGCCATAAAGGTAAACCGACTCGCTAGGGAAAAAGTGGATCAAGGATTCACACCCGCAGACCAGATACTGGAGGAGCGTAGTCATAAGAGAAGGTGTAGAACCGGTGCATCAGTACTCAACCATATTCTAGGAGGCGGAGTAGAGACCGGGGTGATCACTGAACTCATCGGAGAATATGGATCTGGCAAGACCCAGATCTGTTATAATCTAAGTGTACTAGCTGCATTACCAGAGAAACAGGGTGGCCTAGGTGGTAAAGTATGTGTAATCGATACAGAGGGGACCTTCCTCCCTGAGCGTATCAAGCAAATCGCTGAAAACAGGGCTATTGACCCTGAGGAAGCGTTAAACAATGTATTGATAGCACGAGCCTATAACAGCAGTCATCAAATTAATCTAATACAACAACTACCCCAAGTTGTCCAGGAGCACGACATCAAGATGGTTATCATGGACAGCATGATCAGTCACTTTAGAGGAGAATACATCGGAAGAGCCAACCTCGCAGAGAGACAGCAGAAAATAAGCTCAGCCCTAGGTAACCTACTGAGAGTTGGAGAGGCATTCAACCTGGCAGTGGTATTAACAAATCAGGTTCAGGCTACTCCCTCGGTGATGTTTGGAGACCCCAATAAACCCACAGGCGGACACGTAATGGCCCACGCCTGTAACCACAGGGTATACATCAGGAAAGGCCGTAAAAATACTAGACTTATACAGGTTATTGACAGTCCATACCTACCAGAGGAAAAGGTAAGGATAGCCATAACAGAGGCAGGCGTAACAGACTCTGATGGTAGCTTCCCCGATTACCCTCCGGCCGAGTCAAGTGAAGACTAAACACTTTTTCTATGAAACATCCTAAAAGCAGGGCTACCTATATTTCACTGATTAGGTTTGATGAACAAATTTCTCCCTGAAGGAAGAAGTCTAGAACAATCAGAAGAGTTGCTGAAAGGCGCTATTGATATTCACGTTCACGCAGGGCCCCATATATTCAGCAGCCCACGTAGAGTTGATCCCTTCCTAGCAGCAATACAGGCTAGGGAGGCAGGAATGCAGAGTATTGTCTACATGGATGTCTTCGAGATGAGTAATGGTACAGCATGGCTCGTTAACCGGGCTATACCGGATTTTAAGGTATACGGTGGATTAATCCTGAATACTGTTTACGGTGGTATGAATCCCCGAGCTGTAAAGACCGCGATACATTACGGTGATGGAGCCAAGTACGTCAGCTTCGGGGCCCATAGTACATACTATCAAGCAGCCAAGGAAGGGAGAGTAGTTGACGGAGAGTTTAAGCCATTGAGCGAGCTCTACCCTGAGTTTAAGAAAGAGCTGGATATGTGCATCAAAATACCCGTCGATGAGGAACCTCGTAAGGACCTAGATGAGATATTGAGACTCATAGCTGATAACTCCCATATCTACATGGTGACTGGGCATACAAGTGTGGATGAGGGAATAAGGCTAGTTGAGCTAGCTAATGAATATGGCATAGAGAAGACTATCGTATCCAGCGCAGTAGTGAAGGAGTCAACAATGGATCAACTACAGTACATGGCTAAAAAGGGAGCCTTCATAGAATATACTTTAGCAGCATATACACATACCACCACAATCCCAAAGACCCATTACTATGTTGAACGAGAATACGCCAGCATAGATGAAGGGATGAGTGGAGAAGTATCAGGTGGTGTAAAACACGTGGCAAAGCAGATAACTGAACTAGGCTCCGAGAACTGTATTATATGCACAGATTTCGGGGTCTACACACTGCCCACACCAGTAGAGGGGTTGAGAGAGTTCATAGCCTGTCTACTCGACCTAGGTATATCCCCAGAGGGCATCACGGAGATGGTGAAATCCAATCCTGAACAATTACTTGGAATAGCCTAAACCACCTTTTAATTCAAAAATATTAAACCCGGTAAGCGTACATGATGGAATGTTATGTCTGATCCTTTCGAATGTGAATTATTGGACTGGGAATTATTCGATAGACTGGCTAAGACCTTGGCCAATAGTATCATTAATGATGGATACAAGCCTGACTTCATGGTGGGGCTAGCTAGGGGTGGCTGGGTCCTCAGCAGGGTTCTATGTGATTACCTCGGAATCAAGGATTTAGTATCCTTGAAGGTGGAGCATTGGGGGGTCACAGCTACTCCCGATGGTAAGGCTCAGATCAAGTACCCGTTTGATATTGATCTCACCGGGAGGGATGTATTAGTAGTGGATGATATCACTGACACAGGTGAGAGTATGGTGATAGCTGTAAAATACGTCCAGTCAAAGAACCCTGACCAAATCAAGACGGCAGCACTCAGGCATATAAAGGGAAGCAAGTTTACTCCCGACTATTATGGTGATGTTATTGACTGGAGATGGGTGGTCTTCCCATGGAACTATGTAGAGGACATGTGCAATATCATACCAAAAGTCTCCGAGAACACAAACTCTCTTGGTGAGATAAAACAACGCCTCAAGAATGATTACAACCTAGACCTATCACTAGATCAGATAAAGGAAATCCAGAGCGAGTTAGACCGACGCAGGAAATAATATAAATTGGAGTCTCCCCCGGAAAAGTCATTGAACGAACTACTAGAAGAACGCAGGAAGGAACTATATCGTTTGATGGCTGGGGGACTCAGGCATCTAGGAGTAGATAGATATGACTTGTCTGTGGATAGACGTAAGAGAATTGATGTCTTTGACCCCGGAACAGCTGTCTTTCTCGTGAAAGCTGATACAGAACCGGTTTTAACTAAATCTGATCTCTCATTTATAGTCAGAAACCTTGAGAATAAGCACTATAATGTGAAACATATCGAGCAGAGAGACGGACGCCTACTTTTATTTATCTAATGTATTTTATCAGTCTAATAGGTGTACATGTTGGTTAGGATATACTGGGATAAGGCAGTACCCGAAGGTTGGAATGGTGAATGGAACGAGGCGTACTGGACAGTGCCGGAGAAGACAGATTATACAAGAACTTCAACTCATATGCAGTTGCTGGAGTATATATCCAAGCTAGCATGGAACACTGAGTACATGCATATAGAGCATTTATTCATAAGTGATCTCCGGAGAGTAGCCCCCTTGGTAATACTAAGTAACCCAAGGGTAAAGACACCGGAAGAAGCCAGAGAGACAGGTAAGACCGTAATCTACATCCAGGGTAATATTCATCCCTCAGAGGCTGAGGGAAAAGAATCAGTTTTAATGATCATGAGAGAGATCGCCCTTGGAAAACACTGTGATCTACTAGATAAACTCATAATCCTCCTCGCACCTGATTTCAACCCAGATGGCAACGAGGCATGGGAGGTAAAGAATAGTAGTGCTTTCAGTGGAACTCCTCACATTCAGAGCCTGAGACACAATGCTATGGATGCAGATGTTAACAGAGACGCCATCAAGATAGAGACCCTAAACATGAAGGGGTTATATGATAATGTACTCAATCGATGGGATCCCGAAGTATTTCTAGATCTGCATAGCATGGGTCGAGTCCAGCACGGGTACAGTATTCTCTTCGCTCCTAGCTACACACCAACAGCTCACCCTGAACCAAGAGAGTATACACAATACAAGATGTTACCAACAATACAAGAGATGGCTAAGGAAGATTATGGGTGTATGTTCTTCACTCACGCAGATTATGACTGGGATGAATGGCCACCCAAAGTATGGGACCCGGTGGAGGGCGGATACAGTGTTGAGGCCAAGTTCATAGTGAACGCCATTGGCCTTAGGAACCGTATGAGCATACTAACCGAGACACCTGGTCACGTAGGCTTTGAGAAGAGAATATACGCATCATATGTTTTCACTCACTGTCTTTTAGACTATGTTTACAATCACGGGAATGAGATCCAGGAAACATGTCGTAAAGCAGATCAGGATACGGTAAATATTGTTCTGGAAAAGGCTTCGAGCGGCGAATTAAGTAACTGGGTTGAGGGAGAGTATACTGAGCAGGATGAGGCCTGTGACCTTTATGCTTATCCGAATAGAAAGGAGGAGTGCATCCCGGGCACTAGTATCGTAAGTCACTGGATTGGTGAAGGTCAACCACACTTAGTTAAGGATGTAGTGGATCTTACCAAACCCATAGGCAAAAAGGCCAGTATAGTACCGAGAGGCTATGTATTCTACGCGGAACTTGAAACAGTTGCTGAGAAACTACAGATACATGGGGTCAAGATAGAACAGTTACAGACCCCTGTATCAATAGAAGGTTATGCGTATATCATTGATGAGTTCAAAGAGGTTCAGAAAGGCTGGATCAGGCAATACGAGATGACCGAGCTAACTGGTGGCTGGTTCAAGACAAAGAAGACATATCCAGCCGGCAGCTTCCATGTTGATATGGCTCAGCCCTTGGCAAACGTTGCCTTCTACTGCCTTGAACCAGAGGTGGGTGATGGTTTGGCTGGTTGGAATTATTTCAATACCTACCTGAAGAGCAGGGGGGCTGAGTCTAATAGCGTAGTTTTCCCTGTGTTCAAGTATCTTAGATTATTGGAGAAGTAGGTAGCTCGGTCTAAGTGGAGAAAGGAGACACGAACTACCCGCATATGGGCATTATTCATAATATAAAAATGATTGGAATATAGTTATTTTTACGTATAAATAAGCATTAATCGTAAAATGTATAATATTCTTGATGATTTAAAATAAATATGTCAGATGAGTTCCAGCAAATAGACTTGCTTGATCTGGAGATCGAGGAGATATTCAGATTTTTAATAGGGTTGACCAGTAACAAGGCATTACAGTATCTCGGAGTATCTTTAAAAGAGGGGGAGACCGTGGAGAAAGATCTGGTTCGAGCTCGACTAGCCATTGATACCACAGACTATTTAGTAAAGAAAATGGATCCATACATGGAAGATGAGGAGGAAAAACAGTTAAAACAAATGGTAAGTAATCTACAGTTTACTTATTTTAGGGAATCGAACTAAAGCTTAAGAGCCATCACACTGTTTCTCTTCTTTGTGACCCTTTTTGAGCGTGGACTTAGATACCTATAAGCGGATGGTGGAGTATAGCCCTGACGCTATACTGATAATGATAGATCTAAAGATTGTGTATGCAAACAAGACCGCGCTGGAGATCTATGGTGCGGACTCAAGTGATGAACTAGTGGGAAGAGATGCTTTATCCCTTGGTATACTCACCATAAGTGATCATGGACGAACCCAAGAACTGGAGATGAGGAGAATCCAGGGCTATCTAGAAAACGGGTTTTTTGAGTTCCCAGCTACCCTCAAGGATGGAAGCAAAGCATATTTTGAGGTAAGTGTCAACAATATACCATATGACATCGAGAGCGAACTAGATCAGGGAACGACCGTGACTATACGTCTCCCCCTCTAGACGATGATGTTTTAACTCTTGGACCACTCTTTTTTCTGATATACTTTGCCGAAGCTTAAGATTAGTTGGAATGAATACCGTAGACGTGTTGAGAGACTCAGGGAGCATATGCGGGAGGAGGAGTTTGACACCTATCTGATAACCAGTGGTGTCAGCATCTTTTATTTCAGTCATTTTTATCATATAGTAACTGAGAGGCCCGCGGCTCTACTCGTGGAGCCTGATGGTAAACCCGTTTTCATGGGTCCCCTGCTGGAAGCCGATCACCTCAGACTCCAGACCCCTTTAGTCGGGGATTGTTATACTTACTTGGATTACCCTGGTGAGAAGCATCCTATGGAAAGATTCGCCTACTGGTTGACAGAGTTGGGCTACGATAAAGCCAGAATAGGTACAGATAACCCCTCGGGGGCCGGTGGAACAATGGGTTACACAGCCCCCAATCTAAATGATTTACTGGAGGAAGCGGAGCTGGTGAAGGATGGTCAATTTATTTGGGATATGCGGCTAGTGAAGAGCAGTGAGGAATCGAACTCATACGTGAATCATCTAAATGGGCTAACCTAGTTCATACATATTTACAGGAGTACACCGTTCCTGGGCTCTACGATATGGAGATTAAACTATTAGCAACACTTGACGCAACATCCGCTTTGAAGAAAACCTTGGGATCAAAATATGAGTCAATTAAGGGCAAAGCTGTTTCAGCCGGGTTTAGGGGTCAGGTGGGGTGGAAATCCGCTATTCCCCACAGCATAGACCTTGGTCGCCCCGTAAAGGAGGGAGATGTACTGGTAACGGGGGCAGGAGCCGATATAGGTGGTTACGGTAGCGAGCTTGAGCGCACCATGATCATCGGTGAGCCCACATCTAAGATGGAGAGAATGTTCAAGGTGATGTGCAAAGCCCAGGAAGCCGCCGCTGATGCGTTAAGACCTAGTAATACCTGTGCTAATGTGGATAAAGCTGCTAACAAGGTGATCAGAGAAGCCGGGTACTGGGAAAACGTGAAACATCACACAGGCCATGGCATAGGGTTACAAGGGCATGAGCCCCCCTATCTTGACCAAGATAATGATAGAAAACTCAAACCAGGTATGGTGGTCAGTCTTGAACCTGGTGTATATGAGTTGGGTTACGCAGGCTTCCGTCACAGTGATACTTTGGTGGTTACTGAGGATGGATGCGAGTGGATAACATATTACCCCAGGGACATAGAATCTCTAACCATTTTATAGATTCTCTTCAAGATAGGATAATACTTTTTCATGTAACAATATCCTGTGCTCACTGAAGCCATGATCTGCTTTGTCAACTAAAGCCCATTTTTTCGGTGGCGTTGCTTTCTCATAGAGTTTCTGTACCTCATCTGGGTGTGTCACTGTATCCGCTGAACCCACAGTTATCATAATCGGCGCTTGGATCTCATCGATCTTGTCTATAGGATTCAGTTCCTTGGCTGCTTTAATCATATCCTCCTTATACTCCTCTAGAGGCTCATAGTCGAGTTTTCCCTTCGCCATCTCAACGAAGATGGTAAAAATATTATCTATGATATCTTCTGCGAGCCACTTGGATATATCCCCGGCTGGAGACATTAGTACCCCTGTCTTGATTGATGCATCCTCGCTCATTACATTGGTTAACGGGACAGCCCCCATACTATGCGATACGAGTCCAACTCTTTCAGGGTCAACATAGGGCAGTGACTTCAAATACTTCACCGCATCCACTGTACTCGGCACCAAATTACTGAACCTGTACTTTCCCTCGCTTACCCATGCACCCTGATAATAAAAGACAAGTGTGGCTATTCCGTTTAACGCTAATTCTTCAGCTAAATCCATGTTCTTTGTGTCTCCAGGGTACCCATGACAAATGGCTACCGCCGGGTGTCGTTCCTCTCCCGCTGGTTGGTATGTTCTCCCCTTGAGGGTGTGTCCGTTACTCTTGAATGTGATATCCTCTACTATTATTCGCATCTTCACTCATCTCTCCTATCTTCTTCATACCTTAACTATTTTTAGCCCCCCCGATAACTAGTAGAGTGATGGGCAAACGCATCACCAGCAAATTCAAACCAAAAAACAAATGGGTCCGAGAGATGGTGGAAGGAGACTCACATGTGGCATCCACTTTAGACGTAACAGGCGATATGTTACGCTTGGAGGCTCCAAAACAGAGTCTGTGTAGTGTCTGCAAGGGTGGAAAGATGCTCTGTGGTAAGACCAGTTGTCCCATCATGAAGCGTCTTGGGGCCTTCAGTAAGATGTTCCAGAGTGTGAAGGGCACAGAGATTGACGGTAGCAGCCCACCAAGTGTTTTTGTGGGACGTCACGGTTATCCATATGTTCAGATTGGTCCAATGTCGCCCACATTCTATGGTAATACTGAGATTCTTGACGCTCCAGAACAGTGGTTCGGCAAGAGTATAAATGAAATAATCAACTACAGGAGCCAGTTGATACGGGGAATGACTCCCGTTAATGTGAAGAAGCCTTGGAAGGCTGGTAAGCTACTGGATCAGACTCGTGAGCTGAGCTTAGCTGAGCACTATGTGGAGACTGAGATGAAGCTCACAAAGAAACCCACTAAACGATTCTATATGAACGGAGATGTCCAGCCAATTGGACCTACGGCTCCACTGGAGAACGTGGATATAGGGTATATTAAATGGAATAGACACATGGAAAAATACCACTACGATACAGACTTGAAGGCCGCTCCAGCCACTATCAAATTATTCGAGAATGGCGTACCCTTAAACAATATCATGCGAGCTTTCAGTATGGGAAACTTCGGCATCGGTAAGAACAGACGCTTGGTACCCACCCGCTGGAGCATAACCGCCGTAGATGATCTGCTGGGCAAACATCTTACTAAGAAGATCAAAGACTATCCATTGATCAACCAATTTGAGGTCTATGAGAGCAACTATATCGGAAACAGATTTGAGATACTGTTGATGCCTGATGCATGGTGCTATGAGGCATATGAAGCATGGTACCCCAGAACTCTCTGGAACCCGGATGAGGAAGAAGTAGCCATAGTAACCGACTGGGAGCCATACGATGGCCGAAGTAAATACGCCTCCATGGGAGGCTGCTACTATAGTGGCAAACTAGCAGTCCTAGAAGACTTAGATGATCGAAAACGACAGGCAAAGGTATTCATCTTCCGGGAAGCCTACCCGGATTACATATTACCGGTTGGTGTATGGCAAGTCCGGGAGAACTGCCGAAACGCCATGAGGCAGGAGCCCAGACGATTCGAGGCTATGAATGAGGCACTGGATTACACCATGAGCAGGCTCAGCATACCGATGAAAAGATGGATTGAGTCAGGTCCACTGCTCAGACACACGTTGACGCAGAGAAAACTCACAGAATTTTTTCATTAAATCGTTATGAAGTAGGATCAACTATTATCTATTCCTAGTATGCAAAACCATGTTTCATCCGTTTTTCAGTTTTTCTATGTTATTTCACATAATTCAGTCAATTTTTAAATCACCTATCTGACTCTATGGGTAAAGGTACGTGAGACCTATGAAAGCAACGGAAGTAGCTGCAAAGCTGCATGAGAACGAACGCAAAGTACTCCACGCATTAAAAGAAGAGGGTACTGCTACCACAGAGAAACTGGCCCAGATGACTGGGCTTGGAAGAGACGCAGTGGAGAAGGCGTCGGATTGGGCTGCTACAAAGGGTGTAGTCGTCTTTAAAGAAGAGGTCTCACAGTTTTTTGCCCTCACCGACGAGGGAGACGTCTACTCTGAGGAGGGCCTACCGGAGAAGAACCTTTTAGAAATGTTAAAGGAAGCTCCCAGAGCAATCAGCGATTTGAAGAAAAGCCTTGATGGGTTAAACATAGCGCTTGCTTGGGTTAGGAGAAAAGACTGGGCCGATATAGAGAAGGGAGTCCTCAGCATCACGGACAAGGGAAAATCTGTAGGCGAGATACCAGAGGAGAAAGTGATCAAGAAACTGAAAATGAAGGATCCCAAGGTTAAGGCTGAAGAGTTCTCTGAATCTGAAATGGATGTACTTGATCAATTAGTCAAACGTAAACTAGTGAAAAGCACTGAGGCAGTCACCAGGTACGTGGCGATAACGGGTTTCGGTGAAAAAGTCTTACCCAAGTTGGAAAACATAGAGGCAGAGAGAGTAATAACTCAGTTAACACCTGAGATACTTCAGACGGGGGAATGGAGGGGAGCCAGATTCCAAACCTATGATGTAACCCTACCGGTGCCAAGCATTCACCCGGGTAAACGTCATTTCATTAGCCAAGTAATAGATTATATTAGAAGATTCTGGGTAGAGCTGGGCTTTAAGGAAATGAAAGGAGAATATCTTGAGCTAAACTTCTGGAACTTCGACGCACTATACCAGCCACAGGACCACCCCGCTAGGGACTTGGCTGACACGTTCTACATGAAGACACCTTACAAGGGCGAGTTACCGGACCCTGATATTGTGGAGCGAGTGAAACAGACCCATGAAAACGGTTGGACCACGGGAAGCACAGGCTGGCAATATAAATGGGACCCCGAGTTCGCGTCGAGAACCGTCCTCAGAACCCACACAACAAGTCTTTCGGTGAATCAGATAGCCAAACTGGACCCGAAGGACTTACCGGGTAAGTATTTCAGTGTAGGTAGGGTCTTTAGAAACGAGACCATAGATTGGAATCACTTGGCTGAGTTCTACCAGACAGATGGGATCGTAATCGGAGAGGATGTAACCTTCAGGGATATGCAGGGTTACCTGAAAGCATATCTGGAGGGATTGGGATTAGAGAAATTCCGGTTCAGACCTGGGTACTTCCCCTACACAGAGATGAGTATGGAGGCAGAGGTTTGGATAGAGGAGCGGGGAGCATGGATGGAGTTATTCGGTGCGGGGATGTTCCGACCAGAAGTAGTCAAACCTCTCATAGGCATAGACGTACCCGTCTTGGCTTGGGGGCCAGGTTTCGATAGACTAGTTATGCAGAGCTACAAGGTAGAATCAATACGAGAACTATACAGCAACGATATTGGCTTGCTAAGAGAAGCCAAACTATGGACGAGGTGAAAATAGGTGCCAGTAATAGACGTAAATCTGGAAGACTTCAAGGAACTATTAGGCAGAGATGTAGAGATAACCGAATTAATGAATAAGTTACCCATGATGGGCACCAGCTGGGAAGGTGAGACCGATGAAGGATTCGCATTAGAGGTTTTTCCCAACCGACCTGACTTACTGAGCTTAGAGGGTTTGGTGAGAGCATACTCCAGCTGGACAGGGGAGAGAACAGGGCTGAGAGATTACCCGGTCCATGAATCCGATTATAAGGTCATCGTAGATGAGAAAACCCAGGGTGTTAGACCTTACTTCGTCACGGCTGTGATTAAGAATGTTTATCTTGATGATGCCTTGATTCGTTCTCTTATACAGATGCAGGAGAAGCTGCATATCACTCATGGTCGTAGACGTCGTAAAGTAGCCATAGGAATCCACGATTTGGTGCCAGTAGATTTCCCTGTAACCTATACCACTAAACCACCGGGGTTCGAGTTCCAGCCCCTCGGGGAAGAGGTGGAGCACAGTATCTCTTGGATTCTTAATGAGATGAAGACGGGTAAAGAGTACTCATGGACCGTGGAGGGCTTCAAAGAATACCCCATGATCCTTGATAACAAGGATATGGTTCTCAGCATGCCCCCTATCATCAACGGTGAGTACACGAGGGTCAACGAGTTCTCGGGAGAATTATTTATAGATGTCACTGGTACAGACCTAAAAGCCATTACAGAGGTGCTCAATGTATTATGCACCACATTGATGGACAGGGGAGCAGAGGTATATGAGGTTCATAATTATTACCCAGATGGCACGGTGTTAACCACCCCTGAACTTGGTCCATGGGAGATGGAGTTGGATAACAGATACGTGAATAAGACACTGGGCGTGGATTTCGCCCCCGAGGAGAGTCAGGAGCTGCTGAATCGGATGGGCTACGGGGCGGAGACAGTCTGGAACATACTCAAGGTAAGTATTCCGTCTTATAGAGCGGATATCATGCACCCCATCGATTTGGTTGAGGATATAGCTATAGCCCATGGCTATGATAACTTTGAGCCTAACATACCGCCAATCCAGAGCGATGCGGGGGAAGACCCGTTGGAGGTATTTAGCAGGAATCTAAGAAACTTCTTGGTCGGTCACGGCTTACTTGAGGTGGTTACCTTCATGATGAGTAACCGGAATAAATTATTCCACAGGATGGAGATGCCCGAGGAGCCTATCTGTGAGACCGAGAACCCCAAAATGGAGGCATATGATAGCCTAAGAAACAGATTGCTACCCAGCTTAATGGAGATACTTAGCTTCAACAAACATCACCCGTATCCCCAGAATCTCTACGAGGTAGACGACATAGTAGTAATCGATCCAACCACTGAAACAGGGGCTCGGACCAAGAGAAGATTATCCATCGTACAGTGCCATGCCAAAGCTAACTTTAGCGAGATAAAATCACTAATGAATAGCATCATGGAGAATCTTGACGTCAGTGTCGACGTAACCTCCGGTGGGTGGAGTTGCTTCATAGAGGGTAGACGCTATGTGGCGTCCATTGATGGTGCGCCTGTCTGCTGGGCCGGTGAGATAAGACCCCAGGTCTTGGAGAACTGGGAGCTTGAGATGCCTGTTGCTGCACTGGAAATTGATGTAGAAGTGTTATTCAAACACGTTTCCTAGGTGGGGAATAATTCCTTCTCTAAGGCTTTTTTCTCGTGATACAGTTTATCTATTTTTACATGATACTCCTGTAATTGCTCCCTATACCGTTTGATGAGATCCTCCATCTCAGGGCTATTCCTACGTAGTTCAACCTTTCTATCTAGATTCTCAGGTGTCCCTATCCTTACCTGACGGCTTCCTACTGCGCTTGACTCTAATGTCTTCAGGTTTTTACGTAAATCTCTATACTTGCTATCATTTTCTAATCTCTGGAGTTCTCTGTCTATCTCCATTATACGCATTAGTCTTGAACGTCTTTTTGATGCCACGGTATATACAATATAGTGTATCTAAGTTATATATCCACTTGCTAATTTTAACTAGTGAAAATGGATGTTTATTTGATCTATTTTTATCTTAGAATAAATATATTATTCTAGGTCTTGTCCCGAGTTCAGGGAATAAGAAAAACACTCTCATTGCTAGCCTCTTAATTAGGTCAATGTTCTTCCTCGTTCCGCTAGTTATCGGTCAAGATAGTTGTGAGAAGTGATTAATCATTCTTTTACTATCTGTCGTTCTTAGTTTTTATCAAGTTACATCAAGAAACACTGTGGCATTGGGTTAAAATGATCACCTAAACCCCGCGTCGTGGTCAATAAATCCCGTAAACAACTTATTCCTTAAAAAGTCCAGATCGTACCCCAGTTCCAATGAAAAAATTGTATAGTGAAACTAGAAAAAGTCTAGGAAACTACTTTTCCAAGGGCGCCCAGCATATCCACGATATACTCGTCTGGGATCCACCCCATGTTACCGATCCTAAACGTTTCCTGCTTTAATGGCCCGTATCCCTGAGCTAGCTCAAAATCGTGCTCCCTCATTGCATTATACACCTCTGGCCCTCTCATTCCAGCAGGAGTCTTTACACAGCTCAAAGTTGGACTCTCGTATCCTTTCAATGGGTAGGTTTCCATCCCCAGTTTCTCTACTCCTTCCCGGATCAATCGGTTCCTCCGCTTATAGAGAGCAAAGTATTTTTCTTTACCCCCCATCTCCTCGATCATTTTCAGAGCAGTGTTCAAACCCGCTACCTGTGGAATGGTACTGGTCATCGGAGTACCTTTACCACTCAAATGATTCTTCTCCCATACCTTCAAGTCAAAGTACCAGCCCTTACTAGGCATATCTTCTGATACATCAAGGGCCCGTTGACTCACCGAACCTACACCTATTCCCGGTGGAACACCAAAACACTTCTGGCTACTGCTAAAGCATATATCTATGCCCCATTCATCCACCTTAATATCGGTGCCTCCC
This sequence comes from uncultured Candidatus Bathyarchaeia archaeon, assembly GCA_964559155.1. GTDB lineage: Archaea > Thermoproteota > Bathyarchaeia > TCS64 > TCS64 > RBG-16-57-9. The sequence continues at coordinate 3,655 of CAZLHA010000029.1, read as the reverse complement.
ATACTGGATACCGCGTCAACTAACACCAGCTTATCGTATTTCCTACAAACCTCGGTTAGCTTGGGCAACTCATTGATCAAACCCACACTGGTCTCATTATGGGTGATAGCTACAGCCTCCACATCAGGTTTATCCTCAAGCGCCTTTTCAAGCGTTTCTGGTCTAGTGGGCTCCCCCAACTCCGACTCAACCAAAAAAACCTCTCTCCCATTTGCTGTAGCCACATCGGCGAACCGTTGACCAAAGCTCCCATTCACACAGACCATCATCTTATCTCTAACACAGTTACGAACTGCGGCCTCCATGAACCCTGTACCCGTACTGCTGAAGAGAAAAATGGGGTAATCTGTCTCTAGGAACCCCTGTAATTGTTCAACAGTCTCAAAATGTATCTCCTTGTACTCTTTACTCCTATGACTAACCATCTGCATTCCCATAGTTTCTAATACCCGAGGATAGCAAGCCACAGGTCCAACGGTAAATAGTTTCATAACTGAAATAAAATACGGTGAAGATAAAAATCTGTGCCCTAAATAAATATCATGGTATCCGACAAATTCGAGGAAGATGAAGCAGTACAGGCAATACTAGGCATTCTACGAGAAGCCGGTGAACCACTAACAACACGGGAAGTGGGTGAGGAGATGCAGAAACTTCAGCTTAGATGTCCTGATAGCACAATTGTTTTCCTAAACCGGTTACGAAGAAAGGAACTAATTCAGGGGATACGTAGCAAGGAGCGACGCGGCTGGATATGGTGGATAGACTAGATCCAGGTAAAGGTTCTTTCACATAGTTCCATTAACTCAACAAATTCAAGATAGCTTATAGCTTTAATCTTATCTTTTGGGCTATCAAATTCTGTCTCAAAGGTATAGAGCTCCGCGAACTCTAACTTCTTTAGCACATCTCCACGTCCAAGGTGATGAGTACCCCTCCCAGTGAATAATATGTGAATTTCTGACCCGTCTTTATGAAGTTCCTCAGCTAGTCTGAACGCGGTCTCGGCGTGTGCTCTGCTAATCATCACTACCGTGTTCATTCTTTATCCCCTAGAAGCTGGTTATTATGGTGCATTTCTTTGCCATCCCTGCTAATTCATCCGAGTCTATGATATTCACATTAATACTTGGCTCAAGGTCATCTAACGTCAGCTCCCGTTTAAAGAGTGACTCTCTTAGGACATATACTCCCGCAAGGTCAGACATAACCATAAGATAATCCTTCAAATTATTCTTATAAACCGCATCAGGCAACAGGATCTCCACACCATTGTCCACAAAAATCACGTTAGGGAGATAATCCATTCCCAGCATAGCCGCGCTGAGCCTAAGCCCCTCCTCCACGCGGCCTCCCGGAATCAACCGTTTCCGCATAATAAGCATCGTCTTACCCATAATATTCACCCCAAAAATAGGGTTCTATCTTGTTCCTCCATCATCATAACCAGTTCAGCCATGCTAGTCATCCTCGCCCCGGAGATCAACTCATCTTTTTTGATTCCCACATGCTGGCAGGTGGTCTGGCATGCTAGCATATCCACTTCAAGCTCTGAAAGGAGTGGATACTGAGTAAGGAGTTTCACTGATTCCTCGTTGAAGAAGACCACTACTTTATGTCCACGTTCTTTGGCTGCACGCACTGTACCCATTAAATGAACCAAGGTTCGTGGATTGGATACGGCTAATAATATATTCAAACTAGTCTAGATACCGGGCTATAGGGCTAAATACTTTCCCCGTTCAACGTTTTTGAACAAGAATCCCTAGGTGTTCTATTCCCTAGGATTATATCAATTCTAGATACTTGATATCTTGAAGAACTATGAGACTACCTGTACTTCAAGTTAGCATCGATACCCGAAAGCTCACGAGTTTTGTCTTGGTGGCGTTCATCCTCGGTGGGGCTCTAGGTGGGGTGCTCTGGAACATGGGTGGGGTGTATGTCCCCCGCAGCAATACGGATAGTGTGTTTGGGGGTGTGCGCCAATTTAAAAGCTATGATGAACTGAAACAGCACCTCAACAAGTATGGGGACTCTGTTTATCTTACAGGTCGGGGTTCTGGCAACGATCTGATTTTTTGGAATCTAGCCGGAAGCGAGGTAACCCTGATGGAAGCCGATGGCGCGGCGTCAAGCCCCGCCTCAAAGGATTACTCGGGAACTAATGTCCAAGTTGAGGGTGTTGACGAGGCTGATGTAGTCAAGACCGACGGCGAGTATATCTATTACGTAAAAGGCACACAGGTAATCCTTATCAAAGCCTATCCAGCAGAGGACGCAGGGATAATAAAACGCCTCGACTTTGAACAATACGTTTCAGACATCTACATCACTGAGAACAGGCTGATTGTCTTCACCTCAGAAACTCACTACTATTACTACTATGATGTACCTGAGAGTGAGGACACTGGGCCACAGACCACAATAACCGTCTTCGATGCAACTAACCCAGCCGAACCACAGAAAATCAGAGAGCTGGGCATTGACGGCCGCTACTTCAACAGCAGGCTAATCGGCGACTACCTCTACTATATAATCACAAACCCTGCCTACATCAACGAGGAAGAGGTAGTACCACTACCCGGAATAAGGGAGAACAAGACATGGAGCCACATCGAGCCCACCGAGATATGGTGCCCAAACAATACCCGGGGCTGGATGCAGTACTACACAATCGCGGGATTGGACGTTTCAGACCCTGATAGCCAGCTAACTACAGAAACCTTCCTCCTTGCCTCGGCTAGCACTATATACGTAAGCCCAAGTAACCTATACCTGACAAGTCAAGGCTGGAGCCGAGAGACCACGATCACAAAGATCGGGATAGAGAAAGGGGGCATCACATTCAAGGCCAATGGCACGGTGCCCGGCTATGTCTTAAACCAGTTTAGCATGGATGAGTCAGATGGATACTTCAGGATAGCCACCACTTCCCATGATAGAATGGCTGGACTCAGAGGGAACAATGTCTATGTCATGGATGAAAACCTTGAGATAACAGGAAGCCTTGAAGACCTAGCACCTGGCGAGGACATCTACAGCGCCCGATTCATGGGTAGCAGATGCTATCTGGTTACCTTCAAGAAAGTAGACCCATTATTCACCATAGACCTGAGTGATCCAGAGAACCCTACAGTACTGGGAAAGCTCAAGATACCTGGATACAGCGATTACCTCCACCCATACGATGAGAACACGTTGATAGGCATAGGAAAAGAGACCGTGGAAGCTGAGGAGGGAGAATTTGCATGGTATCAGGGTGTCAAGATAAGCCTATTCGATGTAAGTGATGTCGAGAACCCAAGGGAGTTAGCAAAACTCGAGATCGGGGACAGAGGCACAGAGAGCCCGGCCCTGTATGATCACCTTGCATTCCTCTTCAGCAGGACCAGGGACCTACTGGTGATACCCATACTTGAGGCAACCATAGATGAGGATGACTTCAGCGGGGAGGTTCCCGATAACTTCTACGGGGAGTACTCTTATCAGGGAGCCTACGTCTTTGACATCAGCCTTGATGGGATCGAGCTCAGGGGCCGTGTAACCCACCTGCAGGAGGATGAGCTACTACGAAGCGGCTTCTGGTTCGACTCAGAGTACGAGGTAGATAGAAGCCTCTACATAGAGGATGACCTCTACACCTTGAGTCAAG
>CAZLHA010000028.1:17378-19224 GCA_964559155.1 uncultured Candidatus Bathyarchaeia archaeon | reverse complement strand
AAAGTATGTGATCCAGGAAATTACTACCTAAACAGAAAAAAGAGCAGGGATACGTAAATTAGTCATCAAATAGGTGAAGGATAAGAATAACTTGGATCAGTTATTCACCGTGGATATTTGTGGATTTAGAGGAATTAGTAACCTTAGTAACTTTAGGAGAGGTCTATTTCTACTAAGGAATCAGATTATTTCTCCGTTATCGACGTTTCTCGGTAGAAGATATAGAATGTGTAGAGAACGTAGAGACTATAGAAGACACACTAACAATCACGTATGTTGAACATGTATGTTATACTATGCTGAGCTCAAATCCTATTAAAATCGCTTCCAAGCTTATCACAGAGCTAGAATCCCTCAACGAGACCCCAGTAGACTATCCGCCGAACCTACAGAAAGCGATCAAGGAGGGTAGAGCAGAGGCGGATAAAGCACTTGGCGTTGGAGGCGCTGATGTTATGCGTAGGCTCAGCGTCAACAATGGGTCAATCAATGGAGGGGTCAAAATAAACGAGATACCACGGAAATGCAGTTTCATGGTTGATTTACGGCTACCACCGGGGCTCAGCCGTGAACAAGTACTTCCACGAGTAGAAGCCATACTGGACAGGTACCCTGGGGCAAGCTACAGGTACGATGCAAGCAAACAGTAGGCTTCTCGGTATAGACCCTAAACCCATCATTAGCCTCGTCGGTTCAGACCTAAAGTTCTGGAGAAGCCACAATGTACCGAGCTACTGTTACGGTCCAATGAAGCATGGCATGGGGACAGTGGATGAATATGTCAAGGTAGAGGAGCTAATGCATGTTGTGAAGGTGCACTTGCTCTCAGCCTATGATTACCTCACAAGATAACAGAAGATTTAATCTTCTTAACTGTATGCGCTCAAACTTCCCCTCAAACCGTATATATATCTAAAAAACAGTATAAAATAAACTCAGATCAGATTGTCAATTTTTCATAGAACATAGATTATAATCTATAGAGATACAGTCTCCTTTGATATTATGATCAATAGAAATGGTATAAATTGTCTAGTTGAATATTCACGTCACATATATCCTGAGCTAGTAAGTTGACTTCCTCTTCATCGAGGAACCCTTGAAAGACCCTAGTAAAGAGATCAGCTTGTATGGTCAGGAAAAGGCTGAGGATATTGTCAGGCTATGTAAAATGAATCTAGCCATACATGGATTAACCGGTGACATTCGTCACATGATGGGAATGTTTGATTATGTGATGACTAATCAACCTTTCAACGTTAATACAAAATAGATTAACTAGTAGGTTGTTGTGCTCTCCAGGGGTACCACGTAGAGGTGCTCAAAGTCTGAGTCTTCGGTTGCTCCGTGCCAGTGTTCTTCTCCAGCTGGGATATGAATGATGTCACCGGGTTCAACAACGTACTCTTTATCTCTTGTTGCTACAACGCCTTTGCCTTTGGTGATGAATAGTATTTGTTCATGTGTATGGTGATGGAAATGGTTCTTTACGCCTTTGGGGAAATATACTAACGCGGATTTAAGCTGCTTTGACCCTGTATCTTTGTTTACAAGAGGCATCATCTTTATGGTGCCTGTGAATATGCCTCCTGTCATTTCCTCACTTGGCCCCGTACCTGATTTAGTAACTTTCATGATTAACACTGACTCCTTAGTCTATTTAGTGATTACTAGACCCGTGTTCAAATATAATAAAAACACCTGTTCATGAAACACTAATAAACCCTCTTAACTAACTACTAGATCAATAAATTAGCTTAAAAAAGAAAGTTATTTTGATGTTATTGTATTGAATGTTTCACCTTAGTTAGTATACCAGGTAACCTCTCCCGTTGTTCCATCATAT
>CAZLHA010000028.1:0-17368 GCA_964559155.1 uncultured Candidatus Bathyarchaeia archaeon | reverse complement strand
ACTTTAAAAATAATTAAGTTTGTTTTTAAAAAAAATTATTACTACTTTTAAAAAGTGGAGGTAATAGAGTTCACAAAAAAGTTTAAATAATTTTAAGTAAGTATACCAGGTAACCTCTCCCGTTGTTCCATCATATAACCCGTATACTCCCCATTCTGTACCCTCACTGTTTACTCCCCAAATCTGATAGTTGCTTGATGCTCTGTCCCCGTCATTGTTTAACTTTGTCCAACCAGAGGCTCCGAAGTGGTCGGCAGCTCAGTCACTGAAAATTGGGGGGATATCATTAGCTTGAGTGCTCTGAGTCTCGAGAACGGATTCTGCTAATAGCCACGCTGCGTCAATTGTACAAGCTTGGTAATATACTAACGGTTGACTTGTCCATGTACAGTATCCATCATAGAGATCTTGAATTTCTGAGAGTATACAGGAACTGCATATGTACTGTAAATCTTTAGATGTGCCGCCTGTTGGTGAGAGCAATACACTTCTAGTGTTCATGAACGCGGGGGATAGGAAAAGGATAGAGGCAGTGAAACTTTGATAATCTATATAATAATCAATTTAGGATGGATTTATTGATCGTATTTAATTGACTCCTCTTATAGGTGAGATTACTCGGAAACTGAATCTATAAAACACAACGACAGGTTCTAGCTAAGGTTTTCTACGCGAATCTCCTCTAGGTCCTCTTCAGAAACACCCTCAGCTTTGAGGAATTCTAGTATTAACTCGGTTTTTCTTCTACAGTATTCATCAATATTTGCAGATGTTTTTCCAAGACTTTGCTTAAGTGTCTTGTATCGTTCAAAGTCTTCAGGGTTCTCTAGGAGATGTTTCTTTAGCAATGTATGGTTTCGGTAGGCTATCGAGTCTTTCTTACAGACATAGAGGTTATGGCGGTACTTTGCTTTTTCATATTTGAAGGCTTCACGTTCCTTGATCCCCAGGTTTCCAATGTGGTGGTATCCGAGTTGATTAAGTTGCTCGGTTATTTCTTGGAAGTGCTTCCAGTCATCAACCACGATATCAATATCAATACACGGCTTTGCCGTCATGCCCTCAATAGAAGTACTACCAATGTGCACGATATCAGCTATATTGTTGCATAGCTTCTCCCAGATTGGTTCAGTTATCTCTTTGAACCATTGACTCCACTCTGGGTTATAAGAAACCACTTCTACAGGCATACCTAGAAGGATGCATCGGCTAGGATAAACCCATTGATCAACGAGGTATTCAAGTTCCTCGTATGTCAGGCTGACCTGGTCAATGTTTACCCTGTGTGGGCTCATTATGTTATCCCTGTCACGCCAGACTTGCTTGAAGCCCATTTGGGGATATTTGTCTTTATGCGCCGTCCGTTAAGGAAGATACCTATTTCTTCTACAAACATAATACCTAACAAAACCTCATTCTCTAAACATAAACACCTTTATTCTAACATGTAATACAAGGCGGTATAGCTGATTCTTTTGAAAGATGAGGAAAAGACGGTAGAAAAGAGCCCATTAAGGAACATGGGAATAATGGCCATGGTGATCACCCATGCCCTCGTTCACGCTGCAGGGGGTATGCGCTCAACAATAATGCCTGAGATAAAAGAAGACTTTCTGTTAAACAATTTTCAGATTGGAGTAATCTCAGCCGTACCACCATTAAGCCAAGCAATATTCAGTATACCAGCAGGCTGGATAAGTGATAGATTTGGCGCAAAAAAGGTAATTGCAGGAAGTATATTGATGGCTGCCATCGGTGCATTGATCGCTGGTTTCAGCATTACTCCATGGATGTATGTGGTATCAGCCGTATTATTAACCCTCACTAGCACCTTCTACCATCCCCCGGCTCACAGCTACTCAGCTCGATCAGCCTCACCAGATGACAGATCTAAAGCCATGGGTTTCCTGAACGCCGGTGGAACCTTCGGTATAGCCATCGGACCTCTAAGTGTATCGGTTCTTATAGGATTAGGTTTAGCTTGGAGACAAACCTATCAGTTCTGGGTCATACCCATAGTACTTGGACTAGTATTATTATATTTAGTAAAGACCGATCCACGTGCAGAGAGAAACGCAGTCCCTGACGAAGGCGCAGAGATTGACCCAGAGGAACCCACTAGCCTACTAACCCAAGAGTTCTTGCTCTATATAACATCCCGTGGTGTTCGCATGTTTGGCTCATGGATGGTGTCCCCTTTCCTGAGCATTTATCTCACAGAGGCCCGGGGATGGAGCGTTGTCCAGGTTGGTCTAATGCTTGGAGTATCAGGGGTATTAGGTTTGGTTGCATCTCCTCTCGGAGGTTTCCTTGCGTCTCGTTTAGGGGAGAAGCGGTGGGTAATACTCAGTCTAGGTATTGCCACCACTTTCTTCTTGGCGGCTTTCTTCGTACCCGGTGTATACCCCTTTATGGCGATGTATCTCTTCTATCGCTTATTCGGGATAATGGCTATGCCAGGTCAGGCAAGTATTACTGCTAGGCTCTCGCCTCCTAGCCAGATCGGTATGGGGTATGCACTTACATTCATGCCCAGCAGCGTCACAGGGGTTGTCGCCCCCATGGTAGGGGCGTGGATAGCTGATTATTATGGATATCTACCTATCTTTATCGTTGCTGCGGGGATAATGTATTTGGCGGTAATCCTATTTGGTTTAGCCGTCAAGGATTGACCAGTAGAGACGATTGTCTCTTATCTTTATATCCGCTTGTTTAGAGTCGTAGAGATAACCTAGGTACGCCATTAGGGTCATGTGTATTAGATAATACTGCTGCACAACACTGAGGTCTATCCCATATTTAGCTCCAAGCTCTGACTGCACATCCTCCGTTGTCTTGGGTTCACACAATATTTTTTTGATATCTTTGAGGATGGAGTACGTTGTCTCCATGTTTAGGTCGAGAAGCTCTGAGAGATCATCTGTGGGCTTGGTGTGAGCAGGGACAAATAACCTGTGCTTCATATTCTTCAGTTTCTCCAAGGTTTTAAGATGGTTACCAACATCCTGGACCACCGGGATCTTGTATTTCTCGATAACTCTTCTAGAGAAAACTGTGTCCGCGCAAAATAGTATATCATCAATCTGTACGCCTATCTGGTTGAAACTGTGACCCGGGAGGGAAACAACTTCTAACGCTAGGCCAATTATGGATAATTTTCCGGGCTTCAGTATGTGGTCTACGGGGGATGCGTCGGCTAACACGAATTTGTTATGGAGATTGCGGATGGGGTTTGCTCCGTGGAAGAGGTAGACTGGTTCCAGCAACGGGTTCTGAATGATTCCCGACTCTAGGCTTGGGGCATACACCTTGGCATCAGTGTTTCTGGTTAGGTATGCGTTGCCACCGAAGTGATCTGCGTGGCTATGGGTGTTGATAATCGCCTTTAATTCAAGTTCTTCCTCTTCAAGGAGGCGTAGGGTTTTCCGCCCATTATCCTTATCCAGCCCGGTATCTATCAGGACTGCTTCATGGTTGTTTGTGATTACGCCCATGTTTACGCCGCCGAGGATATAGCCGACATTATCTGTTACTTTTTTAATCTTCAATAATCTTCACCGTATATGTGAAAGGTTATTTGTGTCGATCTATGCGGTTCTTTTTCTGTTGCTTCTTACGGTAAGCGTATTTTCGTGTGGTGTTGATCTTGCTTCGATGGAACCTGTATCTATCATCTGTCTCCTTGTCTATTATGCTGTAATAATCTGGGTAGCTAATGTCTTCTGAGTATAGTTGGGTTATGGCTTCATTCAGTTCATTTCTTCTCTCATCTGTATGTGCAGATTCAAATTTCTCAATGTATTGACCATAAGCGGCCTTGAACTTGAAATCCATATCCTCAAAACTCAGTTTTTTTACCGTTTCACTCATACTCTTCAGTCCGAACAGGGAATAGTTAATCTCAACAGCATTTATGGATTCTGTTTTAGGATGCTTGTCAGGAGACAAGAGGAGAATTCCTGGAACTGGAATCCAGGGAATAGGCTTTAATTGATTCATTAGCTGTTCATTACATGGTGACAGAGTTTGAGTAAAATGTCTACGTCTAGTTTGTGTTTCATAAATACACCCGTTTCTCTATCTGTATCAATATATACGAATCCAAGGTGTTCGTAGAACTCCCTGAGGCGTCTTCCTTTCTCATCCTGCTCCTCAGTGTAGAGGGTTATTATTTGATAGTTTAAATGATAACAATAGATCAGTAAGAGAAGGATAAGCACTTTTCCTACACTTTTTCCCTCTATCCTTGTAGCAACTTCATCTAGGAAAAAACAGTTCGGGTCTAACTCGTCATCGTAGCCATATAGAAAGGCTATCGGTTCACCTTGTATTTGGACAGTTAAAACTGTAAAGTGATTCCGCCTAGATTTCTCCACAAGATTTTCTTTTGTACTCCATAACTCAGCCCTGAAATTACTGTGACCGATTTCTGTGATCTTTGTTATATTTGAGTCATCTAGTTTGGTTTTGAAAGTTATGGTTGTAGGGTATCCGAGTTTTTCTGTTAGCCTTTCTTCTCCACGCTTTAATGCGTCCATAAAAGGAGGGATTGTGTTCTGCAACTCACCTAGATCAACCCATACCGTCTTAACGCAGCGGTTATTACCTCACGTACCATATCTGGGTATTTCTTACCAGCTGCATACCACATCATGGGATAGAAACTTAACTCGTCCCGCTTCACATCGTAGTCGATTCCTGGAAGAGTATTAACCTCCAAGAAGTAAAGCTCATTCCTGGAATCTAAGCGGTAATCCATCCGAGCCCAGTCTTTACAATTTAAAGCTTTAAAAGACGATTTTGCATGGCTCTCCAGCCTCTGCCTTAGTTCGGGTTCTATGTTTGCGGGGCAACGGTAGTTACTGCTATCATCAAATATACTCTTGGCTTTCTGGCCCAGTACTTTTCCTAGTTCCTCTGGAAAGTTACTGAAATCTACTTCTAATATAGGGAGAATTGTTGGTTTTTCAGCACAACTATAATTTCCCACGAATCCAACGCTGAACTCCCGGCCATCGATATACTTCTCTAGAAGGATGGGTTGCTTGTATATTTCATGCATGGATCTGAGTTTAGTTCTAAGAGCAGGTTCACTGTATACCACGTTATCCCAGTTTATCCCAATACTGCTTCCCTCATGACTCGGTTTCAGGATGAGAGGGTACTCCAGATTATCTCTTATAGACTCTTCTGGGTCTTCAAGTACCTGGAAGGGGGCGGTTTTTAATCCATGGGATTCTAGAATAATCTTAGCTGTGGGTTTATCCAATCCGATGGCGTTGGCCATAACCCCGGAACCCACGTAAGGTATTCCTAACATTTCGCAGAAGGAGGGAACGTGGCTCTCTCTGCTCTCCCCTCTTATCCCCTCGGCGCGGTTGAACACGATGTCTGGTCTAGTTTTTTTGAGGTTCTCATAGCAGTTTTCATCCGCCTCAATGTGTACGTACTCCCAGCCAGCTTTCTCTATTCCATGCATTACATGCATTATGGTCTCTTCTGGCTCGTATTCAATGTTGAATTCATCATCAGAGGTCCGGGTGTTGCAGCAAAAAGCTACCTTGAGTTTAGGGGACATCGCTTAAGACCTCCCGATAGATACTGGTTGCTTTTTCTTTTATCTCACCAGGCAAAGTAATGGTGTCATGTAACCCAAAAAACGTCTTATACAGTTCATCTTCCCTCGCCTTAGCCTCATCAAGGAACTTTACCTCAAATTCCTGCACCAATCCGCTCCGGTCTCCATTCTTCCACGCCAAATAAAAAGCGAATAATTGTTCATCTCGTCCCCTGCCTGTTAGTGCATACGTATTCACGTCGCTTCCGCCGAACAAGCTAAAATATTCTCTCATCTCCTCGTTGAGCATGTTCCTGTTTAGCCCAACGTTTCTGGGATCAAAGCCACAGGCTTTTATCAGAAGGTACATCTTGCAGCATACACTGCAGTCCATGCACCATCTATGGTCTCGCCCGGTCTCTGTCTCAACGAAACAACTCATATGATACTTGGCTATCTCCGGGTAACGCTTGTAGAGGGTGTAAACAACTGCGATATCATTGAGGGGTTCAATAACGGAGATTGTTCTTACATCGCCGAGGCTGAGTTGCCTTGTTATCGAGTCTATTTGCTTGGTCCATGTATGGCATTGATCATAGGCGGGGTAACATACGAACCCCTCTCTATCAAGGTAGTATTCGCCGCAGCTCTGCTCATTACCGAATAACAGGTATCTTGCCTGGAAGTGATCAAGTATGGGTAACATCATTATGGCGTACTGTGTACTTTGAAGCCCCCACCCTACCTCGGTTTTTCCTAGACCATGTCTAAGACCATCACGAAGTTGGCCCACTGTATGTTCTATCTTCTGGAGTTCAACTCCGAACTCTTTCTGAAACCGGGTAGCAAGTTTATCCTTATGTCTTTCCTCATAGGTTAAAGCCGGTTCTACAACATATGATGCCTGTGGATTCAAACCAGTTTCATTGCAGACCGCCCATGTCAGGAGGCTGTCTTTCCCGAAGCTTAAGCTAACCAAGGAGCTATCGGGTCTAGTTTCATGTCTATAATTGGGAAATTTGATCTCGTTATCCTTAAAATAGATTTTCAGGTTGAGGTACTCTTTGATTAACTCGGAGGTGGATATACCATCTACGTCGGCGCAGCTGGGAAGATCCATCACCATGTTCTGGAAAAAATATGTTTGAAGATAGGGCGGTGAAGTATCATATTTTATGGAGTTTCTCTGGAAGTGTAGTGGGAGATGAATAGTTTCACTGTATACCAAGTTGTCTATTAACACATCCTTAGCCTCCATTGGATATTTTTGCCATATCTCGTCTGGATAATTTACAACATACTTCTGTCCGCGGAATAGAATCTCAAAACCGGTTGAGGTCTGGTTTGAGTTTATTGATAACCCATTCACGTATTGTCTTACCTTTACTAATCCGATGGATTTATACCATGGAAATAATTGTTCCTATTAGAAATTTAAAGAGAAACAACCCAATGTTTAGAAAAGGATTTAAAGATCACGGCATAGGAGAAACCCTTTTTGCACGTTTAAAAAACATGGAAAAATTGCTTGATTTCAGTAAATTCTACGTCAAATTCGAGGCAGGAAACCCCACAGGTACAATGAAAGATAGAGCTAGCTATGCTACTCTTTGGCAAGCTAAAGAGAAAGGATATGATACAATAGCGGTGGCAAGCTGCGGTAACTTTGGGGCAAGCATTGTGAAACTCAGCGAGGTCTTTGAGATCACACCTCATGTGTATATTCCAGAGAAGTATCATAGCCCAAGAATATCTGAGATGGAGCAGATGGGGGGAATAATCCACAGGTCGCCGGGAACCTATGAGGAACTAGTTGATATTAGTACTAGGAAAGCAGAGGAAAATGAATGGTATAATGGTAACCCGGGTACAAAGGAGAATAGCGAGATAAGCTTTGAGGCATATGAGAGCATAGCTTATGAGATATTTGATGAACTAGAGTACGCCCCTGACGCGGTAAGTGTCTCAGTTAGTAACGGCACCTGTTTCACAGGAGTATTCAAGGGGTTTAGAAGCTTGTTTAGGCTGGGGAAAACAGATAAGATACCTGTGATGATAGCCGCAAGCACAGCCGGTGGAAACCCCATCATAACCACGTACCGAAAAGGAAAAAAGAAGATCCAAGAGTTGGACCCAGAATCAATTATAGAGACACCGGAAAATGAGCCAATAGTTAACTGGAAGAGTCTAGACGGTCAACACGCATTAGATGCCTTATGGGAGAGTGAGGGTTATGCCTGCGCCATATCTGACGCCATTATGATTGCATTCAGTGATCTTCTGGAAAAGGAGGAAGGGTTGTCAGTACTACCAGCATCCGCGGCATCAGTAGCAGCCATGTCCGAATATGTTAAAGAGCGGGCTAAGACAAAAGACAAGTGCTTTGTCTCAGTACTAACTAGTAGGAAATACTAGGCTATCTGATAGGATACCCTACCCCACCTCTACGACTAACATAAACAGCAAGTACAACTATCCCCATAAATCCTATTAATATAATTATACCTTCAATCAATTCTTGTTGATCCGAGATATCTCTACCATAAAAAGCAGCGAAGAGAAACAATAGAAACCCCAGAACATACATAGCTTTTTCACGGGTTTCCATGTTTAAATAGTTTCACTCACGGTTAAAACCGTTCCCACAAAATAAGTATAGAATTAATGTCACCAATATGCATGATAAGCTATGAAGCCCAGCGTATTCGATAAACTTCACCCAAAGATTAGATCTGGACTAGAAGAGCTGGGCATAACCGAGCCGACGCCACCACAGATACAGGTAATCCCACCTATACTTGAGGGAAAAAATGTACTCCTTGTAGCCCCAACCGCTAGTGGTAAGACCGAGTCGGCGCTTCTCCCTGTCTTCGATATGTTTCTGAAGACACCAAAGGAGGAGGGGATAAGTATAATCTACATAACGCCTCTCAGAGCTTTGAACAGGGATATTGAGAAAAGGATGATGTTCTGGGCAGATCATCTAGGTATAACCGTAGAAGTACGGCACGGGGATACATCCCAAAAACAAAGGAGACGGCAGAGCAGAAAACCACCCCAGATGCTCATCACAACGCCTGAGACACTTCAAGCCATACTACCTACAAAATCCATGAGAAAACACCTAATCACAGCTAGATGGATAATAATAGATGAGATACATGACCTAGCGGCCAGCAAGCGAGGCGCACAGTTAACCATTGGGCTTGAAAGACTTGAGGCAGCCACTAAACAGGTACCCCAGAGAATAGGGCTCAGCGCCACTATCGGGAACGCTGATACAGTTGCAGAATTCCTGGGAGGTAGACATGATGTCTCAATCGCAGAAGTAGAGGTGGATAAGACATATGTTTTTGAGGTTCAATTCCCCCAGCCCACTGACGCGGATTATGATCTCGCGGATGAGCTCCAGACCAGCCCGAAAGCAGCATCAAGACTAAACCGTATTAAAAAACTCGTTGAAGACCATAATAGCTCACTGATTTTCGTTCAGGGACGGGGACAAGCGGAGGGGCTAGGCTTCAGGTTGAAACAGATGAACCCCGACATTGAGGTTCATCACGGTAGCTTGAGCAAGGAGCAGAGACACAGAGTTGAAGATATGTTCAAGCTGGGAAAGTTGAAGGCTATTGTATGCACCAGTACACTTCAACTCGGGATAGATATTGGAGAAGTAGATTACTGTATCCAGTATCAGAGCCCGAGACAGGTAAGCGCACTAATCCAAAGAGTAGGCAGAGCAGGACACACATTGAGCAGACATAGTGAAGGAGTTACCATACCTGCCTATGGTGAAGATGCGTTGGAGAGCCTCGTTGCCTCGGAGATGGCTCGAAGAAAAGCCATTGAACCTACGCTTGTACATATGATGCCTCTTGACGTATTAGCTCATCAGATAGTTGGGTTATCTCTTGTAGACGAAGAGGGAGTAACCCAGAGGGAAATCTATGAACTTGTTACTCGAGCTTACCCTTTCAGAACTTACCCCGAGGAGAGTCTTGATGAGTTAACTGAGTTCATGAGGCATATAGGATTAATCTACAAGGAGGGAAAAACGTTAAAGAAGACGGGAAAAGGAAGAAAATACTACTATGAGAACCTTGGCATGATAAACGATGAACGAAGATACCCATTCATAAACGCCATAACGGATAAGGTGATTGGAACAGTTGGGGATGAGTTCTGGAGCCTCAGAGCACGAGTTGGGTTAAACGTTATTCTACGTGGAAGAGTGTGGAGAATATTACAGATCGATGAACAGCGGGGAGTAATTCATGCTATGCCAAGTACAGATCCCCTTGGGGCAGCTCCGGGGTGGGACGGAGAACTCATACCAGTAACAAGGGAAGTAGCGGAAGAAGTAGGCACTCTCCGAGAAGAGATACATAAAGCATCTGAAGAAGAATATCTAGAAACCCTTAGTAAAACACTGGGTACCAGTGTTAATACATTAGAGGAGATAGCCAGCGAATCCAAGGCACACCTGAAATCAGGTCTACCATTACCAAACCCAAGTAACCTCGTGATAGAGATATGGGACCAGTACATCATAATTCATAGTACAAGAGGGGAGAACTTCAACAGAACACTGGGTGCAATACTTGACGCCGCCCTCAGCGAACAGGAACTCATATACAACTGGTGGAACGACCCCTACAGAATACTAATAGAGGCTCCGAACAAACTCAATAAATACGAGATAGAAGACATCATCGAACTCATACACAAACTAACACCAGATAAAGCCGAAAGACTACTAATGGAGTACATGCACGCCCGGTTCCCCTTCGGCTACAAGATGAAGTTCATCGCAGAGCGCTTCGGAGTCATACCACGGGGAAAGATTATGGGACCAGAACGGATCGAGAACCTGTATTACAGGTTCAAGGACACGCCAATATACCATGAGACCTTACGAGAAGCATACCACGAGAAACTGGATCTGCCAGCAGTCATAAAAATTATTGAAGGCATTAGGGCGGGCCAGGTCTCAGTGGTCTCCAAACAGGTAAATGAGCCCAGCGCCCTCGCCAAACATATACTGGAACTATACGCAGACATTGAGGAATTGATGGCTACCGACGCCACCATCACGGACCAGATTCAGTACATGAAAGAGAGCATAGAAGCAAGAAGGGTCAATCTCGCCTGCGTCAACTGCGGGGAATGGAATACAACTATTAGGATAAGGGAACTGGATCCCCACCCAAAATGTGGGAGCTGTGGATCTGGTCTCCTAGCCATGCTGAAAAACTATCAGGACCCAGAGCAACTTCAGAATTTACTCAAACGCTGGAGGCAAGGAGAAGAATTTTTCGGAGAAGACGAGGAGCAATTAATTCATGGACGTAAAACAGCGGATATGGTGCTCAGCTACGGGAGAAAAGCAGTGGAAGCACTCATGGTATATGGTGTCGGACCTGTAACTAGCTATCAGGTCCTAAGTCGTATGCATCGAACTGAGGAAGAATTCTACAAAGACTTGCTCAAAGCCAAGATACAATACATGAAAACTAGGCAATACTGGGATGATAAATAAACCATTGATAAAAACAATAAGGAAAACAACATAGCCAATAAAAAATCTCGAATATGCTTGTTACATGAGATCAGTAGTCTGTGATTCATGTTTTTCTTCTAATTTCCTAGATTCTTCATGTTCTTTTCTCTTGATCTCATTTAGATACAAAGGACGCGGTATATCGAATCTGGGAAAATAAACGTCATCTTCATCAGTTACACCGAGAGGGTATTGTGGCTTAACCCCAACAAAATATATTTTGTAAAGAACAGCTTGACCTACAAACCACCAGAGAAAAGAGGCAACAATTACTAACCCGTTACGTTCAATAATGAAAACTATCGTTGGGCCTAGAAATATTAACCAAACAAGTGAGAAAACATAGAATTTCGTTTTATCTGGTTTCACATATAATTCTAGATTAATATTACTCTTTAATCTTTGTAATAAAACATAAACTTATTTGTTATACTGGGGAAATTCAAACGCATTGTTACATGAAAATCATCTTTTATTGTAGAAGATTACTGCGCCCACGATTATCCCTACAAGTGCTAGAACAAGTAGGTTACCATATCCGGTTTCATCAGGGACCTCGATAACTATCGGGGTATCTGATAACAAGTCCAGGTCTATAGATCCCTCGTTACCCGCAGCACTCCAGGATAAAGTAACCGTATCCGTTATGTTATATGATTGAATCACAGAAGGCCTCGAAGGATCGTATGGTCGTACAAGGTTGAATATGTTCACGTACCTCACTGGAACCACAGCAACACCAACACCGCTGGTCTCTCCAGACCAGAGAGTACGGTTACCATTCAAAGCAACCAGTGATACATTTCCAACAGGACCCGTGGACGAGTTAACCAAGACTGGATAAAATCTGTTAATAATAGCGTATCCATCCACCCTCGTCTGGTTAATAGAGAAATCCTCCCCTAAACGCAATTCTCCATGTAAATCCACTCCACCTTCAGGCGTATTACCACCTACATTGAAGCCGAGTCCATCCAATAAGGTAACATTATCCATAACATATTCATTAGGCTTCTCGTTTCCAAGCCCGGGACTGAAAAACCCTATGCTTGAATCCTTTATGTGTGCCTTGAATGGTTTGAACCAGACATCATCCATATCGAATTCGTTGATGACGCTGTTCGTTATATTCAATTCTTGCTTGTATGAGGTCAATGATACACGGTTTACTCTAGAGTCCTCGATTACTATGGAAGCATTTGCCCAGTAGGAGACTATCTGGTCAAGGTCACAGTCATAGACCGTTAACGTATACTCTTGTTCTCCCCTATAGTAGACTGTGTTCCCTGTTACACTGTTTAACTGGATGTTTGAGTTATCTTCCGCGTCTATTATGTAAAGACGTGAGTCATGTACCTTTACTGAGGAATTGTACATTATTAGCCATAAGCCGTCTACAAGGGTTACATTATCAAAGACGCTGTTACTGGATGGTATTATAGAGTCTAGTCTTCCGCTATAATCCTTAAAATCAGGAATAATAAGATCTAATTCCTCATCTCTTACCGTCTCTCTGTGGGCTTGTAGCGTAGAGTCGTGTACGAGGAGATTATCCCCCTCAGGGAACGAGTAATAGATGAACGAGTTCTCTACTTGTGCATTTGAGTTATCATGTAACCAGAGGTACCCTACTTTACAGGTATCAAGCATTATCTTTGAGCTACCATGCCCAATTACCCCGCCGGTTGTATGGTTATAGCCATGAATAGTACAGTAAAAAGACATGAATAACATAGAATTAGATGCGTTCAGAGACGCGGACTGGTTTATGATTATCGTACGTTCTATATCTGAGTCAAATAGTATCAGAGATGCATTATCATTGACCTTGAACGCATGATCGAGTTCTGACTCTATGAATCTCACCCTGACGTTCTCCAGGATTAGTGTAGCGTTTTCTTTTACCTCAATTATGCCTTCGATGTTCAGTCTTGTGTCTCGTATGGTTCTCGTCTCGTTTTCATCTAAGATTAAGTTAACTAGGTTTAATTCAGATCCTGTCTGCTGGGCATTTACTGGTCTAATAATGAGAGGAAATAAGAAAAGACTTACTAATAGAACTCTGATCCAACGCTTTGTCAACTGTATCAAGTTTACGTCGTTGGTTTAAGTATAAAAATATACTGTTAAAATAAGAAAAATGTTTTACCCTTCTTTTGTCAAACTGCGAAATATTAATAATTGCTTGTTACATGAGATAAGATAACTTTAGGCATATGCACATGTTATATCTTAGATTAATTATTGAAATGAATATAAAGCTAAGTTTTAGGACACTTACGTCAGAAATATTTGGATTTTAATTGATAAAATTCATCAAGCTCTGACGTATATGTCATACTGTGGGAAATTCAATATACCTATCAGATGAAAAAAATCTGAGCATTTGTTTTATAATGATATAGAAGTACGTGTCTAGACATCCAAAGCAAAGTTTCGGTGAGCAATCGCTGCACCACTACTCAATGCCATGGCTATCTGAATAACCTCAGCCAGTTCCTCTTTAGATGCCCCTGCCTTTAACGCAGCCTTCGCGTGCCCCTCAATACAGTAAGGACACCGTGTCATATACGTGCAGGCAACAGCGATCAACTCCTTAGTCTTCCGATCTAACTTACCTGGCTCAAACACCAGATCATTCCATTTACTCCAAGCCTCCAACGTATCCTTATCAAAAAAGTCGCTAACATCCGGATCCCGCTTCTTCGCGTAATGATAATCCATACCAGGAAAATCCACAAATCAAAGATATAACACCTACGTACAAAATATTTCCAACAAGAAAAATGCCGTTAGTAGTCTGATTAACATCTTAAAGGGTTTGAGAGTGCATGGATTTTTTATATATCTGAAAAAAATCCTAAACGAGGTAATCAAAATTCACTCTTATTTTCCCTCTTACAGTCATTAAACTAACCAAGAAACTCCTCCACTACCTCAATAGCCCGACGCAGCCCATCATCAAGATGCTCCTTCTCTACAATATCCGAAAGCACCCCCCGTATCCTCCCTGAAGCCAGCACCGCATCGATAACCTCCACCAAACTATCCAGAGAAACATCCCGTTGATGCAAAGCACGCGCTACACCCAACTCGACAGCACGCCTAGCATTACCATACTGCTCAGGATGTTTTGGCATAGGAATAATAACACTAGGCTTACCATAACTAATACTCTGCATCAAAGTTTCATGCCCAGCACGACTAATAACCACATCACAAGCATCCAGATAATCAAAACGGTTCTCAATCCAAGGCACAACCACCAGATTCCCCCGCGTAACCACCTCAGAACCCCCATTAGGAACCCCTAACGACATAATAACCTTATATCTATCCGGAAACTGGATAAAAATCGGGATCAATAAGTTAATCAAAGGAACCCGCTCAGCCCGGGGCCCACTGATACCAGCATAAACAAGCTTCTGCCCCTCTTCCACCCCTAAAGACTCCCGGATACACTCAATCCTAGAATTACCAGGAGATTGTTCAAGAATACTACCCACAAGCTTTACACGAGCACCAATCCTCCGGGGAATACGCAGACTATCCAGACTTATTGTATAAGGCTCTGGAAAATCAGGTATCAAAATAATATCACTAAGAGCCCAGCTCCGACCGAGACTAGTAAGAATAAAACCGTCCAGACACTGGAAAAACAATGTATTCTTCTCCCTGGGAACACGGGGAAGAAACTGATTCAATAACAAGATAACTGGAACTTTGAGAAACCTAGCAGCATAAATGCTGCTCAGACGAGTATCAGCAAAAACTAGATGAGGATCAAAGGCCTTCATCATCTGTATCTCAAACCTGACTTGATCCAAGAAAGTACCAACACTCTCAATACCAGACAAGAGCGTAGTAGCCTTAATATCAATACTCCCAGTAACATCCACATCCACACTCAAATCAGGAGCAGCCACAACAGGTAAATCAAAATTCTCAGCATAATGAACACCCTCAAGATAAGTAGATAGAAGAACGTCCCCCCCACACCTCATAACCTCCTGAGCGACGGGAACAACTCGACTAACATGACCAAGACCCATACCACATGCAGCAAAATACACTCGTTTCCCATCGAACCCATTCAAATTAAATGCACCTAATCTATTTTATGCCGGGATATCTTTCCCCGAGGCTCTTCTTCTCTGAACAATATAGCCTGAAAACTGTAGACTTCGGTTCCTTCCTCCATCCATTCATCGCGTGGAAGCCCAGCCTTGACACAGCACTGGGATAGGAACTCTCTACTATTCCAACCCCACTCAATGGGAACCTGTGGAAGGAGCAGCCCTTTGCTCCATCCCTTCCCAATTATCAAACCATCCCTACCCACCGTAACCTTCCCAACATAATCCATGGGATCATCAACCGATAATAACGTAGGAGGCGTTAGTACACTTACCTCGATAACTATATTATCCATTTCATCGGCCCTTACCGGTGGAAACCGAGGATCCTTGAAAGCCGAACTCTCAGCAGCCTCAATAACCGCATCAATTAGGGGCTTAGTGGGATAAGGTAAACCAATACATCCTCGCAACCCTTTCTCTTCCAAACCATGTACATTAAGAGTCACAAACACTCCACACTTTTCCTCTAAGACAAGACCACGTTTTACAATAGGCTCCGCTACTAAGCCAAGTTTATTCTCTATAACCTGTCTAGCTAACCTCACCAAGTATTTCCCTTGTTCATCTGTTAAAGTGAATATCCGAATACGCCCCCTTTACACATCCTTTGTTAAAAATTTCTTTATAAAGACTATGAGGAATTTAACAGATTCAAGGTCTCCTGAATCTTATCCCAGTGACTCCCCTTCCAGTATACAGCACCACATGCCGCGCATTTCCAGAATTCCTTAAAAATCTCATAAGACTCAGGCGGAACAATCTCTCGCACTAGCTCTTTTTTTATGGGGTTTAGTTTACCGTTGCATCTTGGACACTTTGTGTTCTTAGGCTCAAGACTTAGTTCTAATTTGGTGGTAATCTCGTTTAGTTGTTCCATAGTATCGTCATTATGAATAAGAAAAGACTTCAGACCGCGTTTACTTGCTCTGTTATGCAGCTCAACATCCCTTGTAACCAGCACTCTCTCCGTCTCCTCAGTCTCTATTATGAGTTCCTCATCATCCTTATCTACGTAATATAATGTATCAAAGCCAAGTATCCTCAGCCACCGGGATAATGCTCCCAGCATCCCATCAAGTAAGAAACGTCGAACCACAGTAAATAAGTATAATAGCGATATGAAAACTTAGAGGTCTAACCGACACTCCTCACAGAGAAAAACACCATCTACCTCTCTTAGATCGTTTGAATACATCTCACAGTCATCACAGTAACCCACCAATGATGCGCCTCCAGCTGCTGTATTAACCATTATCTCTTTCTGCTCTTTCATTATATCCATAATCGTGGGTACAAGGCGTATGATACTTCTATCAGTGATCACACCCACAAGCTCCTCTTTATAGATGACGCCAAGCCTACGAATATTTTCTCGATCCATCATTCTCATGGCGTCCATTAACTCAAGATCAGGCTCAACCATCTTTAAAGGAGAACTCATGACCTTACTGGCCACAATCATATTAGGGTCTAACCCATCTGCAACCACCCGGGTTACGATATCACGCTCAGTAACTATGCCAACGGGATTACCACTTCGGTTAAGAACAATAACTGCACCAACCCGTTGCTCCCTCATCTTGTTTGCAACTTGAACAAGATCCTCATTTTCCTTAACAGATATCACTGGACTGGACATAGCTTCCCTCACCAGCATCTTTGCAGATATATCTAGACCCAAGTTATTCACTATTTCAGAAAAGGGTATGTAAGATATAAAAAGCTCATGAAGAAGATTTAGAGATCCGTTACTACATTATAGTAATTGCCACATTTAGCACAGGTAAGAACGGTTCTATCATGAGATTGATCGCTAGCATCTACTTGAATCCAAGAACCACACTCTTTACATTTTATTAAATAACCTGAAGCTTGATCACCTTCACCTGACTTATATGCCAATGGTTTTACCTGTACAATATTATTATAATATGGTCTTCTTATTCCCAATCTAGATGCCTTTAATCTAATTGCATTATCTGTTCTTTTTGGAAATTTTTCAGCTATCTCATCAAATGTTTTATTAGATGTATATAATTCTCTCAAACGCTCTACTTCTTCATCAGACCATAGTTGTGCCTTTACCATATGCGCAGTATCACCTATTATTTT
>CAZLHA010000027.1:0-19426 GCA_964559155.1 uncultured Candidatus Bathyarchaeia archaeon | reverse complement strand
GCCCTATGTGGACTGGGCCGTTTGCGTAGATTAATGCGGATGTGATTAAGGTTTTCTTACTACTACTGCCTGTCAGTTTTGTTGCCTCCAAGATATGCGGTCACTAGGGTGGATTCCACAATATAATATTAAGCCATAAACCAAGGGTTGACTAAAACCAACTGAAATCAAACGCTCAATAATCAATGATACTGTGAGTTCTATTAACACCCCTAAGTGTCTAACCTTCACAGATGCCTTGAACACATAAAAACATATAGCTCGCAAACACGAGTCTGTTCGTTAATTTATTATTCTCTACCATGGTTTTAGTCTTTGATTAAAGTGACTGATGAGGACTCACCGAGTAAAACCGAGTATGTGATGGCTTCAATTCTCTCATATTCCTCTGTATACTTAATGAGTTGGTTAATAACCCATAAACCGAATCAAAACTGGGTTTCTCTTCTTGCTTATCCGGTTTACTATCTCGGAGCCTTATACCCCGCGTATCTTCTAGCGAGTAGAGCAGGATACGCACATCTTGCAGTGGGGGTTAAACACGCTGTTTACTCATGGCTTTTCTCCGGGTTCAGTTTATGGGTATTGACCGGTACAACGCGTTTCATTTTCCTCTTCTTATTGTTACTATGCTTCTTACTGGGGGGCTTTACCGGCGCATACATATCATTTAGGAGACAAATACGCCGAGAAGCATTAGATGAGCTAAAGGAATCAACAAATACCATTGAAACATAGTATATGATGGAGAAAGGATTGTTCTGGGACTTAGAGCTAACCCCTGAAGAAGTAGATGAGGTACTCCAAGAAGTCTATTTTAAAATCACAGAATACAAGATGGAGACCTTAGCGATACTAACACTGGAAAGCATCAAACCATGGGCCTATGTAGGAGGCGAGCTAGTAAGAGCCGCCATGGCTCCATTGATGCCCGCGCTAGGCGAAAGCCTTGGATTAACAAGTGAAAAAATGCTACAAGTGTTTGAAAACCGAGACAATATAGAACGATTGATCCAACTACTAGAAGAAAACCTCAAAAAAGAGGAAGCAGAACGTAAACTAAAAAAAGAAAAAGAAAAGAAGCAGAAAAAAGAGGAAAAAAAGCGAGAAGAAGCAGTTAAAAAAGCTCTACGAGACGCAGAGACGAAAAATAAGCGAAAATGGTAGAATCTACCTTAATCTTTAGGTTTCTATGAGGACTACAAATTAGAAATCTTTAAGCGTCAGGTGTCGCGACTGAATATGAAACAATATGGCAAGCCTCAGCAAACCCAAAGAGGAAATGCAATTTATTATTGCCACCGACGTAGGCAGCACCACAACAAAAGCCCGTTTCTTTCACCTAAAAGACGGCGAGTGGCGTTTCCTAGTAGCAGGAGAGGCACCCACGACAGTAGAAGCCCCATATGAAGACGTTACCCTTGGGGTGCAGAACGCGGTTCGTGAGGTAGAGGAGCTAACAGGACACAAGCTTCTAGCACCTGAAGGTGGAATGATCATCCCATATGACGGCGAGAAAGGCGTAGACCTTTACTGTACAACCAGCAGCGCTGGTGGAGGACTACAGATGATGGTCGCCGGCTTAATCAAGTCAATGACAGCAGAATCAGCAAACAGAGCGGCTCTCGGAGCAGGAGCCATCGTAATGGATGTAATCGCAAGAAACGATGGCCGACAAAGCTACCAAAAGATAAAGAGAATACGGAACCTCAGGCCAGACATGATCCTCATGGCGGGGGGAACCGATGGAGGAGCAAGCCAGCACGTAATGGAGATAGCTGAGCTGATAAAAGCAGCAGAACCCAAGCCGAGGCTAGGCGTAGCATACGAGCTGCCAATCGTATACGCAGGTAACAAGGCACTAAGATCAGAGATAGGCGAACTAATGGAGGAAGGCTTCGCCCTAGAAATAGTTGATAACATCAGACCCGTTCTTGAGCAGGAAAACACAGAGCCAGCAAGGCGAGCTGTCCACGAGTTATTCATGGAACACGTCATGAGCCATGCACCAGGTTATACAAAGCTGATGAATTGGACTCCAATTGACATCATGCCCACACCAGCCGGAGAAGGTATGGCTATCCAACTAATCGCAAACACATTCGATCAAAACGTTCTAGGCGTAGGACTCGGAGGAGCAACCACTAACGTATACTCAATTGTAGAAGGAAGATTCGTACGCAGCGTATCAGCGAACCTGGGTATGAGTTACAGCGTAACCAACGTCATGAAAGAGGCTGGCATAGAAAACATTATGCGATGGATCCCATTCAACCTAGATGAAGAAGAGGTCGCCAGTCGTCTAATGAACAAGATGATCAGACCAACCACAATTCCACAGACATTAGAAGATCTAATCGTAGAACACAGCGTTGCCCGTGAAGCACTGAGACTAGGTTTACAACATCATAGAACCATCGCGACTAGGCTCAAAGGCGTACAGCTAGAGAGAACCATCAGCGACATGTTCGAGCAAGCAGTAGAAGATAGCTACGTACAGATGATGAACATAGATATATGTGCTGGAACAGGCGGCTTATTGAGCCACGCTCCTAGAAGAGTTCAAAGCATGCTCATACTTACAGACGCCTGGCTCACCGAAGGTATTACAAGAATGATGCAGGACAGCGTCTTCATGATGCCGCACTTGGGTGTTGTATCAACAGTATACCGTGAAGCAGCATGGAACATCTTCGATAAAGACTGTCTACTCCGACTAGGGACAAGCATCGCAGCGTCTGGACAAGCCAAATATGGGAAACCCGTTATGGACATAGACATAGAGATGCCTAATGGTAAGAAACTGGAAGAATCCCTAAGCTTGGGTGATCTAAAGTTGATACCTTTAGGAGAAGGCGAGGAAGCCAAAGTCTTTGTTGAGCCCGCTAACCAATACGATATAGGCGCGGGACCAGGAAAAGAACTTGAAGCCACTGTTCAGGGAGGCGTAGCGGGACTATTACTCGATGCCCGTGGAAGACCACTTTATCTCCCAGATGAAGAGCAGAAAAGAAAAGAGCTACTGTTGAAGTGGTTCAGGGCAATTGATCTATACCCGGAGGAGTCACTGGAGGCGTTACTATAATGGTAGACCAAGAAACAGAGAAAAGGACCGATAACGAGGATAAAGGGACAGAAGAAGCCCACGCATACACTCCTGGGCTTAAAGTCAAGAAATCTACATCAGTAAACAAGATGCGAAGACTCCCTCTATTAGGGGAGGTCTTCGTAGAAGAAGGGGACACGGTAAAACACGAAGACATAGTCGCTAGAACAGAGATCAGTGGTGACCCTGAGATCGTAAAGATATCCATGATTATGGGAATGGAGCCAGAGGATACGCCTCGGTATATGACCAAAGATATTGGAGATAAGGTTGAGAAAGGGGAGCAGCTTGCATTCTACAAAGCCCTTTTTGGGTTAATCAAGAAAGAGGTTAAAGCACCGGTCACTGGAACCCTTGAAAGCTTTAGCGAGGTAACGGGACAGGCTATTATTAGAGGATCCCCCATACCTGTTGAGGTTGACGCATATATCCCAGGCAAGATAATAGAAATATTACCTAAAGAAGGCGCAATAATTGAGACCCATGCCGCCTTCATTCAGGGAATCTTCGGGATTGGAGGCGAGACGCATGGCGAAATACATGTAGCAGTCTCTGGTAATGATGAGGTTCTGGAGGCGGATATGATAACCTCTGAGCACACAGGTAAGGTGATAATCGGTGGCTGCAGAGTAACCTTGGAAGCCTTAAAGAAGGCAGTCGAGATAGGTGCGTCCGCAGTTGTAAGCGGAGGAATCCGTCACGACAACCTGACAGAGTTCACGGGGGAAGAGATCGGTGTAGCTATTACTGGTCAGGAAGAGGTAGGTATTACAGTGATAATCACTGAAGGATTCGGTAACATGAACATGAGCCAATCCACCTTTGATCTATTGAAAGAATTCGAGGGTTACAGTGCCTCAGTTAATGGTACCACCCAGATCAGAGCAGGAGTCCTCCGTCCAGAGATAATTATCCCACATGAGATGAAGGTTAAGGATGAATCTGAGGAGCTCGCTCAGGGAATGATACCAGGTACACCAATCAGGATTATCCGACAGCCCTACTTCGGAGCCATAGGCGAGGTTCATAGTCTACCTGTTGAACTTCAGCAACTAGAATCAGAGAGCATGGTACGTGTCGTAAACATCAAACTTGATGAAGGAAAAGTAGTCACAGTACCAAGGGCTAACGTCGAGATAATCGAAGAGTAAAACTCTTCACTATTTTCTTTTGAATACCTGTTTAACAGCTTCTATATCCTCGCCTATAATTTCTATGTTATTCATATTCCCTATCCCCGTCTCATTGCACCATCTGATATGATCAATTTCTTCTGGATTGAAACCCATAATCTTTGAACCAGTAGCATCTGATGCAACCGGATCCGTACTTGCTATGATCGTATCCATCTTTACAGGGTCGCCACGAACCGGTCCCCTCCCTTCCATGCCGATAAATCCATCAATCACGGTTACATGTGGGGGCAGTGTTTTGTTTATGTCGTGAATGACTTTGTGCATTCCTTTGAGATGGAATTTTCCTTTCCACTTTGTAGTTAACATCCCAAACATATTTTTTAATCCAAGAGTAACCTGGGTGCCCATATGGGTCTTGAGTTTAGCAGCCGAGACTATGGCTGACTCAGTAGCAATCTTAGCGACCTTAATCTTATTCAACACAAGTCCTTCGTCAACCTGTAACTCAACTTTTTCGACATGACGCATATTGATGAACTGAACATCCAAGCGGTCTCCCAACTCCTTCATTCCACTGGCAATCCATGCCTTATCTGCATTAGTAGTCTGGGCATCGGATTCAACTATGATAACTTCTTTATCAATGTCTTTAAGTCGATTAACAATAGCCTCAACAACCATGGGATCAGTTGTTGCTCCCGTCTCCCAGTTTTTTGTGGTTATAAAGTTAACCTTGACCAGCACACGATTCCAGTCTTTAAAGGCCTCTTCATATTGTATTAAATCCAGTGCATCATAAACAGGTTCAAGTCCTCTATCACCTTTAACAACAGCGACACGGCTCATATTAATTCATACAAAGAGCAACTTTTAGAGTATTCTAAGGACTCCATCCGTATATTTCTCCATGACCTTTTACGAACAGTACTTTTCTACCCTGAGTCTCAGTTGTGAACACTATCTTATACTTAACTGCTTTTATCTTGAAATCCGTGTACTCTAGTTTAATTACCTCTTCCTCGGGATAAGATTCAGTATACTCAGTTATTACGCAGCCTAGTCTACTCAGATCCTCAAGTGCCTCAGTCATGTTTGGTTTCGTTTCATTCTTAACCGGTATCTGCTGCTCTGTTTCTTCTTTTGTCTGCATTGAAGCTGGTTTAAATAAGTCATCTCCGAACATGGTTCCGCCTCCCCATGGACCATTGACCGTAAGCAAAAACAGGCAACCAATGAATAATACAATGCTCGTAAGTAAGACAATGGCGCCAAGGACGCCTAAACGTCCTTCTCTATGCCTTGTTATTACCATGTTCCCTCTAATGGTTTTTAAATTAAGATATTTGCGGAGTCATACTATTTTTCACTAATCTTAACTAATAGTATGTGCCGATGGTATAGAGTTAGATTTTTATTTTTTTTGGATGAGAAAATAGATAATTGATTTAAAAAAGAAGTTGTCTAAGCGGTTCCATAGTAAATGCTGTTGAATAATAGCTTGAAGGTGGCTCTATTCTGATTTCTGAAATGAGGTGGGCATCCGATCATGATTATTGTCCCATCCCCCGCTGGTATATCTGCTACGGTTGTCTTTCCTCTGAGATGTTTTTCACCCAGTATCCAGCCGCTTATCAATGGATCAGCCTCAGAATACCATGCGACTGCTTCACCGTTCTTCAGATTGAAGGCTGGGCTTTGTAAGAACATTATGGTCTCTTCTCTATCGAAACCATAACCTGTGGGGTGTGTGTTATCCACTAATACCCTCAATAAGCTACCTGGGCAATAGAACTCTTTCTCGTCGAGCCCCTCCAGTACTAGTTCTGCTTCAGCTAAAAGTTCTTTCACTGCGTATTCGCAACTACGGTTAAGAGTAATCACTGTGCCGCCTTTATCAAGGAAGTCTAGTATATTCCGGTTACCTATATCCCCGATTCCTTGGATGTATTTTTTCTCGTACATGGATGGGTCCATGTATTCCTGTCCATGCATTCCATTCATTATAGATGAGTTGGGCATATCTGGGATAATCAAGACCTCTGTTTCATCAAGTTTCCCTGATCTTATATCCTCGGGGTAGAGATTGGTATAATTGAAGTCATATGCTTCCAGAACCATTCTTAGCCACCCCTCATCGGCAAGGGGTAACCATGGTCGATAAACTCCAATCTTCGGTGGGTTTATCTCAAATGTATCAGGAAGGGGTCTCTCTAATCCCGTGAAATCAATACCGTAATTTATCGTCATCTCTCTCAGGACTCTTTTTATCCCCGTCTCGGATTCAACGATGTATGTTCCGGGTTTGAGTGCCTCATCGCCTACTTCAAATTCTTCCAGAGATCTAAGTACCTTGAACCCCTCTCTAAGTAACTTGTTCACAGCTTTAACGGAATAGTTTGGAGTGGGGTCAAACACATAGTATTCCCCTTCTCCAATAACCGCTCCTTTTTCGAGTTCTGGCTCATCAACTATTCGTAATGCAGCGTCGAATGGGTCAGCTACCTCAACCACGTTTACACCCATCTGAAGACTCAAAGTATGTGCTGTAACATCATACGGCACCTTAGGTGGCATATCAGGTTTATCTCTAAGATCAGGGTACACCTGTTTCTCCAGTAATGCCTTGGCGAATTTACCGTAGGGCTGAGCATAGCGTATGAAATAGCTCCCAGCAGGATAATCTATTCCATCAGCAGTAAATTCAGCTATTGCCTGATCAACCTCAACATCCCCCATACGCATAACCTCAAGTAATTCAACAACTGCAGCTGAGTCACGTTGCCCTGATGGGATTATGAATCCATAAGGCCCCCCTTTGGGGTTTAACGCTCTTTTCCCCATCTCATATGTTCCATTTAACCATCTTTTACGGAATTTAGCAGCGGTCTTGAGACACGAAATGGAGGCTATGAGTTCATATTCTATAATGTCTCTTAGACTCCATTTTCCCCCTCTCCATGGGAGAGGATGGTTCCATCTAGAGTCAAGAGGTTTGAAGCCTTGGCGTTCTTCAAGTTCTTCTTTTTCAATCTCTATGGGTGAGGCTATGTTGACAGAGGCAGCTTCTGAGAGTATTCTTATTCCCCCATGGTAGTGCTGGTATGCTCTTGCTGGGGTCCAGCCATCAAAAACCCAGTGCACCGCCACACCTTTTCTGTCTTCGCGTGCAAGGGCATCCGCCATGCTTATCCCCATGAAGTTTACACCACTCTGCAGTATAGGATCTACGTTTGGCTCCATAGGGTCTATGAAGGGTGGAACAAAGAATCTTGGCCCTTTCTTACCCATTTGATGGATATCATAGACTATCTGAGGGTGCCAGACATTGTGGACTTTGCTTATGGCTAACTGGGTTTCTTTTAGTGTAAACATGTACCAGTCACGGTTGTTATCGTGACCCGCGTACTTGTGGTAGACATATGGAGGGGTGCTTCCCTCATAATCTGTGCCAAGATATTTCTCATACCATTCCACAACTCGTCGATTTCCATCTGGGTTTAGAGAAGGAACCAACAGGAATACAACATTATCCAAGATCTCCCTTACCTCCGTATCCATACTGGTAGCCAGTTTATGTGCTAGCTCCATGCTCATCTGACTACCGCCAACCTCGGTGCTATGGATGCTACATGTGATCAAGACAATTGTTTTCCCTTTCTCAATTAACTTCTCAGCTTCTTCTTCACTCAGATCTGATGGTTTGGATAGCTTTAGCTGGATTTCTCTAAGCTCATCTAGATTCGCGAGGTTCTCGGGGCTTGAGATGGTAGCTAATATGAACGGGTTTTTTTCAGTGGTCTCACCGAGAGTCTCCACTTGTATCCTTGGAGACGTTTTACCAATCTTGTTAAAATAATCGACTATCCCAGGCCAATCAGCCAGTTTCTTATCTGTTCCAATTGGATAACCAAGATGATCTTCAGGTGAAATTACGTCATGTACTGTCATAGTAATGATGAGCCTTTTCTGATAGTTAAGATCAACGAATAAACCTAAGAACCCCTAGGACTATGCTAGTTTAATGGATGAAGAACAAAGGGAAACCAGTGGATCCGAACGGATAAAAGAGTCTATCGAAGAGAACAAGTTGCCCAGAGAACCTAACCAAGCCGACTATATGGCTGCAGCAATATTAGCGAACGGTATAATCTGGTTCTGGATGGAATCTCTAAAAATGTTCAGCGGGTTCACGAGTAGAATTCATCCTACATTTTTAACTGATCTAAGTTATTTAACTTTCATAATAGCCGGTTTCATCTCTTCTCAACAGGTTGCTAAAAGAAGTGATCGAAACCAGTTGATAGTCTCATTACGCTCCGCTCTTTATTCTTGGGCGGGTTCCCTTTTTATGATGCTTACTATGACTGGGGGTCCAACAATCTCTTTCGCTTTAATCATACTAGTCTGTCTAATAGCGGGGGCTGTCCTTGGTAGTTATATGTTGATAAGATGGCGGATAAAAGAACGAAAGAATATTCTCAAAGCAAGTTCTTAAATCCGATTCAAACATGAATAATATTGTTTCGTGGATATCATGTTTTGGGATGAAGAAATATCGCCGGAGGAAGAAGAGGAAATCATAGAGTCAATTGCCCGTAAGTTATATCAATACGGGTTAGAGACCGCGGGGATACTGTTTCTTGAAAGCCTAAGACCCATCAGTAGATATGCTTCAAGTATGGGTCAAGTTGTTGTCTCACCCTTGTTGCCTTTCCTAGGTGACAATCTTATGATGAAAGGTGACAAAACTTTAAGAATATTTGAACGAGAAGAAAATGTTGAAAAACTAATTCAAAGATTAGAAGATTTAGCTGTAACGGGTCTAGACTCTGAAAAAGAGCTAAAAAACGAAACAGGGTCTCGAGAAAATGATGAGACAAGCATAGAAAAAGAAAAAGGTTGACAATAACTATCGTTTAATTTAGTTAATACTAGTCGCAATAAATTTGTTGTACTATGTTTCCTAGAACCTGTTTTTCTCAGAGAACGAGAACAAGTTTCTAGTTTCATTTGATCTTTTATTTGTATGGATAGTTATTTTTTATGAAAAATTAGTAAAAATTCTTTTAGAACTAGAAATATTATAAAAATATCTAGTTATTGAAAAAAGTATTATATATACAAAGTAATGATATTGATTCAAGTCTATATTCATCGCGAGTAGCTCATAGTTGCCATCAGAGGTAATAATGATTCTCTGTGATGAATAGGCTAAAAATGGAAGGAAAAACAATGGCAATTATAGTAGAAGGACGAGTGATGACTTTCCTATTGATGGTCATCTTCTTCGTCTTAATGTACTACTTCATGGTACTAAACAAGGACGAACAGTATACTATTAGAACTATGCCGGCACTAGAAGCAGTTTCTGAAGCTGTAGGAAGAGCCGCAGAGATGGGGCGTCCAGTTCTTTGGACCCCCGGTATGTCTGGGGCTTTGAACAACTCAAACCAAGGGCCTCAGGTATTAGCTGCCATCAGCATTCTTCAATATGTTACAGAGGAATGTGTTAAGGCTGGAGTGCATATACAAGCAATTATGCCTCTACCAGATGCATTACCTCTTGTCGAGGAGACTATGCGAACAGCATACCTACGGGAAGGAAAACCTGAAGAGTTTGATCCCTCAGAACAAATTACTTTCATCTCTGAGCAATCACCCTATCTGACTGGTGTTTTAGGTTATATGAATAGAGAAAGACCAGCCTCAAACATTCTAGTTGGTGGATTTTACTATGAGGCGGTAGTAATCGGTGAGGCAGGTAACCATATTGGAGCGATGCAGATCGGTGGAACCAACAACACTCACCAGATGCCGTTCCTCGTAGCAACTTGTGACTATATGCTCCTAGCTGAGGAGCTATTCGCTGCAGGTGCTGCTATCAGTCAAAACAGAGATATGCTTGGTTCAATTAAAGGAGAGGACTTTATGAAAATAATCCTAGTTGCGATAACAGGGGTTGGCTTCATATTAGGTGCACTAAACATAACAATAATTGCTGACCTGTTAAGGATGTGATGGAAAAATGTCAAATATACTAAAACAAGAAGCAGTTTACATACTTACGGGAATAGTTACAGTTTTAATGCTAGTTGAATATTTCTTTTTTGCTAGTACTCAAGTATGGGCAGAGACTATAAGAACTTGGGCTGTTATTATTTTTAACATCTCACTTGGTCTCGGAGCAGCCCGATTACTAATACAACATAGTATGAGAGTTCAAAGGCAGAGAAGAGATTGGCACTTCAGCGTAGTATTATTAGGATTATTCGTAGTAATGCTCTTGACTGGATTTGCAGGTTACATCACAACAGGTGTACAGACAAACAACGATATTTACAACTGGTTATTTAATTACGTCTATACCCCACTAGGTGCCACACTATATCCAATTACTGGTTTCTATATCTTCTCAGCAGCCTATCGTGCTTTCAGAGCAAGGAATATCGACGCAGCACTCATGCTAATCGCAGGCTGCTTCGTTATGCTTAAGAATGCCCCTGTAGGCGAAGCTATCTGGGTAGGGTTTGCGACCATAGGAAATTGGTTCCAATACACTGGTCAAGTACCGGGAATGAGGACCTTTGCTATAGTAGGTGCTTTGGGTCTAATCGCGTACGGATTCAGAGCGTTACTTGGTAAAGAGCGTGGATTCTATGCAGGAGGAGGCGAGTAAGAATGAGTATAGCAAGTAAACTAGCTGATATAGATCGTAGGGTATTCTATTGGATACTCTTCGTGGCTCTTATGGTTCCCTATCTTAATCCAATTGGGTTACCGATTAACATAGCGAGTAATACCCAGGAACTATACGATGGTATTACCGGTGACTCTGTAGAAGAGGGCGAGGTATGGATCATAAACTTTGGCTATGGTGTCAGCGCTTGGTCAGAGTGTCACCCAGCCGTTACAGTCTGTACAAAAGCATTATTCAGAGAAGGTGCCAAGATAATATTCGTTGGTATACACTACGACGTCGAGCTTACATACAAGAAGCTACATGAGACAGTACCAGATTTCGCTGACAAGGAATATGGAGAAGATTATGTATTCCTTGGTTATTTCACAGGCGGTGAATCTGGAGTTGCTCAGATGGCATCCAGCATAGAGAGCGTATTCCCCGAAGATCACTATGGGACTCCCTATGATGAAATACCGATGCTACAAGACGTCGAAGATGTACACGATATAGCCGGGGTCCTTTCCTCGGATACAGGTGACTATGGCGGGCACTTCATGACTCAATGGCAAGCCGCATACGGAACAAAACTAGCAGAGATAGGGATCGCAATGAACGCCTCAACTGATCTGCCCCGATGGCAAGCAGGCAACTTCTTCGGCTTAAGCATAGGTTCACGAGGTGGAGCAGAGCTAGAGAAACTCATTGGCGAACTTGATGATGCTACCATCACAATGGACAGCATTAACGTAAGCCACCTGTTAGTTGTGTTTGCGATAATACTAGCTAACATAGGAGTAATCACAGAAAAACTAGGAGGTAATCAATAATGGCATATCCAACAGCAACCTGGGACGTAATCGGCCTATGGGTGGGCTGGGTCCTAATGCTAATGATATACAGCTTACCGCTGTATAAAGAAAATTTAGCTTACAGGACAGCAGAGCATATGTTCATAGGTGTTACATTGGCAATTTCAATTATTGTCAACTTTAGTAACGTTATGAGAATGTGTATCAGGCCCTTAATGAAGGGTAATCTACTGATGATCGTACCCCTGATTCTAGGGTTAATGATCTTCACGATGCTAATCCCTGAATACCGATGGTTAAGCAGATACCCAATAGCAATACTGGTCGGAGCCGGATTCGGCCTAGGTATCCGTGGAACAATAAAACCGAACCTTCAGGACGCTATTATCGATACGATAACAGCTCCTTCAAGCGGCGGTTTAATGGCTTGGTTCAACTACCTGTACGTAGCTGTAGGTCTAGTCTGCAGTATAATGTACTTCATGTTGACCTTTGAGCACACCGGACCACTAAAGGCGCCCACGAGGATCGGACGATTGTTTATCATGGTTGGTCTAGGAGCCTACTTTGGTAACACAGTACTGTTCAGGTTCACGATGCTAGCAGGCAGAGCACAATACTTCCTGCAGGTACTGAAACTAATTCCGATGTAACTAACCCAACTTTCTTTACACTATTTTTCAAAAAACGTTTTACCTAGCTGGAACCAAGAGATAACTGATAACCCATGGACCAGAGCACCATCAAAGAGCTACTAGCGAAACAACTTATCTCTCCGAAAGCCAAATTAGAGGCATTCCTAGCTACCAGTCTAAAGCTACGGCAAGCCAGCCAAGTCACCATACCCGCAGAACTACCCAGTGGTCTAGAGATGGGTAAAAAGATCGATCAAGCAGTCCAACCCCATATGATCAAGCTCCAGACAATAAAGGATATACGTCAGAGAGCCTCAGCTGTCCAGAAGTTAAAGAAGCTTCTAGAGAGGCACTTTGAGGAAGTTGTTGAAGGGTCCGATGAATACCGGGCGTATTATGAATGGGCAAAGAACAATGGATTGATGGTTAACCAGATTATGGTAAGGCCAACTGTTCACGAGATGTATTTCTACAAAGATAGGGGAACCGGGAGAAAAATCAACGGACTAATGCGAGAACGTGAGAAAATACGGAGAAAAGTACAGCGAAGACCAGGGGAAAACGTAAATAGCATAAGATTCGCCTACCCCGAAGAGTTTGAACCGAAATGGCTCAAGAGCCTTGGACACATACTCGGGTACCCTGATTGCTGCGTAGAACAGTACGCTGATGACAGGAAAAATGAGGTAAATGTTGAGGCTAGAGCCGCCCAACAATTGGTGGATGCCCTGAAAGAGGAAGACGTTGACACTCATGTTTACTACACTGGATACTTTTTCCCCTGTACTCCCAGATGCGAGAAGGCACTAAAGAAAGGATACCATTGGCATGAAACATTCAAAGAACTAGATATGAATCTAGGCTCCATGTATGAGCAGAACATTTATGTCAACACAGAGTTGGTTCTCAAACAACCTGAACTGATACAGAGATATCTATCACAGTTTAAGCCAAAAACCAGTGACTAAGGGTTTGGATAAGGCGGAGGATACTTCTCCTGATCAATCTCAACTCTCTCTACTTTGAAAACCACGGGTCTCTCAGAGTCCGGGCAACTAAAATATGTGATCTTATCCATATAATCCCAGGCCTCTGTTACCTCCCGAGTCATAGCGCTGGTCAAAGGAAGAATAGCGCTGAAAGCAGCCAGACAGACGCTGTCTGTTTCCTCTAATAGGAGCCTGCCAGGGTTCCCGGTGACAGTCATCTTGTCCCCAACCTTATACATCTTACATGGCCCAGAAACATGAATAGATTTTCCATCAATACTACAGGGCTCATTTACTTCCACTACCGTGAATACCACTTTATACATAGTCTATTCTGAAACCTGTGACTGTAAAAAGATTGACTATTCCCAGATGGGCAGATTATTTTTTCGTTCCAGTTCTGAGTATGATTTATAGGTTGTGAGAAAGTACCGTTGCTAAAATGCAGTATCATCTGGTTCTCACCGAGCGATGTAATAAACACTGCACCTATTGCGGCGGAACAAGACACATAAACGGTATTCCCTTGGATGTCACATATCCTATAGACGAGTTGGTAGCTTTCATAAAACAGGATCCGGATCCAGTTATCGGATTCTATGGCGGTGAACCCTTACTCGCACTGGATTATATGTATCAGGTAATGGACAAGGTGCCCGCCAAAGCCTATACGCTCCAGACAAACGCTACCAAGCTAAACCTGATCAAGGACAAGTACCTGCACAGATTACACTCAATACTCGTGAGCATAGACGGGGGAAAAAAAGTCACTGACTCATGTAGAGGAGAGGGAACCTATGAACAGGTAACCAGTAACCTCCTGGAGATCGAGAACCGGGGATACAGCGGCGATATAATAGCGAGAATGGCGTTCAGCAAGAACGGAGACATTTACCGAGACGTATCTCATCTCCTGGAAATGGAGGAGCCTTATTTTGATCATGTTCACTGGCAGCTTGATGTTTTCTGGTCCATACTAGATTCTTGGAATGATCTTGAGGGATGGTTGAAACGATATGAATCAGGTGTATCTCGACTGGTCACAGATTTCACTGAATCCATCAAGACCGGAGATCCCTTAGGTGTCGTACCGTTCATACCTGTGCTCAAAACCTTGTTGACGGGGGAAGAAACACCACATATAAGATGCGGCGCAGGCACAACAAGTTTTGCTATACTTACTAACGGTAGGATAGAAGCATGTCCAATTGCACCGGAGTTACCCTACAGTAATGTGGGGCATATAAATGACTCTTCACCTAACGAGATCCGTGAAAGCATTCCAGTCGGTTCACCCTGCACTGAATGTGATGTACTTGGCATCTGTGGTGGGCGATGTTTGTTCGCAAACAAGAACAAGTATTGGGGTATTGATTGGTTCAATAGGATATGTGAAACCACTAAACACATGATTAATGAACTACGAAAATGTGTGCCCACGGCAAGGGGACTCATCGATGAAGGCATTCTCGAATCTGAGTTCTTTGATTATCCTGAAATAAATAACGGCTGTGAGATAATACCCTAATAAACACGTAGAATACAGGCTATCTGTAGACCATTGGACTATCTAAAAACGATACTGGCGCACTTCCCTATCGAGATAAAGACCACTAATCAAATCCGTCTTGATAATGTCCCCTCTTCAACAAGACTTTACAAGTTAATTCCAAGAAAATCCTCTCTCCTATGTGACATAAATACCGATGTTTATTTGATAGATACACCTGCCGGTCGCGAAATAGCGTGCCATCCTCACTTAGTATCCAAAGAATTATCCCTTCTATGTATAAACGCCGCTGAAATATTTTCAGCGATTATTAATGAGCTAGGGATTGTCACAGTAGATTCAGCCATACTTCATATTCTCCGGGGAAGCTCCGGTTGCCTGGTTCATAAGGCGTTACCTGATCTCCCAGTATTCAATATTAGAACCGAGTATAGTGAAGATGGGTATAGAAAACACTCAGATGACTCTGGGATGATACAGATAACCTACAGTGATTACAGGGAAACCGAGATAGATACACTAATCATACCAGACACCTATGCCACAGGTAGAAGCGCAGAAGCAGTCCTCAAACACGTTATAGAAAAGGGGGTCAAGGCGGAAACCGTCGTAATATACGGGTTTATCGCTGTATCGGCCATCAAACGATTGTACCGGTTACTGGATGAAAATAATATCAAACTTACAGCCTTCAGCATCTGCAATATTACCCAAATATGTTCCAACAACTATGATATGCCTCTATATGGATTAGATGAACAACTATACAGACAAGAATGTGAGATTAGACCCATGGGATCGATAGTCTCCATGGATACCTTACGGGATATGATTCCCCTATATGTTCCCGGTATGGATCAGCCAGGGGACTGGAGTGAGCGACATTCATATCTCTATAATGGGCACACCTATGAAAATGGCAACATACGGGGGCACCTCGAGAAATCCATCCAATTCATGGAATCCCTTGATAAGTTAAACAGTCAACAACCCTGGTATACTGAAAATATCTATGAACTTACCCGTAAAGAAATTAGAAAATGTAAAGAGAAATTAAGCTCAACTCGCTCCAATGATAATCGCTAAACATAATGGCTCTATAACTTTCCCATAGTCACATCTTTCCCCAATTGATTCAACTTCACAGGATTTTCAGGAGTCATCAACATATTTACAGAAACCTTTACCCACAGAGATATTCATTGGTTAAACTGAATATTTTGCATTAAAAATAACTTAATCCTATTATTTGAAAAAAGTAAATAAAAAATGGGAAACTTGTTTTTCGAGGTTGTTAATCGAATGAGAATACTATTTGAACATTCACGGTAACAGCTAATTCGCCTGATATCACAGGTGTTGGCGCATAGCTCTTGGAGGCGTCCTCTGCAGATGCGTATGCGTAGCCTCTCACTGGGACATAACTGCTCTCAGTAACTCTCTGTACACCGGTTATGGTTAATCCAAGGGTATCAGCGATGACCTCTGCTTTGTCCTCTGCGTCGGTAAGTGCCGCGATATATGCGTTGGTCTTTAATTCTTCGCGTTTCGCGTCACTGAGACCAAAGGTGATGCCATTGATCTGATTAGCTCCAGCTTCTGCTGCTACATCTATAACGTCTCCAACTATGTCCAGGTCCTCTATGGTTATCTGAACTAGGTTAGTCACCGTATAGCCTCTGAATTCTCGCCCGTCTTCCGTCCAGTCATATTGTGGTGTCACACTATAACTGGTAGTAACTATATTATCCTCAGTAATTCCTAGTGCTTTTACGGCTTCGATGATGGCTGACATTTTATCTGCGTTCTCACCTATGGCCTCACTGGCCATCATGGATGTAACCTGTACACCAATGTCAACTGTGGCCTGATCTGCTTGGGAAGAAGCACTACCAGAACCAGATAGACTAATGATTTTCTGTTCCTCATCGGTCCCCTGAGATACATCACTGTAAAGAGTTGGAAGCCCCTGACTCACTCCCACTCCTGATGGAAACCTGAATCCTTCAGGCAGTGACTGGGATAGCTCAGGAACAACTCCCGGCTTGTAGGCTATTATTGCCCCTGCCATGATTATGCTAAGGCAGATGGCTGCGACCGCAAATGTTTGTTGGTTTTTATTCATTGCTCGTCGAATAAAAGAAATGTATGATTGGTTAATATACCCATCAAATAGAACAGTTGTTCAAAGACTTAGAACGGAGCTAGTAATCCTTGTATTCTATGAAGGTATCATAGATCTCCATCGCTTTACCGTTTAGGCTATCCGGCATATTCACATCATTCTTAATATCTCTAGCATGTTGAGCCAGTCGATGTTTGAGCCAGTAATAATCCTCAAGAATAAGGCTGTAACCAAGTTCATAATCCATAGCTTTCAGGTGGGCGCTGTAAAGCACTTCTTTGGGGGTATCAACTATGGTCTTGTTATTTATCTCAATGCCAGCTTCCTTGAGTTCACTTATCTCTATTATAGAATGGAGGAAAAGGTACTCGTTTCCAATTCGATCAAGGAAAGTAATCTTTGTTTCCTTGAAGTTTTCTCCTGTGAGGTAATCGTATAACTCTTTAGGTGTGCACTCGTTAAACTCGTACTCGAATTCATTTAATAGTTCTATAACTTGGTCTAACCTGAATTCGATGATCTCCTGTATTTCCTCATAGGATGGAGTTACCATGTACGATTAGCTGTATTAGGTATATTTTAAAACTAGCGGATAGGTAAGAATCTGAAAAAAGTAGAAGTTGTTTTAGTCTTTCTTGGGGGTGGGTATGTGCCAGTCATGTCCACGCTCAGTGACCACGTATTCTGGCCAGGGTAGATCAATGGGTGGATCCCATTTAGGGTCTAGCTGAGGAGGCTCATACTCCTCCTTGATTCGTTCCTTCCATTCATCCTTACATGCCTTTAATTTAGCAGGATCTTCAGCCAAGTCAAGTAGAGTGCCACTTATCGCCCTACCCGCTGTGTATATTGTTCGATCAATTGGGCCTCTTACCCCACCCATGTAGAGATATGGCCATCTGGGGAGTCTCTCTCCCTCTACTCTCACATGTGGTCTATAGACCTGTATCCATACACCCGGGCAGTGCCACTGGAACTCTACATAGTCGTCGCTACCGAATTTCTTCTGGTGACTGGGGATGAGGCTTCTCCACATCTTCTCCCACTCCTCTGGTGGGGTGAGTTCCTCGTTAAAGGGCTCCTCCTGTTCAGGGTAACCCATGTTCCTGAGTAACTCGTTTGCTATCTCTTTATCCTTGTCAGTGAATTTTGGGGGGCCAACCAGTTCAAGATTCTCGTAAGCTAGGTCTGCTAATGCCTTGTTGAATAGACCGGTTCTCTGCTTTGTTACCCATCTAACCGTTAGCTTTGTCCCCGTTATTCTGGCTACGTTCTCAGCGTTGTTGATTAATACCTTGGCTATCTGTTTCTGCTGCGTTAAGCTTGGACTCCTGAATGCGTATTGTAGTATGCCAAGTCTAGGAGGCATGTTGTCAGCTGTTGCTTGTCCCGCAACCATTACCGCCTCATTAATGCTCCAGAGACCTGTACGTGGAAGCATATTCTCCTTCGTGTATTTGGTTGTAGTATACATCAAAGCTACAGCATCTAACGCTGCTGGGGCTCTAGCGTTTCTTGGTAGGTCATCAGCGTAGGCTATCCATTTTTCCGGTTCATCGCATTCAAACACAAATGCGACGTTCCAGTAACTGCCCCATTGAGTCTCATACATAACCGTTGTGTAAGCTCTTGGATGCCAGCCCACCATCGCGTCCAAACCATCAAAACGCCCTTTCGACGCGAACCAACTCTTGGCACATACTTTCTCCGCTGGTGTGCCGAAGACCTTGATGCTTCCCTTTATGTCATGTTCCTCCATCGCGTGTTTAGTGGCTACAGCTCCGATTAACGCTCCAACGCCTAGGGCGCTATGAGGGTCGGTATGACCAGCCCTATAGGGGTTATCTGCTGCTCTGTATGGAACCTGATCCTGCCAAGCTGATGGGACAGCATCGTATTCACAGTAGGTGCTCAATACTGGTTTTCCTTCCCCCCACGTAGCTTCATATGCGGTAGGCATACCCGCTACCCCGTGGATTACGTTAAATCCTTCTCCCTCGTGGAACTTTACAAATGCTTTCGCTGATTTATACTCTCTGAAAGCTGTTTCAGCATAGTTCCAGATTAATTGATGAAAATCTGAGATCCTTTCCGAGTTTTCATCGATCCATTTGAAGGCTGTTTTTTTTGCTTCTGATAGCTCTGTCAAAATGTGTTCACGGGTATTTACGTCACGTATGTGGTATAAAACAATTAGAGTTAGAACTGTTTTTTAGAAGTTATATAAAAAATGAATAAAGGGGTGTGGTTACTTGACTTCTGTAATGACTTTTTGGGTCTCTTCTGGGAAGTCGCGGAGCAGGTTTTTTAGGACAACTTTAGCTATGTATTCCTTAAATTCTGTCTCATCATATTTGGCGGTGTATATTCGCCTATGTCCTCCCTTCCCTGTTGTCTCCGTGTAGTTAAGCACACCCTCGTCTACCATGGAGTT
>CAZLHA010000026.1:4699-19464 GCA_964559155.1 uncultured Candidatus Bathyarchaeia archaeon | reverse complement strand
GAAGAGCGTTACGAGAACGCAGTCAATAAAGGGGACTTCATCAAGGTAGAAATGACGGGTGAAGCTATAGAGACTGGTGAAGTCTTTGAGACAACTGAAGAGGAAGTTGCTCAGGAAGCAGGTATTTATGATCAAGAGAGGAACTATGAGCCTAGACTAGTGATAGTAGGAGAAGGTTTTGTATTACGGGGGCTGGATGAGAGGCTTCCGGGTAAACCATTTGATGATGAAGTAGAAATCGAGATCCCGCCAGAGGAGGCTTTCGGTGAGAGAAACCCAGACGACGTGCAGATGATTGCATACAGGGTTCTCAGGAGTAAAGGTATCAACCCTTATGTAGGCGCAGAGCTTGAGATTGATGGTAGACCAGCTATCGTTAGGAGCGTTGGAGCTGGGAGGGTTCAGGTAGATTATAACCACCCGTTAGCTGGTAGAAAGATACGATACACGGTGAAGGTTGTTGAGCAC
This sequence comes from uncultured Candidatus Bathyarchaeia archaeon, assembly GCA_964559155.1. Classification (GTDB taxonomy): domain Archaea; phylum Thermoproteota; class Bathyarchaeia; order TCS64; family TCS64; genus RBG-16-57-9. The sequence continues at coordinate 18,996 of CAZLHA010000026.1, read as the reverse complement.
ATCACTGAAGACGAGGATAAGATAAGAGCACTCATTGGTCGAAGATTCCTTGGCATCGACACAGAAGAATTTGATATCAATAAGACAAAGAAGAAGATGAGGATAGGTATCCCGGATGAGATCTTCTTCGGTGAGAACATTCAGATAGCCAAACGTGGTGTCGCCCTGGACATCCTCAAATACTTTGAGGACCTGGAAACCGTTGAGTTCTTCGAAACCATCGAGCGTTCCTAGTTTTAAGGGGAACACTCCTCTATGATCACCGAGGCAGCTGTAATAGGAGCCGGACCAGCCGGTCTCCTTGCTGCCGAGGAGATAGCCAGACAAGGTTTTGGTGTAGATATTTTTGAGGAACATAGAAGGGTAGGTTATCCTGTTCACTGCGCGGGTATGGTGAGTGTAGAGGGTTTTGAGAGGCTTGGGGTTATGCCTGATCCTGTTTTTCATCAAAACACGGTGTATGGTGGACGTGTTTTCTCTCCTGATGGAAACTGTATAACCATTAGGGATCAGAAGCCAAGAGCCTATATTATTGATAGAGGCAAATTTGATTCTATTCTCGCTGAAAGAGCTGTAAACAGGGGTGTAAGGATAAACACGGGGAAGAGAGTGAATAGAATAGAGTTCAAGGAGGGTAGAGCCCATAAATTAGTGATGGATGACTCAGAGATACAGGCAGAGATATTTATTGACGCTGAGGGTGCGAAGGGTCGAGTTTTATCCCGTTCCGGAGTGGACACTTGTCAAGAAAGTATCCTTAACGGGTTTAATGTGGAGATGAACGTTGATTACGTTGAATCAGATATGGTTGAAGTCTGGTTTGATAACAAGATTGCTACAGACTTTTTCACATGGGTTATCCCACTAAGCGAGAACAAGGTTAGATGCGGACTGGGTACATCTAGACCAGATGGGGCGAAGACGCTCATTAAATTCGTTGAGAAAAGATTCGGTGAAAAACCGGATAACGTTATCCATAGCGGACTCCTTTGCACGGGGGGACCTGTGAAGAAGACAGTGTACCCTAGGTTAATGCTTGTCGGGGATGTGGCTGGACAAGTGAAGCCAACAACTGGGGGAGGATTGGTAATAGGGGGGTTATGCGCCCAGATGGCTGGCAGAATAGCTGCTAAGGCAGTAAAATATGAAGAACATGATCTTGAAGAATACGAGTCCAAGTGGCGTAAATCCTACGATTCAGAACTCCAGACCATGCTTTATTTACGTAGACTCCTTAACCATTTGAGTAATGAACGGATGAACCGGTTATTCCATATAGCTATAGAAGAGGATCTGGAGAAAAAATTCACAAAGTTGGTTGAGGAGGGAGATATGGATATGCAGGCGGGGGTCATTAAAAGAGGTTTGAGGGATCCCTTGATTATTGGAGCATTAATGAGGACGGTTGGGCGCCTAGCTTTATCCGAGTTGTTCTCCGTATTCAAGTTAAGATAAACGAGTGAAACGTTGAGCTTATTTTTCTTTCAAGTCTATACTGGTGTCTATTCGGTTTATGGTTTTCTCGATGCTTGATAGATCTATTTTCAGGGTTATAGCTTTCTGTTGGCAGACTTCAACGCATCTTCCACATCCCCTGCACACATCGGATATTATTGCGCATCCATTTACTAGCTTAATTGCATCCACGAAACAAGTTTCAACACAGGCTCCACAGCCAGTGCATTCACTTGAGACCCCGATCTCTACTCCCGGCATTGCTGTGATCTTATTACTTATATGATCCCCTAGGCGGGGTAGCATCTTCCAGAGACAGCAACAGGGGCAACAGTTGCAGACAGTTAATAACTTCTCGTCTGGTCCTGTGTCGAGCCACACAGAGTCAAGCTTATTCCGTCCAATGAGGTGAACGAGTCCGGCTTCGCGTGCTCTCATCACATGTTGATGAGCTTCCCTAGGTGCTACAAGTTTGCCCAGTCTCGGGTCTATTTTTGCTGCCGCTTCGCCCATGAATAGACATCCTAGGTCGATAGGGTAGTCTTTACACTGGTTGCTGTCCCGGCATATGCAGAAATTCATTATGAAGTGGGTGTTTGCTTCATCAATGAATCGGTGAACTATCTGGCTTGGTAGTACCGTGTTTGTGTATGAGATTCTCTGGTTAATCGCTAATACTACATTATCTTTCGGGAGATATACCATGTCATCCTGGTCGAAGAACATCCAGTCCATTATATTTCTAAGGAGGGGGAGACGTGAGAGTCTTGCATAGAAGAATCTATGCTTGAAGCCCTTCTTTATAAGGTCAATGACCCAGAGGGGAAGCATGAGGATTATAATAATAAATATGAGATAAAAATTGGTTTAATGCTCGCGTCTACGAGATAGCAGAGCCAGGGTGATAAGAGAACCCAGTGCAACGCCTGCTACGGGGAACCCGGGTATTCCGCCGCCCTTAGAGACTTTAACGTCAAAGGTCTGGCTTCCACCATCAGTGAAGGTCCATCCTTGCGGGGTCTCGAAAACAATGTCAGCACCCAGAGTGTAATCTCTCTCGGTCTCAGGGGCGTAGATGTCGAAGGTGTATGTCCCTGACAGGTCGCCTTCTCCCTGATCCTCATAATCGATGACGAGTTCATCGGTCTCACGGTTGATGATGCCGACGACGAAGGTGGTCATTGTGGGGAAGCTGATATCGACGTCAACGGTCACTGTAAATAACTCGCCGGGATTCACTGAGGAGGGTGAGTCAACATCTGTAACCCACGCATTATACGCGTTGCTTCCAGTGGAGCCAACCTGTACATAGAGGTAATACTCCTCGAATCCAGTGCTTGAGGACTGCCAACCATCCTCTTCATAGAAGACATCGACGATATACTCGTATACGCCGTTGGTTGGTGGCGCGGTGAAGGATAATGTTACATTTGATACACCAGAGCCTTCAACTGTTAGAAGTTCTTCTACCACGTATTCCTCTAGAGTGGTATCATAGACACCGGGGCTTACATCATAGCTTGCTGGGAGATCCCATGTTAATTCAATTGTAAGGATAACGGTTTCACCTGGATTGTACTGATTTTTATCGGTCCAGACGCCGTAGATTCCTACTTCTTTGGTCTGGGCGTTAACGGGTATTAATAGGATCGATGAAAGGGCTAGTAATGTGATTAAAAATTTACTTAATCTATTCATAGCCGGTAGAATACTGGGGTGTATTCAAAGGTTCTTGTTTCAATAATAAGTCAAAGCATTAAACCAATCAGAGAAAAAAGGATACACAGTCAAAGAGGGATAAATAATCACCTAGACTCGTTCAACCCCCTGAGAACTTGTCAATGTTTAAATAATACTCCGGAGGGATAGTTGGTGATTTAAGAAATGGCGACATGCATATCATGCGGAAGAAAGATCACACCAGAGGAGAAAGCTGTTAAATTCCATTGCCCAAGCTGTGGAGCGGTAACCCTCTGGAGATGTGAGAAATGCAGGTTATTCGGGCGTCAATACAAGTGCCCGGCTTGTGGACATACTGGACCTTAATTCCTCTAATCAAGTAATACCGTAGAACAGCAAGTGATTAGTACTGTTTTTATTCAGTAAACATTAGATGTTTATGAATAATAGAATCTACATAGGTTTAACTTTTATCGGTTTCCTCTTGATTTACAGTTTATTCATATTGTTCCTAAGATTGAATGATGTTTCTTTGATTATTCAGGAGATTACTGTTTATCGACTCAATGCTTTTGCTAGCTAGATGTACTGGTAACGGCGGCGGCGGTGATGGTTATTGTGTTTGATGAGAGAGGGCATAGACAACTAGTTGATTTCAGTAATAAGCTTCATTAATCATCTATCCCTTCCGCGGATCACTCTTCATAATAGCTATATCTACGTAATTAGCTGCGAGAGTTTTTATCTCCCCAGCCACTCGTTTAGACCAATTCTAGGTGAGAATTAGAGTGATGGAGATCGATTTTGGAAGATACCCACTATACGAGGAGTTAGTGGAGATAATGCAACAGATTCATGGTGAATATCCGTGGTTAACCAAGTTATACAGTATTGGGAAAACACTTCAGGGAAAAGATCTGTGGACAATGGAGCTAACCAATCAGGAGACGGGGGAGGGGGATGAAAAACCCGGTCTCTGGATAGATGGAAATACTCACAGCAGCGAGCCCACGGGGACAAATGTTTGCCTCAAGACGATCTGGCATCTTTTAACAAATTACGGTGAGGACGAGTTAGTGACCGAGATCATGGATAACCGCGTGATCTATGTGTTACCACGGGTAAACCCTGATGGCGCTGAGATATTTCTAACACAGCCATACCACTACACCAGTGGAGGAATACCGAACCCCGAGTTTGAAGACGGAGAAGGCCACTACGAGGAAGATGTTAATGGAAATGGTTACTCTGCTTTTATGCGATGGAAGGACCACGAGGGAGACTACAAGAAATCCCGGAAAGACTCTAGATTGATGATCAAGAGAGAGCCTGAGGATACACTGGAAGAGGATGGCCCATTCTACAAGGTGCTACGTGAAGGCTTGTTCCTTAAATGGAAACCAGGTAAAGAGATCACTATGGCGCCCAGAATGTTCTTAGGTGGAAGCAATAGAAACTTCCCCGCTTACTGGGCTCCCGGTGGGTTACCATTAGGAGGTTCAGGTCCATTTCCCCTCTGGGAACGTGAACCAAGGGCGATAGCTGATTTCTGGGCAGAACACCCTAACCTGAGTGGGATGCACACCTACCATACAAGTGGTGGTTTAATACTCAGGGAAGCCAATGCTCACCCAGACTCATGGTTTCAAGAAGATGGCTGTGAAGCTGATCTTGAGGTCTATAAGGTGCTGGGGCAGATCGGTGAGGAGCTAACCGAGTACCCTTGCATCAGTATTTACGATGAATTCACCTTCGAGGATGATAGACCATTCAGGCGTGGATGTGCCACAAGCTTCTTCTACGAACACCTTGGTGCCTTCGTGTTTAGCACAGAGCTCTGGGACTGGCCGTGGATGATCGGGTTGGATCATTTCAGGGAACGTGGAGGAGTGAATTTTGACTGGGCAAGACTCAGTGAGGATGAACAACTAAAAGAACTAGAGTGGATCGATGAGAACTATCCTGAGGGATTCCTGGACTGGACATCCTATGAACACCCCCAGCTTGGGCCAGTGGAGATTGGGGGTGTGGAGCGAAAACATACCCGCAGAAACCCCCCACCCGGTGAATGGCTAGAATACGAAGTGGATAAATGTCTCATGTTCGCCATCAGACACGCGGCTTTACTACCTTTACTTAGGGTAAAAGACGCTAAGGTGGAGAAGATAGCTGACCGGGTTTTCAAGGTATCGGCCCAAGTAGCCAACACGGGTTATATGTCAACCAATGTAACCCAGATGGCTGTGAAGATCAAGGCGGCAAAACCGGTGCTAGCCGAAATAAAGCTACAAGAGGGAGCGGAACTGGTTACAGGCCACAAGAAAGTGGAGTTGGGCCACCTTGAGGGACGGAGCGCTAAACTCCTATTACCACGAGTGATTGGGTCTGATGTGGTTGATAAGACGAAGAGCAGCGTGGAGTGGGTTATCAAGACGAAATTAGATGAGCCTATTGAAGCAGTCATTGAGGCACGGTGCCCAAGGGCTGGAACCCATCGCCAGAGGGTAATACTTCAATAATCACCAAGCTATCTTTTCACCCATGAACTCGAAGAAGATTACCGGGAGATATCTCTTATTCTATTTTGCATCATTATTATTCTTCTATGAGTTATTCATGATAATCCCCAGTACATGGATCGAGATCTTAACAGCTCGGATAAGCTCTGACACATTAAACTTACTGGGGTTTACCTCTGAATATGGACTAAGATCAAGAATGGTATGGATGACTTTGACAGGCGGCGCCAGAGAGGTGGAGGTTTATATCATCCGTGAATGCACAGCGTTTCACGTGTGGGGCATACTAATGGGTTTGATAGTTCCCCTGAAGTTACCTGACTGGGGTAGGAAGATGAAGGCGATAATATTCGGTGGAACATTGGTGTTCCTGATGAACATCACAAGGATAATGCTCACAGTCTATCTTACAGGTTATGATGTTCCTCCGTTAAGCTGGTTCTTCACCGATCCCACGGTTGAGACTTATCATTACCCGGTTAGCTTTGCCTATGGTGTAATTGGGATAATGATAGTTATTTCATTGATTAACTCCTATTTCTTGCCGGAGCTGGGCGAGTTTCTAGTGGTTCTACCTGACGCAGTTGTAACTAATACTCGTAAAATCTTCAAGAAATAATGTTATTTGAAGAAGGGGGATAGCTCGTTAACGTCATCCAGTTTCTCCAAATCCTCCACTATGGATACTATCTTCTCCACTTTATCCACGGATAGCTGCATGGAGGCGAATACAGTGAACTTCTCTTTGATGAAGCTATTGGGAATACGGGGCTTATCCTCTTCATATAGTTCATAGTGTTCACCGTTCTTTGTGAATATCTCTACCCTTGTACCGATCTTGGTGGGGAAAACTACGTCGATCTCAGGATCCGTATATACCTCAGTCTTCTTACCTAGCTCGACTACTCGGGGATCATCATAGCACTCGAAGAACTCTTTCATGAATACTTGATCCTCGACTAGGGCTATAGCTACAGCTACAGCCGGATGATTCTGGGCGTGTAGAGGTGTTTTCGCTGTCTTTAACTGGTTCTCAGCTGTGATATGGTTTAACCCGATACGTATCTTCTCTATCTCATCGATTTCTATACTATGTTTTTCCTGTAGTTCTTGAGCCATACGGATTGGGGGACAGAGTTCATGGCAGCATGCATAGGGTTTGAACTTGCATTTCAGTATCTTATAATCAGAACCCAAGCCCTCGGTAAGTCGAGCCAGAGCATAGTTTTCAGCGTGAGTGGCTAGTAACCCGTATTTACCCTCGAAAACCGTGGATGGGCCAGTATAGCCTTCAAGGGCTAGTAGAGCCGCTAGTAACCCATTCATGGCGGCTTTACCAGCGTGTAGACGCTTGCTCATATCCCCGGCGGATAACCATTCATCTAACCCTGCTGCCTGTGTACCCGCCAACCCGAAGGTGTTTACCAATTGCTCTTCGCTTAACCCGAGTATCTTACCTGCTGCAGCTGCTGCGCCTATGGTTCCGACCACGCCGGTTGCGTGGAAGCCGCGATCCCTTAGCCCGGGGTAAACAGCGCTGTCCACTCGACAGCTTACCTCATAGCCTGCTACTAGTCCAGTGATTAGTTCTTCTCCACTGGCGCCTGTAGCTTCAGCTGCGGCTAGTGCTGCGGGTATAATACAGGCTCCGGGGTGAGCCCAACTGGGTCGCGCACCTGAGTCATCGGCATCGATTCCATGCGCCATGGTGCCGTTTGCCAGCGCAGCCATTATCATAGGGTACTTTTTCTCTTCTCCTAAGATTGTGGATTCTGGTGTTCCTTTCATCTGTTTAGCTATATTGATGACCATTCTGCTCCAAGGCAGTTGATGTGCGCCAAGTATGTTCCCTAGGGCGTCCAGTAGATGCATCTGGGTTTTCTCCACTACTTCCGGGGATAGGTCACTGTATTTGAGGCTGGATATGTATTCCGAGTATATCCGCGAGTATTCTACCATGTTGATCACACTGTTCTAGGACATGGGGCACCTAAGGGCATATATTTTTTCTTGAAGCCGGGTGGTTACATCTATAAGGTGTTGGATGGGATGCAGATCTATGTTCACTATGCTTGATGTCGGTAACTTTTTTCTCTTTATCTCGGGGTTCCTGATGATCTATACGGCTTACAGGGATAGGGATGTCTTGACGGGGTATAATTTTGTAGGTACTTTGATGCTGGCGACGGGTATAACTTTCGTTATCGTCTTCTATATCCAAGAGGGATATTATGTTAGCACGTTCCTCACGTTGCCTAATTATTTATATTGGTTAGTGGTTCTCACCGCGTTGATCAATCAGAAAAGAAAGACTGGGTAATGACAGGCCCTTAGGTTTAAATCCCAGATATTAGTCTGTAGGCGCAAAAGGGGAAGATACTGATGGACCGGAATATCAGAGAATACTATCTTATGATTATAAGCGGAACCCTCACTATGTTCGCCGGTGGCTTCGTCTGGCCTATATTTGCGGCGTATGTTAGAACAGAGTTCACAGCACCTCTCCAATTAGTAGGATTAGCGGTCTCAGGGTATTTTCTGCTCAGAATGTTCACCGAGTTCCCCATAGGGGTAATAGGAGATAAGATTGGTCCAAAGCTACCGTTGATAGCGGGAAGAGTGCTAGCTGTTATCGGTGCTTTCATCTGTTACAAGACGACTAGTATCTGGATGCTAATATTCGCCAGAATCATATGGGGGATGGGGGACGCCAGCTTCTTCTGCATCGGGATGACCTATGTTAGCAAACTGTTCACCAGCGAGAAACGGGGACGAGCCCTTGGGGTGTTCCAGGCGGTTGAGATGATAGGGAGTTTTCTGGGTCAGACCATAGGCGGTTATGTAGCAGGTCAATATGGTACCAGAGCTAATTTTTTAGCTACTACGTTGATGGCGATTGTAGCCTTGGCGTCGGTGACCCTGATAAAGGGGGACGGATCAACAGAGACTAGTCTGAAGGGTGTGTCTCTGCTCCCAAGCCGCGAGGATCTTATGAAAGTGGTGAATAGAACCGTGATTGTGGCTTGTATTATTAACCTTGTCTGTATGATGAATAATAACGGGATTAGAGGTACATTGTTACCCATCTACGTTACTGAGGTGATTGGGATCGAGTTAACACGGTATGCTTTCCTAGTCTCCGGTAGCACCGTTGGAAGCGTGTCAGGTAACCTTATAGGGGGATATCTTAGTGACAGGATAGGGCGAAAAAGGGTTCTATTAGCTGGTCTGGGTCTAGGAGCGATCTCATTATCGGGGATCAGTATATTCACGGGGTTCTATCCCTTGCTGGTCATGATGTTCCTGAACGGGGTTTTCTGGGGTATTGTTTACGGGGTGGTGCCAGCGTATATCGCTGACGCTGTGCCTGATGAGGTGCGGGGGATTGGTATTGGTACATTCAGGACGTTTATGGATCTGGGTGGTTTAATTGGTCCAGTGGTGATGACCAGTATCGCTGAATTTGTCGGGGGGACACAGGGTTATATCTACACTTTCTACTTCGGGATCGTTATGATTCTAGGGCTAATCGTAATAACAACCACCCTCAAGGATACTGCGACCCTGGTTAGCTCCCAGAGGGATTAAGGGATAAACACTACTTGAAACAAAATTTGGAGGAAGATATCTCCAACCATAACAAATCACAATCATAGAACCAGCATTGGAATAGCTGTTTTCTGATCTTGATGTGCACAAGTTGCGTCTTATTCGAAATAAAAATCATGATGGCGAGCCCGGGGGGATTCGAACCCTCGACCCCAGCCTTAGGAGGGCTGTGCTCTATCCGTGCTGAGCTACGGGCTCGCGCGCCTCTTTTACGTGCTCCCTGATTTAAAAATACTCCCCAGACATCCGTCTATCAACAGCTTAATCGATGGCGGTTACACCCAGCCTTTGAGAAAAAAGAACCTTACCAATACAAAATAAACGCCATAACATACAAGTCATTAACTCCAGCAAGTCAACAAAAATATTGTCACAACAAAATATGACATTATTAGCATATATGCATCAAAAAACTAAGAACAAAACACTTGAAAACAAATCAAGTTAACCGCAACACGAAACCCAACTATAATAAGCAAACCAACACATCATACATATGCCCAAGTGGAAGCGGAAACCGGCTCAAGAAGCGAAAAACCGAACCCCGCCGAACCTTGAAGATGGGCTTCAACGATTTATCGGGCTTTGGCTCGGTAAAAAACGTCATCTTCAAAGTGAGAACACTTGGGCACTTTGCATTTTAATGAAAATTAACAGGAACTCAAAAGAAATAGAAAATTTTCTAGATATAACCACCTACGAGTTATATGAAAAGAGTCCGGAAAAGTAAACAGAAACGCTGACCCCCCTAAGAGAAGCACTCCTCATTAATCTTTAAAAAAACAACACCCACCGAATCATTAAGATATTAATAATAAACACAAAAATATATGCAACTATATACAAGAGAAAAGAGGGAAATCTAGTCAAATAGAATATACACTATACCCATACATTTAACAAAACTTGTATCCAATAGACTTGCATGCCAATCGAGATTAGAACTCACACAGCACTGCATATAGTTAAAGGCGCCATAGTCAAAACCCTAGGCCCAGAAGCAAAATGGACCACAAGTGTAGCTACAGAAGGAAACCACGGGAGAATAGCAGTAGAATACCCCACTAAACCCACAGACCAGGAGCTAGAAGAAATACAACACAAAATAGACGATAAAATAGAGGAAGACGCAAAAATACAGATTCACCATCTAAACAGAAAAGAAGCCGAAAAAAGATGGGGTGATCAGATCTATGACAAATTCCCCGTTCCAGACCACATCCAGAAACTAACAATATTCCACCTACCAGACTGGAACATCAACGCCTGCAACCACAAACACACAGAGACAACAGGCCAAATAGGAAAAGTAAAAATAACCAAAACCAGATACCGCAACAGTAAACAAATACTAGAAATAAGCTATGACATAGAATAAAGAAAAACTATCTACCTTTACCCTTAGTACGCTTGGGTCTCAGGTTTTTACTATGACACTTGCGACACTTTTTAGCATTCAAAGGATTAGTAGCCCCGCATGCCCTGCAAACAGATTTCTTAATCAAGTGTTCCCTAGCGATCTCTATCTTAACCGGATCTCTTAACGACATTCTCTATTCTCCTGTAAGCCTGACAGAATACATAGTCCCTGTATATAGACATTTCCAAAACAGGGGAGAGATAATTATCACACGTGGATTTCGTCTATAATTAGAGATAAAATCAAGGCTTATAGGCGATACAATCCATCTCCACAAGGAAACCTGGAATAGCAAGACCAGCTACACAGGTTACCCTAGCCGGCAAATTATCGTCGAAATAACTCCTGTAAACCGTGTTCATGTCATCCAACTGATCTTGCTCGGCTATATAGACACTTACCTTCACTATATCATCCATCGATGCACCGTATTGATCTAATGCCTCCCTGAATTGACGCATTATCTCGTGAGTCTGCTCCTCCACTGTGGTTAACTTGTTACCTTGCTCGTCTTCCAGCGCAGCTGTTCCGCTGACAAAGATATAGTCACCTGCCTTAACCGCCGAGCTGAAGGGATATTTCTCCATCCCTGGTCGGGTATAATATCTTTTACGCATATACCATTAGATACATTATAGAGGAATAAATGATTCTAAGGAAGTTTCACGAATTCGTTTTTAGCGGCGTAGCAGACTGGACAGACCCAAATATCTGGTAGTTCCTTAAAGCCTGTACCGGGGTCTACGCTATTCTCAGGGTCTCCTTTCTCCGGGTCATATATATATCCACAGACACTGCACCTGTACTTTTTTCCGTCAGCCTCCCGATGCTGGGTTAGGTGGTTCTCCCCTCCCATTTTATCCATTACCTGCCTGTATTTCCAGTGAATCATATTCTGGTCAAACTCATTGAACCTCCGGAGGATGTCTGATTGTTCTCTCTGGCTGAAGTATTTCATTATTGGGTGGAAGAAGTGTTTGTCCTCCTTCTCAATATGATCAGAGTATAACTCAGCCAGTTCCATGAGCATTTGACCTATGACATCCAAGGCTCCCTCGTCTCCATCAATCCATCTATTGTTAGCATCCTCTAGTCGAGATACCTTAGAACGTGCCGTTACATGCTCCAGGACTAGTTCATCCATTACCCGTTTGTGCTCTTTTTTTATCTGCTTCTCCTCTAGATCTTTGAAAAGTATATCCTCTTCTTTTCCGTGATGGGTCTTATCAGCGTATACCCTGAAAAAATCCACGGCTGATTCAATAAAACGTTGATCAACCTCTGATCCCTCCTCAATCCTGGATACTTCTATTTTAATAAAGGGTACTATTTTCTCGATTAGTCGATGCTCCCACATCAAGGGACCTATTGGCTGGACCATATTTATCAAGAAAACGTGAATTCGGTGTTTTAAATAGCTTAAGGGCTTAGAAGAGGATGCTCAAACATGTTAATGCTCCATCACATTTCTGTATCTCTGATACATCAAGGCTTATCACGTCAAAACCTGCTTCTCGTACCATCAGCTGAGCCGTATCATAACCCTCGGCCATTAACACAGTATCACCAACTGCGAGGGTGTCTGCAGCATATCCTTCCTCAGGTGGAGGTATAAGTATGTTATATCCCTCTAGAGCGGGGTGATTAGCGTATTTCTCCGTAGCGATCATGATGTTTCCACCTAGATAAGTGACGTAGCTTTTCAGATGCATTATAGTGGGGTCAAAAACAGTGGCTACAGGTACTTCTAACCAGTCCTGCAATTGGGCTACTCCCTCATAGTTTGTTCTCTGGGATATGCCACTGATGAGTTTACCTTCAGCGTGCACCACGTCTCCACCCTCAATAGTAGCCGGCGCTTCAGCCCATTTAATCGGCATATACTCATCAAGAACAGCCGCCACACCCGGCTGTTCTCCGCGTCTGGATTCTTTAGCCATCCTGCATATCAACGCCTTACCGTTCTCAACAACTGCATTATCCTCCACAAAGCAGCTGTCGGGATGCTTGTCATCTCTAGGCACCCATATTACCTCCAATCCCAGCTCCTCTAAGATATTACAGTATTCCGCGTGCTGTTCCCTAGCCTTATCCAGACTAACTGTGTGATGAAGAGGGTGTTCTGATAAGCAACTTGTATACTTGTCTCCTGGTTCTCTAACCAAGGCGTGTTTAGGCATCATATTCTAACAATGTATTTTAGACGATTTAACCCCTTGTAAGGTTATCTTTAATTCAATGAACCATGTATAATATTTGATCTGAATTGACTCTCAAACTATACGAGACTCTGAAATACTTCATGAAAGCCCCCAGTGTAACTGGTTTCGAGGAACAACGCAGAAAAAGGATCATAGAGGTGTTCAGCAAATACTGTGATACCGTATCCGTGGATGTGATGGGAAACGTCATAGGGGTTATCGGAGATGGAGACCGAAATGTGATGCTGGCTGGCCACTATGATCAGCTGGGTTTTATGATAACCCATGTGGATAAAGATGGTTTCGTGGGCTTCAAACAGGTGGGAGGATGGGATAAACGAGTAGCTTACGGTACTCGTTTGAAGGTCTGGATCGGAGACGAGCCAGAGGGTTATATCGTGGGCACTGTAGCGGTTAAAGCGGCTCATCTAACGGATAAAGAGGAACGAGACAAGTCCCCTGAACTTAAAGACATGTTGATTGACCTCGGAGTGGATAGTAAAGAGGAGGCTGAGAAGCTTGGCGTCAAGGCCGGTGTAGTATGCACTCCGTATCTTGATGTAGCCAATCTGGGACCCAGAAACTCCGATAAAATAATTGGCCCAGCCTTTGATGACATCTGCTGTGTTGCAGGTTTAGTAAAGACCATGAGCATACTATCAGAGAACCCCCCGGAGAACCTTAAGGTGCACTTTGTGGCCACTGTTCAAGAAGAGATAGGGTTGAGAGGAGCCACCATATCAGCGTATAATATCAATCCCTGGGCGGCGATAGCCACTGATGTAACCCACGCCGTAGCTCCAGGTGTAAAACCAAACCAGGTTGGAGGGGTTGAACTCGGTAAGGGCCCTGTAGTGGCTCTTGGAGGTAACTTTACCCGTGCCTTATGGGAGATAATGGAGTCTGTGGCTGAAGAAAATGAGATTCCTTGTCAGAGACAGGGTGTACCCAGCCGTAGTGGTACTGATGCCTGGGCTATCCAAGTGGAGCGAGGAGGCACTATCTGTGGTTTGATTAGTATACCTAACAGGTACATGCATAGTCCCAATGAGGTCATCAGCTTATCAGACCTTGAGAATCTTGGTTCACTTATAGCTGCAACGGTGCAGGCATTGGACAACTCTGATCTCCAGCACAATGTAGAGGTCTACCGTAAGTAAACTCCCTTTTCTACATTATTCCTTTTATTCTTAGATAGAAACCAAGGAAGAATAACGATATGTAGAAAGCGAATCCGGTTAGGAACCCACCCATGAAGAATTTATGTTCGCGTTTTAGTTTCTGCATGATTGTTTCAATAGGTGTTTGTTTTAAGGGTTTTATGAATTAGAGATACATATCAAGAGTTCACTATTCATTATGACGATCATAAAATGAGTGATTGACTATGTAGTAGAGTGGGAACCCTTGCTA
>CAZLHA010000026.1:0-4689 GCA_964559155.1 uncultured Candidatus Bathyarchaeia archaeon | reverse complement strand
AATCCTGTACAAGGTACAGGTCGTTTTCATCGTATGCTACTCCGACGCTAACCTGAGTGTATTCCTCGTATAGTATATTATCCCTGTTTCCCCAGTCATAGTCTGCATCATCGTAGACCATATCATACAGTAAGGCATCTAATACAGCAGTTACGTTGAAATCTTCTCCCTCAAAGTACATGATATTCTCACCCATATCTGCAGGTAGATCCGGATTGTTCTTGAGTACACCGGTTCTGAGCAGTTCTTCAGCGTAGCGCTGAGCTATGGTACTATTATCCAGCGTTAACTCAGGGAGGTCTTCCTTAACTCGTTCCTTGTTGATCAATAAAACCACATATTCCTGATGTTTAATCGTCTCCTTGGAGATCGGAAACACCGGCCATACTGTTGGTTTATCAAGCTCAGGCTGCCACTGGTTAAGAATAAAGATACTTCCTAGACTAATGGCAAGAGTTAGTGCTACGATAACCACTTTTCTCCTAGTGATTCCCTTCCCTAGGAAACTTGTTTTCCTCGTCTTGACGGTTCTGGGTCGTGGAGTTGATCTTTCCTCTTCCTCTGGTTCTACATAGTGTATGGTCTTCGGTATTGGTTGAGAATTAACCCCTGCGATGTTATTTGAAAGTGCTATACAGTTATGGGTTTTCTGTGGTAGATGTTCCTCGCAGAAGGTTAGATTACAGTGGGGACACCGTAAAGGCGGGTCTATCTCTTTTCCACAGTGGTAACAAATACCCATTATAGTTAGGCTGTCGGGTTGTATTTTTTAAAGCTTTACTAAAGAACATTCCGTTATTGATTAAATTAGTTAAATAATAGTTTCAGGTTAGATTTTTTAGCTGAGAGTTAAATAATGCGAGCTGTTAATGTATTTGATCAATTTTGAAGTATTCAAAGGTTCTCGGCTTGCTGATAGCTGTGATACAGATTGTGTCAGCTATTGCGTTGATACTCGGGATGCAGAGCATGTTAGGCGTATTTTCAACCGCCCTACCATCAGGGGAACAGGAGATAGAGATCCAAAACACTGACCCTGTTGTGATTCCTTTCAACTTGACCCCTCGAAATAATGGATACCTGGAGGCTACTATGGACGTTAGAGTGAGTATGATTGTTAATGGCACAGAGGTTGCTAATAACTCCAGATCTGTAATTATTCCAGCGGGCTCTTTTACCCCAGTTGATCTAGAGTTAACTATGTCATTAGCAGACGCTCAAATTTATTTCGAGAGAAGTGATCTCCAGTTCAAGACCGATATTAAGGTAACGAGCTTGTACGATTTGATTAGTTTTAGTAACCATATGGTTATTGAGGGAGGTGCTCAGTGATGGCTAGTAAGACTGGAGCAGTTATCTCTGCGGTTATTACATTGATTCTCTTCGTTGGGATACCGTATCTTCTACCAGGATATATTCCACCTGACTTGATGACTCAGATAGCGCAAAGTGGCTTCAATCTTGATAGTTTCACTAGTCAGATCATGATTATAGGGGTGGCTACTGCTGCCTTAACACTGGTGGGAGGATTTGCGAAGCCCACAAGTATTATCGCTTTATTGGTGAAGATGGCACAAGCAGGGTTCTCCTTGATATTGATAATCGTCTTCCTTGGAGCGGGTAATATTGCGAGTCTGGGATACACAGAGTTCAGGGTAGCGATGCAAGGGGTACAGAATACTATCACAATGGATCTCAGGGTCTTTGTCTATATCTCTATCGGAACTATTTTCTTAAAGGTCCTTCAGGTCTACTTGGAGTGGAAGGAGGCAAGGGTTGAGGCTGCCCCACCCGGCAGAATCGCCCCTTAGCTTCACTCTTTTATACTATTAGTCACTTGCTATGGTTATGACTATAAAGGTGGCTGTAAGCGGTATTCCCCGGGGTTACCAGTTTCCCAGATCTGATCTCAACTGGTTACAGGAGAGACATATCAAACAGATAAAATCCATCAGCTCTGATATCGAGTTATTTGAGGTCCCACCGAATAAGGTGCCAGATAACCCAGATTTTGAAGTGGTGCTCGCTGAGGGGGGTAATAGGACCCATTATCATGGGGAGCTTGACTGGAAGGATTATCAGAAATTCTTTACGCCAAGTCTTCGATGGATACAACTCTGTAGCACGGGTTTTAGTGATAATATTACACCAGAGGTGCTGGAAGGCACGGTTACATTAACCAATGCCCCGGGAATTCATACGGTTCCCATAGCGGAGAGCGTGATTACTGCTATGCTGGATCACGCCAAGAGGTTGAAAAAGAGGCGTATTGATCAGAAAGCGCATGAATGGAACCAGCTAAAATGTGATGAATTATACCACAGAACTGCTCTTATTATTGGTCTCGGTAACATAGGTCAGCGCACAGCGAAGCTCTGCAAGGCTTTTGATATGAAGGTTATTGGAACTAAAAGAAGAGTTGAACCAGTGGAGAACGTGGATCATGTTTTCCCAGTAGGTGAACTTAGAGAATATTTAGCTAAAGCAGACTATGTGGTTGTGGCAGCCCCCCTCACCCCTGAGACTAAGTATATGCTAGATATACCTGAGTTCAAAGCTATGAAGAATAAAACTTACTATATTAACATCGGAAGGGGAGCCGTTGCCCGTGAAAACGCGTTGATAAAGGCTCTCAAAGAAGACTGGATAGCGGGTGCCTATCTGGACGCCCTTGAGGTGGAGCCATTACCAAGGGATAACCCGTTATGGAACATGGACAATGTATTGCTTGTACCCCATGATAGTCATAGTAGCCCATACATTGGTGACCGAGTCATAGACATCTTCTGCATGAATCTTGAACGCTATGTGAATGACGAGCCCTTGAAACATGTCTGTGACCCTGAAAAGGGATACTAATATCAATCCCCATTCAGAGTAATACCGGTTTAAGAGGGATCTATTTGACAGTATTTACGATAATTCATGGCGACGACGTGGATGGACTCACATGTGGAGCCTTCCTCAAAAGAGTGAAGGGAGGAGACTTCTATCTCGCCAACTATGATAACCTAGAGAAAGCCCTAGAACAAGTAAATCCTCCAGTAGATACCCTATATATGTGCGACTTGAATATCCGAGACGGTCTTGAAGAAGAATTAATGCGGATCAGGGAATTCGCCAGTATAAATATCATAGATCATCATCAAATGAGCCCCGATTTAAAGAAGAGACTGGAGAAAAAAGGGGTTAACATCAGGCTTGAGACCAGGGACTGTGCAGCGGTGCTAGTCTATGATACCTTTAAAAACCAGCTGGGACAGGAGGGAAAAAGACTGGCGGCATATGCAGCTATCTCGGATATGTTTGAGGAAGGGCCGTTAGCTGATCCTATTCTAAGTAAGATGGATCGTAAATTTGCTCAACATGAAGCTCAGATACTAACTCATGCATTAAGCAGTGATCAATCCATCGATTTTAAACGAAGCATAATGAGAGCGTTAAGTGAGTATAATTATCCGCATAGGATCGAGGGCGCGGTTGAGAAAGCAATACAATGTCTTGAGGATATGGCACAGATAAAGGAGACCATTCCGGCGAACTCTGAGATATATGGTAGAGTCGCGGTAATGGAGGCAAAAGGGGATAAGAGTACCGGTGGGATCTCAAATCTATTAATAGATACTCTGGGTATTGACGTGGGAATAAGCTACAAAGTTAACGAGGAGTACTATAATATCAGTTTACGGGGTGAGAAAGCGCTTGAAGAGCATCTTGGTGAGATATCCAAAAAACTGGGAGCCAAATATAGTGGATTTGGCGGCGGCCATAAGCGTGCTAGCGGGATTAAGATCCCTCAGGAGAATCTGAAGCCTCTACTGGCTGAGTTAATCACTGAGATTAACGACGAGGAATAAATTTTTGACCCCACTCTATTTTTCTTCGGCCTTCCTCGATTCGTTCTTTTAGTGGATCCAGTCGTCTTGGGTCGAAGGGTATATATCTAATTGTTTCTGGCTGTGGGTAATAAAGTTCTTTATTCGTACACAGTGTAATACGGTATTCGTTTTCTTTTTCTTGAGATTGTTTAAGGCAGTTCATGGCTCGTGCGAGGCGTATTAATTTGATACGGTTAAAAGGGTTGTCGAGGTCATAATCCTCTGGTCGTCTATAGTTGATTTCTCTTTCTCGTCTAGTGTCTGAATATACGATAAATTTTTCCCCCATGTGTTTTATCTGTATGGGGTAAAAGAAACGACGGAAAACACGGAGATTTATTCTTTTCCCCTCCAGTACAACGGGTAGACCTTTTTCCGCCATGTCGAATAGATAATCGGGATGAATTAAAATTATTTACCATATCAAAGTTTTATGGTGAATTAGTGTTGATATTGACTGTTTCCGGGGATGCAATACCTACCTCCTAACAATAGAAATAAATAATATTTCGTCATGTACACGTTTATAGCTAATTTATTGGGGATAAAGTCGTTTTAACGCCCTGTTGGACAAAGGGAGATAAGTTGTAACGAGTTATCCCATGGGTTCTAGAAGTAGCTTTTAAGTTTATTATAGGAGGTTTCTGGATTTTTGCTTTTCATAATAAAGGAGCCGCTGGCGATCATGTTTGCGCCTGCAGTTATTGCTTGTTCTATGGTGTTGTCGCTCATGCCTCCATCAACCTCTATATTGATCTCTTGTGATTGGGATCGGATGTATTTCACTTTTTTCAGTTGTTCTGGGAGAAAC
>CAZLHA010000025.1:7883-19566 GCA_964559155.1 uncultured Candidatus Bathyarchaeia archaeon | reverse complement strand
AAAGGTTGATGTTTTAATTTCTTCACTATTTATATCATCCTTCATTTTATATCCCCGTTTATAAGACGAATCTATCTGAGGCTATATTTTGTTTTCTTCCATATTAAGGTTCTACATCATTACATTCTTTTAAAAATTTATAAATGTAAATCTACTCTTTCCCATTCGTTCATATCATAATCATTTTGTTTTTACTAGATCTTTGTGTTCTGCTTTAGCTTTTTCAAGTTTATCTGCGTTGGTTAACAAGTCGATAGCTGTGAATGCTAGCCCTTTAAAACCCACCATTATCATAACATCATATGCATGCGGAGTTCCTGTTGCCTTTGCGCCATCTGGGCTATGAAGGACTACGTCTCCAATATTTATATACGCACTTAAAGCCGGCATAATCTGACTGACGTTACCAAAATCAGTTGATGCACCGCTAGTCTTAGTCTCCTTTTCCTCGGGATAATCAATTACCTAATAACAGCATATTCTCCCTGAATAGATCGCTTAATATTTTATTTGGAATCTTATTGGCATATGTATTGGCCACCTTAGTTACATTGCTCTTGGCTCCTGTCCGAAGTTCTGCCCCCTTTACTATGTTCTTGACTTTTGCGTAGGTTTCCTGTAGCATCTTCATGGTGGGAGCACGTACATAGAGATGCGCTGAAGCGTGATCGGGTATTGTATTGGGGGCATCTCCGCCATGTTTAATGATCCCGTGTATTTTAACCTCAGATGATAGGTGTTGACGTAATGCGTTAATACCTTGAAAAGTAAGTAGTATGCCTTCAAGGGCGTTGATCCCCTTCTCCGGAGCTGCTCCAGCGTGGCTACTACGTCCATGGAACTCAACTAGAAAGCTTTCCCGGGCGTTAGTTGTGCTATAAATACCCCAAGTAGGCCCAGGGTGAATCATTAAGGCGGCGTCAGCTTCCTTTATCTCATCAATCATGATTACTTTTCCGCCTGCATCTTGTACCACTCCTTCTTCGGCGGGTGTACCATAAATGAGGACTGTTCCATCTATCAATTCGACGATTTTGGATAACCCCATGGCTGCGCCCAGGGCAGATCCAGCGATTAGATTATGACCACAAGTGTGGCCTATTCCAGGTAATGCATCATATTCTGCTAGGACCCCGATCTTGGGGCGTCCGGCTCCTTTTCGAGCGATAAAAGCTGTTTCCATACCTGAGACGCCATAATCCACATTGTATCCCTGATTTTCTAGTTCTTCTACTAGCAGTTTAGAAGCCTTACACTCCTGATGTCCAAGCTCTGGTTCCTCGTGAATCTTCTCACTTATCTCTATAATCTTTGACCTGTATTCATCGATTCTCTTGGATGCTTTTTCCTTTAGATTCATAGTTACATGTATTCTCAAAATGTATTAATGGTTTATCTGAGAACGTCATGGTTTATTAGATTCTGATATAGATGCGAGATTACTCGAGTTAGGGGTAGCAGAACACCAGATATAAACTGCAGTACATCTACGCCATGAAACCGTACGCAGGAGGTAGATTACCGAAACCAAGTAAGAAAACCAAGATTGCTGACTATATGCGAGGCGGCAAAAAGGTTGAGTTCAATGTACTCAGTTCCTTAACTTCTAATAAATGTCTGGCATATGTCCTTGTCAACCCGGTGTCTGCTGCGCTATCTCAAGTCCATCCAATATCGAAGAGATACAGAACACTTTAGGATACTTTGAGAGTAAGGATATTGAATACAAGATAAAGCTATTGAAAATAATGTCTCAGATATAAGTTTTCAATAAAAAAGTTGGGTTTTGGACACTTACATGTCCATGTCGTCAGGCATTCCCTCTGGGCCTCCGCCGCCTCCAGGTCCACCTGATTTTGCTGCAACCACGTCGTCAATCCTTAGGATCATTGAAGCAACCTCGATTCCAGACTTTATAGCCTGCTCCTTGACCACCTTTGGTTCAACTACCCCTTGTTCTAACATGTCTATGACGCCTTCGTCGAAGACATTGACTCCCATGTAGATTCCACCTTCTTTGGCGTGTGCTGCCCTTAGGGCGACCATGGTGTCTAGGATGTCAAGTCCAGCGTTCTCGGTTAAGGTTCTTGGGATAATCTCCAGCGCCTCTGCGAATGCCTCGATAGCCAGTTGCTCACGTCCACCGACCTGTTCAGCGTGTGCGCGTACAGCTTTTGCCATTTCTAGCTCAATGGATCCGCCGCCTGCTACCATCTGGGGTACCTCGGCAACATCACTGATTACATAGAGGGCATCATTCAGCGCTCGTTCAGCTTCATCTATCATTCGTTCAAGACCAGCTCGTACGAATATGGCTACTGCCTGTGGATCTTTGCATCCCTCGACGAATATCATTTTGTCATTTGCGACTTTTCTCTCCTCGACGAGTTCACATTCACCCAGATCCTCTTCAGAGAAGTCTGCAAGGTTGTTGACGACTTTTCCGCCTGTTGCCTTGGCTAGTTTCTCCATATCGGATTTCTTGACACGTCTAGCTCCTAGTACGCCTGCTTTTGCTAAGTAGTGTTGAGCCATGTCGTCGATTCCTTTCTGGCAGAAGACTACGTTAGCTCCTGTCTCGACCACCATGTCCACTTTCTTCTTTAGCATATCAGATTCGCTGTCTAGGAATTTTTTAATGTTGTCAGGGTTTGTGATCCTGATCTCGGCGTCTAGCTCTGTCTTCTTTACCTCTAAAGGGGTATCGAGTAACGCTATCTTTGCGCCTTTGATCTTTTTGGGCATGCCTGCGTGGACTATTTCTTTGTCAACTATGATTCCTTTGACGAGTCCAGTCTCTAGTAGGCTCTGTCCTTCTTTTTTGACGATCTGTATGTTTTCGACATCCGCGATTGTCTCACCGTTGTGCTTCTCAACTATCTGTTTAACGGCATCAATTACGATACCGCTTAGATGATCTCTTGCACTTGTTACGGCTTTACTCCTCATGCTTGTATTGCTTAGCTTCATGAGGGTCTCACGGTCATCCATGTCCACATCGATCGACGCTTTCTCCAGTGCTTCTAGTGCTTTTTCGCTAGCTGCCTGGTATCCGCTTATAATGATACTTGGATGGATTTCGTCCTCAATTAGTTCGCCTGCCTTGTTAAGTAATGCGCCTGCTAGGAGTACAGAAGTTGTGGTTCCGTCGCCGACTTCTTTATCCTGAGTCTTAGCGACCTCGATCATCATCTTGGCTGCTGGGTGCTGGACATCTATCTCTTCGAGTATCGTGGCGCCGTCACTTGTAATAGTGATATCGCCAAGACTGTCGATGAGCATCTTATCCATGCCCCTTGGACCAAGTGTGGTCTTTAGGACCTCTGCGATGATCTGTGCAGCCATCATGTTGCTCTTACGTGCATTACGACCGCGCTGTCTCTCTGTATCCTCTCTGAGTACTATGACTGGTTGTCCGCCTGCTGATGTATAGTATGCCATTTCTTATTTCCTCCTACATCATCCCGGGCATTCCGCCCATTCCTGGAGGCATTCCTCCGCCCATGCCACCCATGCCGCCACCCATTCCGCCGCCTGGTGGACCTGGTGGGGCTTGCATCTTCTCTACTGCAATGATGTCATCGATCTTCAGTAGTAAGGTGGCTGCCTCGGTTGCTGATTTGATTGCTTGTGCTTTAACGACCATAGGCTCGTAGACATCGATCTTAGATAGGTCTGTGACCTTGTTCTCACGGCCGTTTACCCCTATCCACTTGTTGCCCTTAGCGTGCTCGCTACGCATCTCGCTTATTGCATCTATGGGATCCATTCCACTGTTCTCAGCTAGAGTAGTTGGAATAACCTCTAATGCATCTGCAAAAGCTACAACTGCGAGCCTCTCGCGTCCCGCGAGCTTTTCAGCAAACTCTCTGAGGAGTCTTGCTATCTCGATCTCAGATGCTCCTCCGCCAGCGACGATCTTGGGCTCCTGTACAACATCCTTTACTACGCATAATGCGTCGTGAATACTGCGATCCGCCTCGTCTACAACACGCTCCGATCCTCCTCTGATCAGGACGCTAACCGCTTTGGGGTTCTTACATCCCTCAACGAAGATCATCTTATCATCGCTAATCTTACGCTCTTCGACAGATTTCGCGTATCCCGCGTCTTCTTTACTTAACTGGTCAACACTATTAACTACCTTAGCTCCTGTTGCCTTGGATAACGCCTCCATGTCGGATTTTTTGAGCCTTCTTGAGGCGAAGATTCCTTCACGGGAGAGGAAGTGCTGTACCATGTCATCGATTCCCTTCTGGCAGAATAGGACATTGATTCCGGCTTCTTTTACCTTCTTTACCATGTCCCTAAGCATCTGCTCTTCCTGATCGAGATATGCCTGCATCTGTTCAGGGGTCTCGATGGATATTTTGCTGTCGAACTCTGTCTTCTCGATCTCCATTGGGGCGTTGAGTAGGCCGATTGACGCTTCTTTGACTCGTTTAGGCATTCCGTCATGGACTACTTCTTTGTCTATGATTAGTCCCTGGACTAGCCTAGTATCGGTTAATGATGCGCCGGGTTTCTTCTCGATTTTTATGTTATCGAGGTCCACCGTGTATCCGCCGTTGCTTTCCTCTGCTACCTGTAGTACCGCATCTACTGCTATATCGCTTAGATGGTCGCTGTGTGGGTTGATTAGTTTGCTCGCCATGGTTGTCATGCTGACCTTCTTGAGAACCTTTTTATCCTTTGGATCTACCTTCTCGGCGATCTCCTCAAGGAATTTCAAGGCCTCTTCCTCGGCCTGCTTATAACCATCGATTATTACGATGGGGTGAACCTTCTTCTCCATAAGCTCTGTGGCTTTTCCGAGAAGCTCACCTGTCAATATGACGACGCTTGTGGTTCCGTCTCCTACTTCATCATCCTGGGTCTTTGAGACCTCTACCATCATTTTTGCCGCTGGGTGCTGTACATCCATCTCCTTGAGCATTGTTGCTCCATCGTTGGTGATAGTTACGTCCCCAAAACTGTCGACCAACATCTTGTCCATCCCTTTTGGACCTAGACTGGTCTTTACGGCTTCTGAGACAATCCTTGCAGCCATGATGTTGCTGCCTCTCGCGTCTCTGCCGGTAGAGCGCTCGGTTCCCTCTTTGAGTATTACGACGGGTTGACCTTGTGCACTCATATGATATTTTCTCCTATTTTTTGTTTAACCTGTGGTAGTATACCACTTTTGGTTGTAAACCAAGGGTTGTATACCTACATATGGTTAAAAAAGATTACGGAAAATAATCTAAGCTAACTCAGCCAAAGTTACCATATTCCCCATTTTCTTGAGGATATCCTCAGACTCCAAGTCATCAACCAAGTCCTTGATGATCTGTTCACGTAGCTGCATATGTCTGCTAATTCCCTCTATACTGGCTGAACCCTGATTAATCACATAGTGTATTATCTGTCTCTTCTTACGATCCAGTTCTTCTAAGGCTTGGACGCTAGCATTCATAGCAAGGTTCCTAATATAAAGAAGTCTTGCTCTGCGCTTCTCAAGACTCTCCAACTCATCGTCAATGTTCTGGACGATCTGAGCTAGTGGATTAATCGTATCAATTCCGCATTCCTCTTCTCTGAGCTCTGTTACCTCATCTTCTAGTCTATCCATATAGTTGTCAGCGTTTATCCAGAGCTGAGGATTATTGAAACTGATAAGCCGCTGATTGTACAGGTTGGGGCTAAAATCTATCTGCAAACTGTAAAATTTGTTCAAGCTGAACATTTTCTTATCCGCCCCTCTGTGACTGGGCTGTCTGACAACATCTACTAGCTGCGCGTTCTTAATGACTTTAAGATGTTTACTTGCCAATTGTTGAAGTATATTGAGTTCATTACTCAATCTTAGTGTATAATCTGGACCTTCACTTAGTTTTTGAATTATCCTGCGTCTGACTGGGTTTCCTATTACGTCTACGACTTCCTCGAAGTTTTTCCCCGAGACATTTCGCATACGATTCTTTTCATCAGACATATTACACTAACCCTAGTTGTAAACCAAAAGTTGTATACCTGTAGGCCTTTAATAAAGTTAATGTAAAAATTAGATTTTTTCAGCGATCGCTTTCGCGAAATCTATGGTCTTGTTTTCGCCGCCTAAGTCTGGGGTCTTTACCTTGCCATTCTCGAGTACTCTGATTAAGGCGTCTTCAACCATTTTGGCTGCATCTAGCTCCTTGAGCCACTCAAGCATCATGGAAGCACTGAGGATACAAGCTGAGGGGTTAGCGATGCCCTGTCCAGCGATGTCTGGCGCAGAACCGTGTACTGGTTCAAAGATACACATATTATCTCCTACGTTACCCGAGGGGGCCATTCCTAGGCCACCTACAAGTCCAGCGGTTACATCGCTGAGGATATCTCCAAACATGTTGGTGGTTACCACTACCTCAAAGTCCTCTGTGTTCATAACTAGCCTCATACCAGCAGCGTCAACAATTAACTCTTGGTACTCTATCTCTGAGTACTCTTCTGCCACTGATCTTGATGCTTCAAGGTACAAGCCATCAGTGTAATCCAAAACATTGGCCTTATGAACAGAGGTAACTTTGGATTTTCCATTAGCTTTAGCCCATTCAAATGCGTATCGTACGATTCGCTCGGAGGCCTCGTATGTAATAACACGAATATTAAATGCAGAACGAGGGGATCGATCTCCAATCATCTTGTAAATTCCTTCAGTGTTCTCTCGGACAATCATAAGGTCTGTCTCTGGTTTTAAAGAGGAGACTCCTGGATAGGATTTGGCTGGTCTCAGATTTGCGTATAGGTTGAACATTTGTCGTAGGGGTAGTATTGTCTCTTTGGCAGTCTCTCCCACGCAGGCGAATAGACATGCGTCAGCTGCTTTTACTCCGTTAATAGTCTCCTTGGGAAGAGCTGTTCCGCTGCGCTTCTTCTCCTCGTCTCCTAGCATATATGTCTTAAATTCAAACTCTATATCTGTTTTTGATTCCAATGCTTTAAGTACAGTTACTGTGGCGTCCATTACTTCAGGCCCTATGCCGTCACCTGGTAGCAAAGCTATAGTATATTTCATTTTACCATTCCTCAGTCTTGTTAATGTAAGAAGCTAAACCTCCTGCATTTAACACTTCCATCATGAAAACTGGTAATGGTTTAAAGTTTAGCTCTTTGCCGTTGCTGAGATTTTTAAAAACCCCACCTGTTAATTCAATTTCCAATAAGTCGCCCTTCTCAACAATATCATGAAGACCTTGACACTCCAGCGCCGGTAAACCTATGTTAATGGAGTTACGATAGAATATCCGTGCAAAAGACTCAGCTAAAACTAACGATATACCGTTACCTTTGAGGGCGATGGGCGCGTGCTCTCTGCTAGAACCGCATCCAAAATTGGTTCCACCGACAATTATGTCCCCTTTCTCAACTTCTTTACGGAAACTGGGATCATATTCCTCAAAGACTTTCTCAACTATCTCCTCTGGATCGGTTAGCTCCATGTATCGCCCTGGGATAATGTAATCCGTATTAACATCGTCACCGTATTTCCATACCTTTCCTTTTAGATTCATTATAATACCTCCTCCGGATGGGTTATGTACCCTGTTAATGCTGATGCGGCAGCTACAGCTGCTGAGCTGAGATAAACCTCCGCCTCTGGGCTCCCCTGTCTCCCCTTGAAGTTTCGGTTACTGGTGCTAATTCCTCTCTCATTGGGCCCAAGTAATCCTATGTGTCCACCAAAGCAAGCGGCACATGATGGGTTACTGATCGTGGCACCTGAATCGATGAGATCCTCGATTATTCTCTCTTTGAGTGCTTGTTGGTATACGGCTCTGCTCGCGGGGGCCACCAGTAAGCGAACGCCGGAGTGGATTTCTTCTCCTTTTAGGATAGCATGAGCTTGTTTTAGATCTTCTAGACGTCCATTGGTACAGGAGCCGATGAAGGCTTGATTGATCCTAATCGCGTCTAGTTCTGATACGTTCTTCACATTATCCACGTTATGTGGGCAGGAGACCTGTGGTTCAATATTAGCCATATCCAATTCCAGCGTTTGCTTGTATTCAACGGCTTCATCTGCTTTGACCAGTTCATAGGGCCCAGTGGTTCGTTTGGCCAGCCATTCAACGGTCCTATTATCTGCCTCACATATACCTGTCTTACCACCCATCTCTATAGACATGTTACACAGTGTCATTCTCCCAGCTATGCTCATTTCTTCAACCACTTTTCCATGATATTCAAGGGCCATATAGGTGGCCCCACTCACACCAATTTCCTTTGTTATTCTCAGAATAACATCCTTGGGATAGACATGTTTACCGAGTTCACCATTTACGTTTACCTTAATGGTTTCCGGGACCTTAAGCCATGTCTTTCCGCGTGCCAAGACTGCTCCCATATCCGTTGACCCCACTCCTGTTGCGAACGCTCCGAAAGCACCATGTGTACATGTATGACTGTCAGCGCCAATAACTAGCATACCTGGTTTAACAAGACCATGTTCAGGTAATACCTGGTGACAAACCCCGCTATTTACATCGAAAAAGTTCTTCATTTTCTGTTCTTGCACGAATTTCCTGATCACGTTATGTACACGGGCGCTATTGACGCTACTGGGAGGCGCAACATGATCAAGAACCATGACTACTTTATCAGGATCCCATACTTTCTTGGATCCCATCTTGTACATTGCCTCAAAAGCCAGTACACTGGTAACATCGTGGTTCAGTGCCACGTTCACATTTGCCTTAACAAAGTCTCCAGCGGAGACCGTTTCCTGGTTAGCTGCTTTTGCTAATATCTTCTCACTTATTGTGCTCATAGTTTTTCCTTCTTAATATTCTGGTACAAGTTTACGCCATTGAGGTAAGCGTTTACACTAGCCAGCACTATGTCCTCGTTAACACCTCTGCTGGTCACCAATCTATCTCCCTGTCTAAGCCTTACCTCAACATTAACAACAGCATCTGTTCCACCTGTGATAGCTTCTACCTGATAAAGTTCAAGCGTCACGGGTTCATCGATAGTTACTGCCTTCACCAATGCATTCAACGTGGCGTCCACAGGTCCATTCCCAGTGGCTGCTTCCATGTAGCTTTCCCCGTTTCTGGTTACCTTGATACTCGCGGTGGGAGTGATCTTGTTCCCTGTAGTGACGATGAACTCCTCCACCATCAAGGGATTCTGCTGCTCAAGATTCATCACGTCAGTTGCAATCCCATATAGATCAATATCGCTGATTAGGTTCCCCTTGTCTCCGAGGGTCTTCACGTGTTCAAGGATCTGGTTGAACTGCTCCTCACTGGGTTCCAGCCCCATGGTCATCAAGTTATTGAATAGACCAGTCGAACCAGCATGCTTACCACTTACAAGTCTACGTGTCGCACCCACAAGAGCCGGGTCAATCCGCTCATATGTGGTTGGATCACGTAGAATCGCGTGGGTGTGAATGCCTGACTCGTGAGCGAACGCGTTTCTACCTACGATTGCTTTGTTTGGCTGAACATGCATCCCAGTCACTCGACTAACGGTGTGGCTTGTTGAAGTTATACGTTGCATATTGATGCCTGTCTTGACCCTGTAAAGTAACTCTAGCGCCACACAGTTTTCCTCAAGACTTGCGTTACCTGCACGTTCACCCAAGCCGTTGATGGTCGCGTGGATGTGTGTTGCCCCACCAGCTACTCCCGCGATGGTGTTGGCTGTGGCAAGCCCAAAGTCGTTATGAACATGCACCCCGAGAACCATATCTGGAAACAATTCATGAAGTTCTCCATAGTATTCTAGGCTAAGCTCAGGCGTCAATGTGCCTACCGTGTCACATGGTGTAACCCTATCCACTCCAGCGTCAACTGCCCTCTGAATTACTTGGCTGAGGAACTCCATCTCTGTACGGGAGCCATCCTCAAGGCAAATCTCGGCTATAACTCCACGACCCTTGGCATGTTGTACCACATTGCTGGTTACATCAAGAATCCATGCTTGTTCTTTGTTGAATTTTCGTTTCACGTGTAGTTCGCTGACGGGTATTATGATGTTTACACTATCCACCCCAGCGTCAATTGCCACATCTATGTCCTTTATTACGCTCCTTGTTGCGCTGCATATCTCTGCATCAAGTCCTGCGTTGCTGATTTTCTCGACTGCCTCTCTTTCACCCGGGGATACAGCCGCGAAACCAGCCTCAATAACCTTAACACCCAGAGCATCAAGGGTTCTGGCTATCTCTAGTTTCTTTGGTGGTGTCAGGCTTATGCCGGGGGTCTGTTCTCCATCGCGGAGGGTTGTGTCGAAAAACTGTACCTGTTCTGGGTACTTACCTAATAAAACGATACCCCATTATCATTCACGTATCCACACTGCATATCTACTCAAATTTAAGGCTAACTGAGTGAAATTAGACTGAAACATGATTAAACCACATAAAGCGGAAAGGTATTCACGGTTTGTGTTTATTTAAATAAACAATATTAAAAAAGAGCCTTGCCTAATATAATAAGGAAAGAATTTGAGAGGGAAAATTAAGTTTTTTAACGAAAACAAGAATTTTGGTTTTATTTCAACCAAGAAGATGCGGGATGACCTGTACTTTAACAAGTCAAACTATCCAAAGGAACATGTTCCTCACAGAGACCAGTTAGTTGAGTTCAGGGTTGTAGAGACAGATCGTGGAAAAGCAGCTGAAGACATTTACGTGTTAAGATATGATGAGTAGAAACATTGATCAGAGTGAAGAAGAACGAGAGATACCTGATCTGGATATACATATCCAGAACGTGGTAGCTTCAGGTAGTCTCGATCAGACCTTCAATCTAAATGATATACAAAAGGTATTCGTCACAACAGAGTATAACCCAAAGAGGTTCCCAGGACTGGTTTTCAGGTTGAAGAGACCAAAGACATCTACTCTTATCTTCAACTCAGGTAAGATGGTATGCACGGGAGCAAAATCAGCAAAGATGGCTAGGCGTGCAATCCGAAAAGTAGTTCGTAAACTGAAGGATAATGGTATAATTGTACTGGGAAAACCCGAGATCACTATCCAGAATATAGTTGCATCGGGCAACCTTCGTGGGAATGTTGACCTTGAGATGGCGGCGGACCTACTAGAGAATGTAATGTACGAGCCTGAACAATTCCCGGGCTTGATATACAGGATGCGAGAACCCAAGGTAGTTCTACTGATATTCGCATCAGGGAAGATAGTATGCACAGGTGCAAAGAGCGATGCAATGGTTCATGAGGCAGTCCACAAGCTCTGGACAGTACTTGACGACTATGCTCTCTTCTTCTAATATTTTTTTATTATCTGGTTCTATTTAAAATAAGAAAATTTTTATAATTTTGAATTATCTTCTGCCTCATGCTATACTTTACATATGGCTCATTTATGGACATAGATAACTTGAAGAAACACACCCCTTCAGCCGAATTTGTGTGCAAGGCACTGATCCCAAACTGGGAGGTCCAGTACAATTATTACAGCACCAATTATAATGGCGGCTGCACGGGAATCGAACCAGCAATTAACAAACTAGTAAGAGGGGCTGTTTACGAGATCCCACCAGACGAGATGGAACACCTAGACACCATTGAAGGGGTACCAAATGGCACCTATTATCGTCACCCAATTATGGTAATTAGTGAAGAGGGAGAACCAATGCTAGCCCATGTATACAGGACTACTAATCCTCGGGGACCATTCAAGCCCACC
>CAZLHA010000025.1:0-7873 GCA_964559155.1 uncultured Candidatus Bathyarchaeia archaeon | reverse complement strand
CCAAGGAGTATCTAGGTTACATGATTGATGGCGCTAAGGCCCTTGGACTACCAGAGGAATATATTGATAGTCTAAAGGTAGAAACAATAGACTAGGCTACTTTTTATAAATATCCAGATACAGACACCTTGTTTATATCTCACACCTTCTCAGAATAAACGAAGTGAAACTTGAAGACACTATACTAGTAGCTTTTCAGGGTTTGAACGAAAGGAAATTCAGGTTAGCCTTAAACATATTAGGTGTACTAATCGGGTGTGCCGCAGTAACCGGTCTAATTAGTATAACTCAAGGTTTGACTGTAGAGGTAAGCGGCCAACTGGAATCATTTGGTCCAAAAAACGTTATGGTCGTTCCTTATGAAATACGACAAGGCAGAGGACTTGTGGGTGAGAGCTTTAATTGGAGAGATGTACAGATTATAGAACGTGTACCCAATGTCAAATACATTGCACCCATAGCGAATACGGGAACAGCAACCTACACAGTTCGCGGCGAAACCTACTCTGCTATAGTTTTTGGGTCAACGCCGATATATTTTGATATATTTAGCAGTTTTAAGATGGCGGATGGAAGGCCTCTCGTACAAAGTGATAGTGGATCAATTGTAATG
The DNA here is from genome assembly GCA_964559155.1 of uncultured Candidatus Bathyarchaeia archaeon. Lineage (GTDB taxonomy): Archaea > Thermoproteota > Bathyarchaeia > TCS64 > TCS64 > RBG-16-57-9. The sequence goes on along the minus strand of CAZLHA010000025.1, from coordinate 7,260 downwards.
GGGCACCTTTTAGCTCAACCCCGAGGTTATGATGAGCAGATCTTTGAGGCTGGAGACCGAGTGACTCTGAATTTTTATGTAGGAGATGAGTCCAGAGAAGCCACGTTTCGAATAGTGGGAATAATGGAGGAAGTGGGTGGCACATTCGGATCAGAAGATGACAGGAGTCTCATAATGAGTTATAGAGATACACAGACAATCTTTGAGATAGGCAGTAAAGTAGACTATATCTCCTTACAGGTTAACGCGATAGAGAATGTTGACTCAGTTATAGACGAGATAAAGGAAACGTTCGATGATAAGGTAATGGTCATGAGTTATGAACAGATACAACAACAGGTTGATCAGGTACTGGGAACCATAGAAGCTGTTCTAGGTGGTATAGCTGCTATTAGTCTAATAGTTGCTGGAGTCAGTATAATCAATACGATGACTATCAGCGTAATAGAGAGAACACGCGAGATAGGAATTATAAAAGCATTAGGAGGAAAAAGCAGTGAGATATTATTACTATTCATTACAGAGGCTACCATCACTGGTTTCATTGGAGGGATCTTAGGAGTAGTACTAGGGTTTGCTGCGGGGTTAATCGTAGGAGAATACATTGGTTTACCTGTTTCTACAGCTCCTCTCCTAGGAGCCTTAGTCGTAGGATTTGCTGTGATAACAAGTGTCATAGCAGGACTCTACCCCAGTTGGCAGGCTGCACAATTACATCCTGTTGATGCTTTACGTTATGAATAAGAGTAACTATAATGTATAGCAATTTATTTCAAATAAAATAAATTAGAACTAGAATACATAAAAAATAATGAAAAAATTATTGTGATTGAAGTGATCCAATAACTTCCTCGTCGGTAGCGTTACGCTGAATATCCAGAGTTTCATCAAGAGGCTTGATGTGATTCATATTTGCCCGTCTCCTCTTTACCTCTGGGCCTGTAACTACTACGAAGTTTCTGTCAATCACATCTACTATAACGCATTTATGGCCTTTTTCTCGGCCCTGTGTTTTCACACATACTCGTCCAATATCAATTGCAACCAAAAGTATACCCATTAAGGTATTCGTTTACAACGCATTTAAGAATTCGCGCGGTACCGTCAACACTAAATAAACTTGTATTGATAATACAGTCATAGATTGAGAGATCGCTCAAATCAACACCATAATAATCAAGATATCTATGTTGCTCAGATTCTTCACGCATCAGGGTTTCTTTCTTTACATCGGAGATCGCTCTCTCTTCCCGTTCCGCGATACGTCTTATGCGTTCATCAAATGGACACGTTACATAGAATTTTATATCTGGATCCTCAGCCATCCATGCACTTAGGTTTGCGTCAATAACCACTCCACCTTTACGCGACTCCTCTTTAGTTCTATTATCCAACCAGTTATCAAAATCAGGATCCTCACTAGCGATCTTATTCATTTCTTCAAGGCTCACTCCTAATTCTTCAGCGCGTTCCCTGAAAAGCATCCCTGTACTAATATATTTGAGTCCAAGAGTCTCGGCTAGATGCTTTGCATGCGTACTCCTGCCTGATCCATGTTTTCCCGCAACCGTGATAACCAGATCTTCGAGTTTCCTCGACAATTTCTAATCCTCTGGATCTATCTCAAACGTTAACCCAAATAATCGGTTCATTAGGACGTTCATGGTGAAGCTGCAGAGTAAATACCACTGGATAAACGTAAATTCCCTTGGTATTCTAGGGAAATCAAATGGGAAATATGCTACGATAGTATCTCCGAAGAATCGACCTAGACTGGGCCAGATTAAGAGCATAGGTACGGTGAAAAGCATACTGCTTCTCATACGATCCATACTCATCTTACTCTGTTGCTGCATAAGCTCCTGCTGACGTTTCTGAGCCTTATCGATCCTTCTCTGATTACCGCTTCGAGTCGCTTCCATTACCTCCCGGCGGGCTCTTGCGCTCTGAATCATAAGGCGTCTATATTGTTCTAAGTCTAAGCTGCGTACACCAATGTAACTCGTAATAGTTGCAAGGGTCATGCTGATAGCTATTATTGCCAGAGTCGCGTATGGTGGCTGCTGAAATGTTGATAACTCAAGTAGTACTTGTGTGTACATGTGGGTGCACCTTGCACCGAATAAAAGGTGAGTATATATAAAAAGGATACCTAATCATCAAGATTAAGCTGGCAAAATTTACGCCAGCTCAAACAGATGGTTCTGGGATGGGCTGCACGAGCCTCATCAAGCCTTCCCACAGTAGTGTTATGCGGCGCACTTGTTACTTCATCAGGGTTATTATATGCTAATTCATTGATTTCCTTGAGGGCATCGATGAACATATCCAGAGACTCCACTGATTCACTTTCTGTGGGTTCAATCATTAATGCCTCGGGTATGATCAATGGGAAGTACGTTGTGGGAGCATGTAGACCATAGTCAAGAAGTTTCTTACTGACGTAGAGGGCGCTGACACCTGTGTCATCTAACATTGGTTGGGCGCTTAATACTGCTTCGTGTTTGCGGGGCTTATCTGGATCGTAGGTTAGCGCGTATCCATTTTCTTTGTCCAACTGTCTGCTGATATAGTTGGCATTTAATACTGCCAACTCAGAGGATTCTTTGAGTCCACTCCCCCCCATCGTATACATATAAGCGTAGGCTTTCAAAATTACTCCGATGTTTCCATGGAATCCATGAACCTTACCAATACTCTTAGGTTTATCCCAGTTCAGAATGTATTTTTCCTCTTCTTTAACGACCTCGGGTACGGGTAAGAACTCAGCTAGATGCTTTTTTACTCCTACTGGTCCTGCTCCGGGTCCTCCACCTCCGTGAGGTGTGCTGAAGGTCTTATGCAAGTTGCTGTGTATGATGTCAAAACCCATGTCACCAGGTCTGCACCATCCCATAATCGCATTCAAGTTAGCTCCATCATAGTATAGTAATCCACCTGCTTCGTGGATTACTTTGCTAATCTCTTTAATCTCCGACTCGAATACACCAATGGTGTTTGGGTTAGTAAGCATCAGTCCAGCTGTGTTAGGTCCGACTGCTGCGTTTAAAGCCTCAAGGTCAACCATTCCATGATCATTACTAGGTATCTCGATGGTCTTGAATCCAGCCATAACGGCGCTCGCTGGATTTGTGCCGTGGGCGCTATCAGGTATTATTACTTCTTTTCTCTCATTCAGCTCACCGTTATCCTTGTGATAGGCGCGCATGATCATCATCCCCGTCCACTCACCGGCTGCGCCAGCTGCTGGCTGTAATGTAGAGTCATCCATGCCTGTGATTTCTAGGAAATATTTCTTGAGGTTGTATAATATCTTCAAGGTTCCCTGAATGGATTCAGGTGTTTGTAGTGGATGTTGTCCAGTGATCTTGGGATGATTTACTAGAACCTCGTTGATAATAGGGTTGTATTTCATTGTGCAGCTCCCTAGAGGATAAATCTTACCGCTATTAACTCCGTAGTTCATCTGACTTAACCTAACAAAATGACGAAGTACCTGAATCTCTGATACCTCAGGTAATCCAGGTGCCTCTGTTCTGAGTATGCTTTCAGGTACCAGTTCCTCCGTAGGTATCTCTCCCTCGACTTCAGGCTCCAGCATAGGAAGCATATGACCAATTCTACCCGCTTTACTGAACTCAAAGATAAGAGGCTCGCTCCAGTCAGCCTGTCTATACCTCATTTTCATCCCTCCAAAGCCTCCTTCAATATAGACACCAGATAATCGATGTCTTTCTTTGTGTGAAGCTCAGTTACACAATAGAGAGCGGTCTCACCTAGATCAAAGTCACCGTTAAGTGGAATACCTGCCTCGACTCCATTAGCCTGAAGCGCTGCATTAACCTCCTTCAATGTCTTGTACTGGAAGTTAACAGTGAATTCCTTAAAATGGAAGCTATTGAAGATGGGAGCCCTTACTCCGGGTAACTCGCCTATCTTTTTCTGGGCATACTTAGCTTTCTTCATAATGGTCTCACTGAGATCCTTCATTCCTTGTGCTCCCATCAAACTTAAGTAGACTCCCGCAGCAACAGCGTTCAAAGCTTGGTTGCTACATATGTTGCTGGTAGCTTTTTCTCGGCGGATATGTTGCTCACGGGTTGCCAATGTCATAACATAGCCCTGTCTATGGCCTTCTATTGTCTCTGTGAGGCCTATGATTCTTCCAGGCATCTGCCTGAGGTATTTATTATCATGCTTACATGCAAGTATCCCCAGTAGTGGTCCACCATAACTCATATGGTTGCCCAAGGGCTGGCCTTCACCACATACAATATCCGCGTCATAATCTCCCGGGGGCTTCAATAACCCAAGACTCATGGGATCAACTCCCATGACATATAGTCCCCGGGTTTCATGGGTTATTTCTCCTATTGCTTCAGCGTTTTCCTCTGCGAATCCCATGTAACTGGGGTTCTCCACATAGACCATCGCGGTATCACCATCGTTTTTCTCCTTAAGGTCCTCCAAGTCCAGCTGGCCTGTAATAGGATCATGGTCAATTTTCTCTATCTTGATACCTGATGGTTCAGTGTATGTCTTAAGAACTCTTAGTCTATGTGGACTCATCAAATCAGGTACCAGAACTTTTTCTTTCCTTGATATCCTACTGGACATCAAAGCTGCCTCTCCGATAGCGGTTGACCAATCGTAGAGACTGCTATTAACTACATCCATACCAAATAGCTCACAAGCCAAGCTCTGGTACTCAAACACAGCTTGAAGTATACCCTGACTGATCTCCGGTTGATATGGTGTGTAGCTTGTTAGGAACTCTGCTCTGTGAATAACCTCGTCAACCACTGATGGTACGTAGTGGGGCCAGACCCCACCACCGAGAAATGGTGGACATTTTAGAGATTTATTCTCTTCAAGTAAACCTGAAACATGTCTTTTTACTTCTACCTCACTATGCGGACCAGGGATATCGAGTTCTTTCTTGTAGATGAACTCGTCGGGGATATCTGAGAAAAGATCCTCAATATTGGTTATTCCGATCTTTTCCATCATCTTTTCCTTTATCTCAGGAACGCTGTTTGGAAGGTAGGGGTGTATTTTGCTCAAACAATTGCCTCCAATATGATACTAATAACAATACGGTACCGATAAATAACGATAACCTGCGTTCTCGTTATTTTTAGGGGGAGAGAAACAAATATAGCACCCATATCGTGCAGATACGTGAGTGATACCAATGCCTAAAGTTACCCTTGATCAAAGTGTATGTATCAACTGCAAGACCTGTGTCACCATCTGTCCCATGGGCGTATACGAGGATATAGTGGAAACAGTCGAGGTAGTTAATGAAAGTGAATGTATTGCCTGTATGGGATGCGTTGCAGCTTGCCCAGTAGAAGCAATAACCGTTGAAGAATGAAGCACTTTTAACCACCTAAATCCTTTTTTCATTTCATGTCCAGTATGTTTAAAGATATATCCAAGTGGGTTGATGATAATCGAGAAGAATGTCTTATCCTCCTTCAACGGATGATAGAAATACCTAGTCCAAGCAATGAAGAACACAAAGTAGCAGAATTCATAGAATCGAAGATGCGTGAATTTGGTTATAGTACAACCAAAGTTGATTCGTTAGGTGACGCCATGGGGGTGATCAAAGGTAGTGGTGATGGACGAGACTTTCTCCTCAATGGACACATTGATCATGTACCTGTAGGAGATATGGTGGATCCTTATTCAGGTAAGCTCATGGATGGGAACAAGTTTGGAGATCATGGTGAGGTTATCTATGGAAGGGGTACCTGTGATATGAAAGGAGCTGTAGCAGCTATGGTCTTAGCTGGCAGAGCCCTTAATGAACTAGGAATAAATCTGATGGGGGACTATAAAGTAGCAGCCGTAGCTCTAGAAGAAGTAGGCGGGATGGGTACAAAATCCACCATAGTTGACAGCCAGTTTCTCGGTGATATTGTTCTAATCGGTGAAGCCACGAATATGGAACTTGCTCTTGGTCACAGAGGAAGCATGAAGTTTGATGTGGTTGTCCATGGTCGAAGCTGTCACGCCAGCGCACCTGAAAGAGGCATAAACGCGCTGTACAAGGCTATGAAGATAATGGCTAAGATCAAGGATGAGCTAGCCCCAAGTCTACCAGTTCACCCTGTTTACGGTAAAGCCAGTTTGGCAATAACCCAGATTGAGGTCAGCCCAAAAGCCTCAAACGTGGTGCCCGAGGAGTGTAAATTCACTATTGACTGCAGGAATCACCCAGATTTCACTGACTATCATTTGTATGAGGCGTTAAAAAGTATCATCAAAGAAATAAGAGTTGATGACCCAGAGTTCAATGCCACGGTTTTACCTGGAAACATCATCAATGAACGCAAGTTCTCAGGCTTTTACACGGATTCAGAGAAACACCCCGTAGTAAATGAGGTCTTTAATGCGATAAAGGATGCATACCGGGAACCAGAGAAAAAGATATGGACCTTTGCCACGGATGGCAGAATATATTCTCACCTAGGTATACCTGTAATCGGTTTTGGTCCGGGAGAGGAGAAATTTGCCCACACTCAGATGGATCATGTTCGTGTAGATGATTATCTTAACACCATCAAGGTGTATGCCTGGCTCGCGTGCCAGATATGCGGTATCGCCTGAGTCAATGGTCTTTTATCCCTATTTTTCTCCTATCTGGGTATGAAAAGCATCCTAGATGACTTTGATGTTTTTGAAAAGATGGACCCCCGGGGGATGTTAAAAGCTATAACAAAGTTCCCCGAAAGCGCTAGAGAAGGACTGAATAACGCTGCACAGTTAAAGCCTGAGGAAACAGGCTTTGACTCGATCCTCGTAGCGGGTATGGGTGGATCAGCGGTTGGAGGCTTGTTATTAAGAGATTGGTTAATGGATTATCTCCATATTCCAATTACCGTGAGTAGGGGCTACCATCTACCAGCTTGGGTGAATCAAAAAACCCTAGTATTCGCTGTAAGCTACTCTGGAAATACTGAGGAGACCTTGAGCCAATATAAAGAGGCTGTAGAAAAAGGTTGTACTATCAATTGTTTCTGCTCAGGTGGGGAACTAGAGAAGCTTGCAGGAGAAAATAATCACAAACTAATTATGTTTCCAAAGGGGCAACAGCCAAGAGCGGCTATACCTTATCAATTCTATAACCTAGCTGGTGTGACAAGGAGTTTAGACTTAATCGATGACCACAAGTGGGATGAGATAGGGGAGTCAATAAACGTGGTGCGAGTACACTGTGAGGAATTAAATCCAGAGACCCCCTTAACCGCT
>CAZLHA010000024.1:0-20268 GCA_964559155.1 uncultured Candidatus Bathyarchaeia archaeon | reverse complement strand
TATAATGGTGCTTACGCTTCATTTGATGAGGAGAAACTGGGCAGTATTGAAACAGGTAAACTAGCGGATATGATCGTCCTCAGCAAGGATATTCTTTCAATACCTTTGAATGAGATCCTGGATACAAGTGTATTAGTAACTATTGTTGATGGCAAAATAGTATACGAGAAAAAGAATTAGATCCTAATTGGGTTTTCCCTTATTTGGTTCATCTATATCAGGCTTACCAGTGTCTTTATCAGGCTTACCAGTGGATTTTTCTACATTGTTACCTTTGTCCTTGTTTTCCTTGAAATCATTTTTCTCCTTGTTCTTGTTATCTCTAAGCTCGGATAACAGGGCGTCCTCCTCATCAGTGCTCAGCCCTTTCTCTGCTTTTCTAGCTGCTATTTGCTCCATTTTCTGGATCTTGGCTTCCAGCCTGTTCATAGTGCTTAGCATCTGAGCTGTACCGGGGTCTTCCATGTCATTGAAGTCTCTTTCAAGGGTCTCAGTTGTATTATCGAGTTCATTTAACGCACCATCGAATTGACCGTTCTCTATTCGCTCCTGGATTCTCAATAGTTTCTGTTCTGCTTTTGTGAGTGCTTGTTGAGCCTTGTAAGCGTCTTGTGGTGACAGGGTCTCGTTGACGTCTTCTACGTTCCGGATCATGGCTGATATTTGTTCTCTGAACCGTTCTTGGAATTGATTGATTAACTGGGTTTTAGTTGAGTTTATCTCTTCTTCAGTTATTGTTCCGTTAATATCGTCTGTTGCGGTCTCGTTGACGTCAGGCGCTTCAAATAACTCTATTGAATCAGGGTTATCTTTCATGTATTTTCGGAGAGTACTTTGATACTGCGTCATAGCTCTGAGATATTGCTGTGCAGCTGCTCGGGTATTATTTCCCTCCATGGATTGTGCCTGTTCCATGGCCTGCTGGGCATGAGCTAATCCATTCGCAATCTCAGAGGAGTAATTACCGTCACCAAATAACTCTAACATTTCCCGGGTTCTATTATGAGCCTGCTCTCTTATCATTGCTAGAATAACTGGATCTATAGGCTCAGTACTGTTGACATCCGTTGTATTTGTATCAATAATAGTAAAGTTAGTCTCTGTATTATTAACACCGACTAAAGGATCGGGTATTGTGGAATTATCACTAGATACAGGTTCGCCCTCATTACCCTGTGCGTTAACTAATTGTGCCGCGGATGAAAGGAATAACATCAATATTAGGGCGAAGGTTATAGTCGTGTATTTCATCGATATTCCACGACTCGAATATAGTTTGGGGGATATTATAAGAACGCGTTGGAACGATCTGGAACAATTATTCCCGTGATTCATCATTCTAGATACTCCTCCTTTATCTTTACCAGGCTTTGATTCCCCACTTTTACCTCTTCCGCGATCTCAAGAGATACTAAGCGTCTGATTAATCTCCAAGCACTGGATCTTGGCATATCAAATCGATCCCGGATCTCGGCAGCGAAAGCCTCGCCATTTGTCTCGGCCATAAATTTAATCACTTCTCGGTCTTCGAGACGAAGATCAGGTTGTTTATCAAATATTTTTTCGAGATTAACCTTTTTACTATTATCTGGAAGATTAGCTCTCAGTTTAAACAGTCTTGAAAGGTAATAAAATCCGACTACTATTACAGAAACAGGGATAATCAAACCCAAATAAAGAAAGGGATTTACCCGCCTTTGCGTCTCAGAGGATAAAGCTATCTGATTCGCCTGTTTTGCTGCTGTTGATGCCTCAACATATAATCCTTGAAGATAATATGATTCAGCAGAGGACAGAGTCTCCTCCGCTTGCTCTAACCCAATGATCCTTCCTTCATCTCTCGCTTTTTCTATGTTTATCTCTGCTTGAGCTATATCCGCCTCGGCTACTTCAGCTAGGTTTACGGTCTTATCCGCCGTCTCTTTGGATCGAGTTACCAGTACCATGGCGTCTGAGAATTGATCGTCTTCATAGAGTTGTCTTGCTTGAGATAATTCTTCTCTGGCATCTGTTAAGATATAGCCAAGGCTCTCAAGATTACTGAGATAATCCTCAGCCTCATTTATTGCTTCTTGGGCTTCTCCTCTTAGATTTGGGGCTGACAATATGAAGGATAGATACAGGTCTCCTGCGGGTAACTCTATGTATTGGTTTCCATTTATAGTTCCCACATCTAGGGGTATATCACTCATTCCAAATAATCCTGCGTTCTCGGGAAGGATAATTACAGTAGAAATGGGTGACGTGAGAGAAATATTCCAGATTGGCCCCTCTTTGGATGTAAGATCACTGGTAGTGTAAACTATTCTCAACTCTAATGCGCCTATAGAGTCAACTGTTACTCCAGTGTCTCTACGAGTGAAGTCTAGAGGTAAGCCATCCTCGTTTCTAATAACTAGGTTATTGAAAGTCTCACCGATAAGATCTATATCAACCCGGACCTTGGTAGGATCACTCTCAACATTATACTTTACCAGTGCGCTGCCATCTTGGTATACTTTCACTTCAAGAGAAAAGGGTATAACATCCTCTTGTGCGACAGCGACTGGAAAACAGAGTGAGAAAATTATGAGCAAGGTTAATACTTTTTTTTGTTTCATCAACCTGAGATCCCTCTAAAAAAGATGACAAATAAGGTATAAATTAGATGGTATAAGGCTCTGCTAATTTGATCTTAGGAATGAATGTTATTTATCCTCACAACGTATTATTAGTGACTTGAAATGGATTCGATTATGATTATAGGGTCCGCGGGAAGCGTGGGCCATGATATGATGTATCAGATAGCTAGTATGGGGCTCCCCATCAAAGTGATAGGAGCAGATGTAGATGAACAAAAGGGAAGATTTGAGGTTGAGGAAAGTCTTCACATAGCCCACAGCCTCGGGTTTTACCCAGATCTAAGTTTTGAGAAAGTAAATCTCTTTGATGTAGAACAAACAGCTGAAAAACTAGAACGCCTTCAACCTAAGGTAGTATGTAACCTTGCCAGTCTAGGTAGCTGGTGGATAACTAGACTACTCCCGGATGAGGAATACAAGAAAATAGGCCCTATCGGGCCATGGTTGCCGAATCATCTCACTCTTGCTATGAATTTGATGAAGGCTGTGAAGAAAACTGGATTAAATATCAAGGTTGTTAATGGTGCTTTCCCCGATGCAACAAATGTGGTGTTGGACAAGTTGGGACTAGCACCAGTCTGTGGTGGAGGAAACATGGATCTCGGGATATTCCGGTATAAACGGATTATCGCCCGTGACATGAACGTGCCTTACAAAAATGTCAAGATATACGGAGTAGGCCATCATGGTGCTTTCTACACCAAACGAATGAATGCACCCTTCTGGGTAAAGATTATTGTTAACGGGGAGGATGTGACAGAGAACTATCCTAACGAGAAACTCAGTGATATGTACGCTGAGGCGGGGTACGCTAAGAGTGTACAGTATTCTGGACCTCTAGTAGACCAGATGAGAACCTCGGCTAGTTTCCTTAAGAACGTCCTCGCTATATACTATGATACTAACGAGCTAATGGAGTGCGTACCCGGACCCAATGGATTACCAGGAGCATACCCATGTAGATTAGGCGAAGACGGGGCTGAGCCCATTGTTCCAGATATTGGTCTCGATGCAGCTATTGAGATTAACAGGGCAGGTGGCCAACACGACGGTATTGAACGTATCAAGGATGATGGAACCGTGGTATACAGGGATGAGAACGTCGAGTATATGCGTGAAGTAGTTGGATATGACTGCAAAGAGCTTAAACCGAGCGAATCCGCTGAACGCGCAAAAGAGCTGGATAATCTACTGAACAAGCTCTACGAGAAATACAAGGTCGCCCAGTAACCTCTTATTCTTTTTATATTCAATAAACCATAATTTTATGATCATTATGCTTGATAGTATTCTAATTATAGGTTCAGCAGGCAGTGTAGGTCATGATATGGTCTATCAGATAGCCAGCATGGGACTCCCCATCAAGGTTATCGGTGCAGACGTTGATGAAAAGAAGGGAAAACACGAGATCGAGGAAGCACTCCATACAGCTCATAACTTTGGGTTTTACCCGGATCTCAGTTTTGAGAAAATAGACTTGTTCGATATAAATGGAACATCCGAGTTCCTGAAAGAGCATAACCCTAAGGTGATATGTAACTTGGCTAGTCTTGGAAGTTGGTGGATAACTCGGCTACTACCCCCAGAGGATTATAAGAAGGTGGGACCAGTCGGGCCATGGCTGCCTAACCATCTCACATTGGCTCATAAGCTGATGCAGGCTGTCAAGAAATCTGGAATCGATACAAGTGTAGTTAATGGAGCGTTCCCGGATGCAACAAATGTCGTTCTAAGTAAACTCGGATTAGAGCCAACCTGTGGTGGGGGTAACATGGATCTTGGACTAGGACGGGTCAAGAGGGTTATCGCCCGGGAGATGAATGTACCTTTTAGATCTGTGCAGATCTACGGTGTAGGACATCATGGAGCATACTATACTGCTCGAATGAGCGGTCCATACTATGTTAAAGTGATTGTTGACGGGGAAGATGTCTCCGATCAGTGGCCAAATGAGAAGATTACGAAACTATATCAGGAGGCAGGTTACGGGGAGGTTACTCAGTATAAGAGCGCCCTCGTTGATCAGATGAGGACAGCCAGTAGCTTCCTGAAACATGTCCTAGCCATCTACAATGATACAGGCGAGGTGCATACCTGTGTTACAGGGGTAGAGGGGTTACCGGGGGGATACCCGACTAGGCTAAGCCGGAAAGGTGCAGAGATTGTATTACCAGATATCTCACGTGAAGAGGCTATTGGTATTAACGAGGAAGGCGGTAAGATTGATGGAATAGAGAAGATCAAAGAAGATGGTACAGTCGTCTTCTGCGAAAAAAACGTAGAATACATGCGTGAGGTCGTAGGATACGAGTGCACCGAGCTAAAGCCAAGTGAATCCGAGGAAAGGGCAAAAGAGTTGAACCGTCTCTTGAAGAAACTATACGATAAGTATAATGTGGAGGCCTAGTTCCCTAATTCTATTACGGGTTCATCTTTACCGGCTATAAACGTGGAGTATTCTCCTCCACAGTATTTCTTGTAATGTGAACGTAGTTCATCCATGGCCTTTCTAACTTTTTCTACGCTTATCAGTGGTGAAGCGTCCAGAAACATTACCAGGGTGCTGGTTTCTTTAGTGATCTTTGTGGCTTCCGCGTCCCGGTAATTCCAGCGCCTTGTTAGGACTCGTTTGGAATCGGCGTAAACAATCTCCCCTTCGTATGTTTCCTCGGTTTTACTTGATCCTAGGGGTTTGAATTTCTCTCCGCCTGGGCTGTATCTGAGATATATGTTTCCCGATATTTGGTCAAGGTCAAAGCCTCCCATGGGAATAATGTGTCTTACGGATATCAGGTTGTATAGATCTACTGCGTTGTTTATACTTGGAAGCTTATTTTCTTTGATACATCGTCTCACAAGGGCTTCGGCGGATGGTCGGTAATCCCCGGCTTTTGTCCCGAAGCTTCGGTAGATCTCTCTCCAAGAGGATATATGGGGGTGTTTCGTTGGTGACTTGTCGCCGATCATGTTTCGTGCACGGTTTATGGCGTCTCTCTGGAGTTGAGGGAGCTCGGGGATATTTCTCGTGTTATCCATTTCGCTGCCAACGAGTACACCTATGTGAACCTCTGGGTAATCGTCTATAATGCTGGTTATATCATATCTCATCTTGTTTACCTCGATATCGCTTCAGCTTTCTTCAAGGCTTCAATCTGTTTATCATTATACCCGAGAACATCTTTTAAGATGGTTTCATTATGCTCCCCGATCACAGGGGAAGCTGATCTTATCTCTCCCGGAGTCTCACTGAGTTTTACCGGGAAGTTGACTACCTTGATTTCCCCGGCTTTCTTGTGCTCCACAGTAGTAAACATATCACGTTCAATTAGATGAGAGTCTTTCACAACGTCATCTACATTATAAACTGGTGCTACGGGCACCTTGGCTTCAACAAAGTACTCTACCGCATCGTCTCGGGTCATGTCACGGACTTTTTCCTCTATCATATCCTCTGTTACCTCATCTACCCCCATGTATTCACGTAGATCATCGATCAACCGTGGGCTGAAGCTTGCCAAGCGGATGTACCCGTCTTTTGTCTTGAATATTCCACCGAAGCCGCGGGCCATGGGGTATTTTTCTTTGATCTCGTGTAGGAGCATACCGGATAATGTGTACCCAGTTATGGCCATATTCAGGGATGTCATGCAGTCAAGCTGGGCGACATCAATCATCTGACCTACTCCCGTACGGTCACGGTGTCTGATGGCAGCAATTATACCCATGGCAGCGAATAACCCCGGGCCGAGATCACCATAGGCTTGAGCCATCTCGATTGGAGGACCATCAGGGTCCACCCCGTCTCCTGTTAGCCTGCTGTGGCCACTCATGGCTTCGGCTATGGGTGCAAAACAGGGGCGTTCCCTGTAGGGTCCTGTCTGACCGAAGCCGCTTAGTGCAGCGTAGATGATCCGGGGGTTTAGTTCTTTTAGTACATCATAGCCGAGGCCTAGACGTTCCATGGTTCCAGGTCTAAAGTTCTGGACTATGATGTCTGCTTCGGGTACAAGTTCCTTGAATACTCTGAGTCCTTCTTCTGTTTTCAGGTTGAGGGTTAATCCTTTTTTGTTCAGGTTTAACTGGTGGAAGGTGTAGCTGCTTCCCCCCACGGTGTAGGCGTCTGCTAATCGGTCTACGCTACCCCATGGGGGCTCTACTCGTATTACCTCGGCGCCGAAGTCGGCGAGCATCATGGTGCAGAAGGGTCCGAACCAGAACTGGGTTAAGTCAAGTACTCTTATGTCTTCAAGGATCTTCATGTCACATAGAAACTGGGTTGAGGGTAAAATGGTTACTGCTTGAATTTTACTTTGATAGTGTTGAACATTGGGCCTCCGCCTATTTTCTGGGGGGTTCCAGGGGCTAGGCTGTTCTGGGGGGTTCCTGTCTCATCTATTAGTTCTCTGGGGGCCCAGATTACTCCCGGTGTTATTCTTTTAGTCACCTTTACTTTGACCAGGAGTTTTCCTTGTTCATTGTAGACGCAGTGTTTTCCGCCATCAGTTAGATTATGCTTCTCCGCGTCTCGGGGGTTGACCCATATAATGCAGGGTATGTTACCGTATACATCTCTGAACTGGGTGTGAGTATATTGGGATAGGGCGCTGTTCATCATTATAAGTTCGTCATCTTCTCGGTCTATCTCTATTTGATGTGGTAGGGGTGATGTGCCTTCTGGTACGGTTGATGATGTGAACTCGATTTTACCTGATGGTGTCTGGTATTCATTCATTGGTCTGTATCTTAGTGTCAGGGTTTTACCGTCTAGTAGGTCTTTGAATTCTCCGTCTTTGAAGGCGCCCCGGAAGTTTTTCATCATATCCATCCATGGATCCACATGTACCCATGGTTCCTCTACACCTAGTCTCTGAGCGAGCTCCAGCATTAGTGGATGCTCGTCTCGGCTCTCAGCTAGTGGCTCTATGGCTTTATTAGCTAACCTGACGTAGGGGTGAGAGTCGGAGATTATTACATCAGTTTTTTCTAGGTAGGTGGTAGCGGGGAGTACGATATCCGCTAGCTTCGCGGTTTCCGTGAGATGTGTATCATGTACTATGAGGAAACAGTCGTCTCGTTTGAAACCTTTAATGATGTTGTTGCTATCAGGGAGGGTTAGAGCAGGATTCATACCCACCACGTAGACTAATTTGAATTCACCGGCTGCGAGTCTTTCCCCGAGGCTTATCATGCTCACTACTCTGGGTTTCTTGTCTGTTAATGTGTCTCCGTAGAGGTCACCGTCTATTTGGGGCCCGCTGCGGTTAGTGTAGTAGAATCCACGAGGCTCTCCCAGTAAAGCGGGTAATAGTGAGACTGCTCTACATGATTCGGCGCCTGTTAGACTCTTGTTTAGTCCCAGGCCTATCATGAAGACAGTGGGGGAGTTACGGAGGAGGTTACCTAGTTCTTTTACTCCTTCCCAGCTTACCCCCGTGATTTTTTGTACTTGTTCTGGTGTCCATTTCAGGGCTTCTTCTCTATACTTCTCATATCCGAGGGTATATTTCTCTATGAACCCCTGATCCACCATGTTGTTGGTTATTAAATAGTAGGCGATACCATAGGCCAGAGCGACATCTGTACCGGGTTTCGGGCATATCCATAGATTAGCCAGCTCAGCGGTATCGGATTCACGGGGATCGATAGCGATTATCTTGGCGTCGTTTATGTTTCTGGCTCTGGTCGCCTGTGCCCATTGATGTGGACTGCTGGTCTTGGCGTTGAATCCCCAGAAGATGATATTCTTTTTCTCAGCGATCTCCATAGGTTTGGATCCATAGGTTAGGCCGTAGTGGAGCCCGATCCCTGCGTGTCCGCTCGCGGAACATACCGTGTAATCAGTCATGGTGACTCCTAGGGCGTTCCAGAGGCGCTTACTGTAGCCTATGGTTAGATAACCTGTGTTGCCTGCGTAGTCAAGGAGTAGGATGGAGTCTCGTCCATATGTCTTTAAGGTGTCTCTGATTTTTTCCTCAACTTGGTCGAGTGCTTGACTCCATTCTACTTTATTGTACCCGGTCTCGGGGCTGGTTTTTCTCGTATAAGGATATAGTACCCTTTCCATACTGGTGGTGTGGGTGGGGTCACCCTCTGCTCGGGGGCATGTTAATCCATTTGTGAAGGAGTTGTCGGTGCTGGCCTCTACTTTTATGATGGTGTCATTGTCAACTGTTACGTCTAGCCAGCAGGCGTCGGGGCAGTCACGTGCGCACATGGTCTTTATTTTCTTCAAAGAAACACCAGAACATCAAATACAGTATAAGATGATTAAAATGAGTATCCCTGACTATTTGCAATTTGATGTTAATTTTCAGTCTACGTTAACCAGAAACTATATTAAGCGCGTAACGGAGAAGATGCTTTAAAATGGTGTAAATGAATGGGTTTCCGTGGAAAATTTGAGAATGCGGAAAAAGCCCTCACATTTAATGATGTTCTTTTGTTACCTGGCTGGACGACTCTTGAGCCCAGTGACGCTAATGTAATGAGCAGGATAACCAAGAACATCGAAGTCAATATCCCACTTATCGCTAGCCCTATGGATACAGTTACCGAGGCAGAGATGGCTATAGCATTAGCCAGACAGGGCGCCCTCGGCGTATTGCATAGGAACTGTAGCGCCAAGGAGGAAGTGGGGATGGCGAGGAGGGTTAAACGCGCAGAGGCAGTAATCATTAGGGATGTAATCACTGTATCACCTGATATCACGGTGGAGGAGCTTCTCAGAGAGATGAAGGAGCATGACATTAAGGGTTTCCCGGTGGTGGATGATGAGAGCAGGTTACAGGGCATAGTTACTTGGAGAGACGTGCGGTTAGCTGAGCATGAGCTCTTGATTAAGGATGTTATGACGGAGGATGTAATAACTGGGACAGAGAAGACGGATCTGGAACAGGCGATAAAGATTCTTCATGAGCACAGGATAGAGAAACTCCCAATTGTGGACAAAGATGGAAAAGTTCAGGGTCTTATCACTATGAAGGATATCACACTTAAGGGTAAGTTCCAGGACGCTATCAGGGACGAAGAGGGGCGACTCATCTGTGCCGCGGCTATCAGTCCTTTTGATCTCCCCAGGGCGAGAGCAATAGACAGGTATGTGGACATAATTGTTCTTGATGTCAGTCACTTCCATAACAAGAACTGCTTTGATGGAGCAAAAGAGATCATCAAGGAGGTTGACGCAGAGGTTATCGTAGGCAACATCGGTACATATGAGGCGGCTGAGGATATAATCACGAAACTTGACGGCGTAGCGGGTCTCCGTGTGGGTATAGGAAGCGGCAGTATATGCAGCACCAGCGTGGTTACAAGAGCAGGTGCCCCTACGTTGTTTGCTACTAGTCAGGTAGCGGATGCAGTCAAAGACTATGAGGCAGATATACCTATCATCGCGGATGGGGGTATGAGAAACCCTGGTGACGTCGCTGTTGCCATGGCCGTGGGTGCAAGCTGTGCTATGATGGGAAATGTCTTCGCTGGTTGTACTGAAAGCCCGGGCAGACTTGTGGCTATGGAGGGGCGTTACTATAAGGAGTATTATGGTATGGGTAGCGCTAAGGCTCGTGAGAAACGTTTCGTACAGGATAGGTACAGTAAACCCAGCAAGTCCATCAATGAGGGTGTTGAGGGATGGGTCCCTTATAGGGGACCAGTTAACGATATCCTCGGAGAGTTCACTGGTGGATTACGGGCGGCTATGGGTTATGTGGGAGCGACTAATATCCCTGAGGTGTGGGAGAAGGCGAGGCTTGCATTGGTGACTGAGCATGGTGCTAGTGAGGCGGCTCCTCATGATATTTTCCGCCCTGGGCCTAGCAGGTCCTTTTAACTTATTTGATATTTTTTCATCAATATTGCATTTCTGTGTAACCCAAAGCCTATAATTGTATTGTCTGTGCTATAGGCATATTAGGCGAGAAATTTGATAGAGAGGGCGATAATCAGCGTATATGATAAGCGGGGCCTGCAGGAACTGGTGCATGCTCTAGAACATTATGATGTGAAGATCATTAGCAGTGGGGGTACTGCTAAGCGGATCAAGGAGATCGGGTACAGTAACCTCGTTGAGGTAAGTGAGTATACGGGTCACCCTGAGAGCCCCGGGGGGTTGGTTAAGACTCTTCATCCAAAGATACACGGAGGGTTGTTGATGGATAGAGATGACCAGGGGCATAAGAGTTGGATGACTGAGAACGGTATCGAGTTCATTGATCTCGTTGTGGTGAATCTGTATCCCTTTGAGAAAGTGGTCTCGGGGGGAGCTGATCTCATCGAGGCGGGTCATAATATCGATATCGGAGGTCCAACCATGACACGGAGCACGGCAAAGGCTAGTCTTCTGTATGATGAGACATGTATAGTCTCGGATCCATGTCAGTACGCTGAAGTTATCGAGGCTCTTAAAGAGAACAATGGGGAGTTGACGACGGAGATGCGGAGACGTTTTGCTCTCACCGCGTTTAAGCGGACAGCGGAGTATGATGCCGCTATCGTTGAGTATTTGGAGGAGACACTATGAGTAAGAAGAAGTCAATTAGAAAGAAGTATAGTACGAAACTTGAGGAAGATTACCCGGAGACCATGAAGATTATCATAGGTGATGAGGAAGTGGTCTACAGGAAGCATATGAGTCTACGGTATGGTGAGAACCCGCATCAACCAGCGGCTTTCTACAGCCCCATAGAGGGCTCCTTGACGGTGGGAGATATTAAGCTCTTAAAGTCAGGTAAATCCGGGCTCAGCATGACGAATGTTGAGGATACTAATAATAGCACCCGTATAGTGAGCTACTTTGATCAGCCTGCATGTGCGGTGATGAAGCACGTGAACCCCAGCGGGGCGGCGGCTCAGAACCGGGATGAGCCACTGGTGGAGGTGTATAAGAAGGCCCGTGACTGTGATAGTCTTGCTGCTTTTGGTAGCGTGGTAGGATTCAACCGCGTGGTGGATGTGGCTACTGCGGAGGAGATCATGAATAGTTACGTGGAGGGCGTGGTGGCGCCAGGTTACGAGGACGGGTGCATGGAGTATTTTGAGGAGAAGAAGAACATCAGGATCATGCAGGTAGATGGCCTCGATGAGATTAGTAAATTCACGGGTGACCCCATGCGTCCACTGGATATCAGCGTCCAGAGTGACGGTAGTATAGTATTACAGGCGCCCATGTTGACCAAGATACGTAGTATTGATGATCTGAGGGTTGTTACGGAAACTGAGCCAAGTGAGCAGATGTTGAAGGACTTGTTGTTTAGCTGGTATATCTGCATGAATGTACGGAGTAACGGGGTTGTATTGGGTAAGGATAACGCAACCATCGGTATTGGTACGGGTCAACAGGACAGGGTTACAGCGGTTAAGCTGGCACTGGAGAAGGCGGAGATGCGAGGCCACGAGGAAGAGATCGCTGGATCTGTGTTAGCCAGTGATGGTTTCTTCCCCTTCAGGGACAGTATTGATCTCTTGGCTGAGTACGGTGTATCTGCGTGTGTGCAGCCAGGTGGCAGTATACGGGACCGGAAGGTTATTGAGGCCTGTGATGAGCATGGTATCGCCATGGCTTTCACGGATGAGCGGTGCTTCCGCCACTTCTAACCCTCTTTACATGGGGGCCACCCGGGGGGGAAAGGGGTTTGTGTTCGTTTGTTCATTTGTTCGTTTTTCTGTTAGGCATTACATCCAATTATAGTAATTGTTGTTGTAAAATCCAAGAGACCTAGAGAGAAGGGGGTAGGGTGGCGAAGAGAGAATCTGCTCAAGCGAGGAGTGAGAAAACGCCTTTAAGCTGGAAATGGTTGAGCGAGGATTATGCAAGAAACTTGGGTTCAATTGAAAGAGTGTTAGATGTTTTTAACAAATGTAGCGAGGTTATCCTAAGTTATTGAAAAGTATGTAAAATGAGGATATTCACTAATGTTCAATGATATGTTTTAATTTTGTTCAATTTATTCTGTTAACGATTCCATCAAAGTCCTTGTCGAAGCTAATAATATGTTCAACACCCAGTTTTCTCACCAAAGCTATAGATGAACAGTCGGTGATGCTAAGACCACGGTTAGAGAAGCTCATGAAAATATCCCAACTATTATCAAAGGTCTCTTCCCCCACTGGTAGGATTGTGTCAAAAATCGGATAGTCTACTCCAAGGATTAGGTTATCTAGATCAAAGGCAAGGTCAGGTCTTCCTGTTCTCATCAAGGCAACAGTTACAGCCTCGTCAAATATGTAATCGGATGTAAAGCCGTACCAAATTCCCTCATCAGGGCCACAGGTCTGGTGGTTGTTGGTTATAGGGTCAATACTATTTGAATCAGTATATGCGTGAAAATATTGGAGGATACAAAATAGTTTAGTGGTTTTAGAATGGTTGTTAACTGTTATGCTTCTTGGTGGGATTATATGTTTATTAATGGGTACAGATATTCTTTGATGGGTAATATGCTGGTTTCCTTAGATGAAAGGGGTAGACTAACACTCCCAATAGAGATTAGAAAGAAGATGAAATCCCGTAAATTCATCCTGTCAATGGATGGTGACTCGGTTATTATTACACCTGTACCAGAACCCCATGAGGCGAAGGACTCGGTTAAGATACCATACAGTATTGAGGAGTTAGAGGAGTCCGGGGAGAATTATGTACTCAAAAGAGATGCTTTTTGATGCTGATGTCTTTATCAGTTATATTGGTGAAGGCGATAATCTATCTTTTCACTCTGAAAAGGTAATCGAGGAGGTGCTTGACGGACGTATAGGGGCAAAGGTTTCCAGTATTATATATGACGATATTGTAACTGCCTTACGCTCTAAAAGCATATCCCTTGAAGAAGTGATCAAATTTTTAACAGGAATGGCTAGCATCCCTCATGAACCATTACCCCTTAATCCAAGCATATCTGTAAACGCTATGAACCTCTATGCTAAATATGGGGGTTCAAGGAGACTTCACTATTTTGATTCTTACCATGTCGCATCTGCGCTTCAGCTAGGGCTACCCTTGATTACCAGTGATTCATTCATTATTGAACATAAAAGAGAGTTAGGAGTCTCTGTATTAGATCTAAAGAATTTCTAGTATGTTATTCAAGTCATACTATATTTTTCTGACGTTAAGTTAACATTCAATTTTTTGGTTCTGTGCAGTTGTAGGATAGAATTTATGGGTCTACTCAGACCTCTTCTGTGTTGCAATAACATAGGAGGCATGAGCAGACCTGATTGGAGAAATAACTGGCACCAATATAGATCTTTCCAGACTCGTATAAGAATCCGGGACAAGACTCTGACAAGAACTGGTCAAACTAATCGAGACAAAACAAGAAGTCCAGCTGCACTGCGGACCTAGACACAGTCGGGGAAATATGTACACACGGGAAGCAGCACAAGAAGAAACTAATCACACGACAAAATTTATGGAAAAATTGTCGATTATTGTAATGTTTTTAGATCAAACAGAATATCTTATACAAAACGTGAGCTAGATTTCGGATAATATTTAGTATATGTTAGAATTTAATGTATTCGATGAATATGGTGCTTAAGACAGTCACTATTTTACTGCCACTCAAAGTTCTTGATGCGATTGAGGGAATAGCTGAGAGGGATAGGATAGATAGGTCTGAACGCATCAGAAGGCTTTTAGATCAAGCGTTAGCCTAGAGAAGAATTGATGAAGCAGTAGATGCGTATAGGAATGGTAAAGTCACGATGTGATGTGCGGCGGAGATGACGGGGGTTTCGTTACGGGAGATGGCGAACATTATGAATGATCGGCGGATTGTATTGAATTACACTCTTGATGATCTAGAGCGTGACCTTGAGTACTCCAACGAGAGAAAGAGCAGTATCTGACAGTAGCTCGCTTATCTGGTTAGGAAAGATTAACAAACTCCATCTTTTAAGGCGTCTTTCTAGGGTACAGAGCATCTATCGAGGTATACAAGAAGGTTCTTAGAGAATTAAAAAGGGGAGAGATTATGCAGGGTCTCGGCTTAGTGGGCTTGTGCTGCAGTGGGGGCCGCCCAGTAGGTCTAGGTAGCCGGACTCCCATTCTTTGACGGTTACTCCGTGGTCTTTGAGCGCCTGGTTTGTGGAGTGGTTTCGGTCATACGCGATTACTGTGCCGGGTTTTATGGTGACTATGTTTGATGCTCCTCGGCTCTGCTCCAGCATGGTGTCCAGGAGGTGCTCCACGTCCCAGGGGTCTTCCGGGGTGCCTCCGACGTATACTACTTTATCCGGGTCTAGTTTCTCTTCTTTGAGGAGGAAGTCGAGGAAGCTTAGCTCCACTCGTTGGAGTCTTGGTTCGTCGCCATCATTAACGTATACGCTTGTTCTGCCGAGGTGTTTGAAGTGATCCGGGTGGACAAGGGGGTTCATGGAGCGTCCGTGTTCTTCAGCCTGTCTACGGATGGCTTCCAGTGTTTTGAGTAATAGTTTCTTTGGTGGGTAGTCGTCCAGTAGTTCTGTGTCGTAGACATAGGGCATGACCAAGGCCTTGTCTTTATCCGGGTAGTTGATGGTTACGTCCAGGTGCATATAGTCGACAGCTGGTTCGTCCGCCAGGTTCACAGCGCATACGTATTTTAGTTCATCATCCTTGTCGGCTTCGAAGAGACGTTTAGCGGTCTCGATTACACCGGTGACGGTGGATCGTTGTCCGACGCCGATGGCGATGGTCTCCTCGTCTATGATCTGGGTGTCGCCTCCCTCGACGCATGGGGGTTCACTGTATACGCCCAGGGTCTCGTTGGCGTCGTATATGATCTCTGTTTTCATGCTGAGCACGGGGTCGTACTGGTAGCAGAGCTTGACCACGCGGGGTTCGTAGCGTCTGCTGTAGCGTCGCATGTTGCAGATTACGGTGCCTAGCTGGGTGGTGAAGCTGGTGTCCCGTGTATAGGTCCAGGCTACTCGTCGGTGATCGGGTAAGACAACCTTGTCCAGGGTGGGGTCGTAGTATGGTCTCGGTGGGTTGCCCCACATGAGGTGGTCTACGGTTAGTTCCTCGGGGTCCGGGGGGTTGGGGGACCCCATCCATACGTCGTCCACTATTTGGCCTAGTTCTGCCAGTGTGGCGTCTTCCAGTATTTTGCTCAGGGTTTCTTTTACTTCGAATACCTGTACGCCTTCATCTCGGAGTATTTTGGGTAGTTGTAGCCATTGCTGGTGTCCGGGGTTCATCTGGGCTGTGGGGTCTCTGCTCACGTAGTGGGTGCTGGACTCGATGCCTGCGAAGGGCATTTTCTTGGTCCATAGTTGTTCTGTTGAGTCCTGTATTAATACGGCGTTGAGTCTACCTGACTCTGATTTGACTGTCCACATGTATCTTGCTGGTTAGCTATTGTTATTAGGGTTTACGATGAAGGGTTGCCCTCGAAACATGAGACTAACTTGATTCATTCATATCATATTCACTTATAATCAGGAACCATGTTTAGTCCAAGGAGACAAGGAATATATCAAAAAAGTGAGACAAAGCCCATATTTGGGTCCTTATAATATAAAACAGCCGAGTAAAAGAATAAAACCTACACAGAGAGATGTACAACCATATTGAAGCAATACGCGCGTCTCCTAGGGCTTATCATCGTTCTCACCATAAGCGTGGGGATGCTGGGTACAGCCATAAACATCCTCGGAGACATCACTAGACTGGAGCTGGATGAAAACGCCCCAGTATCAGCCAAGGGCTTCGCTGAGGCACAGGGGCTCCGTGGGGGAGAGCAGCAAGCCCAGCTAGGGTACGAAGTGCAACAGGAACGGGGGCCAATACTATTAATCAAGCTACCACCC
The DNA here is from genome assembly GCA_964559155.1 of uncultured Candidatus Bathyarchaeia archaeon. Classification (GTDB taxonomy): domain Archaea; phylum Thermoproteota; class Bathyarchaeia; order TCS64; family TCS64; genus RBG-16-57-9. The sequence continues at coordinate 3,856 of CAZLHA010000024.1, read as the reverse complement.
AAGACAAAGTACCTCAGAAGATACGCGGCTTATAACTATACACACGGCACGTGGAACAGGCCCAGTGATCTTGAATCCATGACATATACGGGGCAATTGTTACCGGCGGACCCATCGTACCCCAAGGGCCCAGTCCCGGTCCAGTTCCAGGTAAACCCACTTGCAAACCTAACAGGCTACATGCTGGCAGCACAGCATACCACCATTCTCAACTTCAATCAATCAAAGTTCAATATCAACTACTATGAGGATATCCAGAGCTTCGACGCCGTTGAACCCTATGATCAACCTTACTGGGTTAGCTATAATCGATATACGCATAGTGAAGCAGCATTAAGGAGCAGCCACGCCATCGGGCCACCTGAAATCCTCACTGTACCATCTGAACTTGAGGACTATTTACAGGATAAAGCCATGGAGTGGACAGCGGGTGCAGCCACAGATTATGATAAATTGAAGGCCATCCAGAATCACTTGCTAGAGAACTATGAGTTCAACGAGAACTTCACCAGTGCACCCTCCAGCGTTGACCCTGTTCGATGGTTCTTATCCAACACCAAAGAAGGTGTGGGCAGCCACTTTAACTCAGCGTTTGTGCTCCTGGCTAGAAGTATCGATATCCCGGCTAGAGTGGTGATCGGGTATACGGTTAAGCCTGATGTGGAGTTGCAGTATGTGTTACCCCAGCAGGCTTTCCTCTACGCTGAGGCCGAGTTCCAGAACCAGGGCTGGGTGACCTTTGACGCCTGCCCCATACACACAACCGAGGGAGAATCCAATATCACCCAGCAGCGAACCATCTGCAACATTACGGGTAATGACCCCATCGCCATAAGGGGGCAGCAGTTCAACGTATGGGGGACAGTTAGAACAGCAAACGATACAGCTGTATCAGATACACAGGTTGAGATAATACTCAAAGAAAACAAGACAGATATTTACGAGGAAGGACTCATCGTCGGCGTCGGGGAGGTAAATGAGGGACTATTCAATGTCACCTGTGACGCCACCCCCGAGATACTTGTAGGCGACTATAATCTGATAGCACATAGCCTGGAGACCGCGCGTTACAAAGAGTCCTATAGTGACCCACCCATAAAGGTGGTCGCTGACCCAGTGCTCAAGATCACAGGACCCAGACAGGTGTACGAGGGGAGGAACATAACCTACCGGGGGACAATACTGGACTCCAGTGATGGGTCGCCTATAGTTAACACCACGGTTAAGGTGAGTTATCTGGACCGGGTCTTTAACCTGACCAGTAACGCTGAGGGAAAGGTGAGCTTTGTTACATTGTTCCCGGAGAACGGGAAATACAATATGAGTCTCATCAAGGAGCAGACACGTTACTATCTTAGTGGAGCAGACACCATAGCTGTGACGGTTATCGTGCCGCCACCCGACGCGACAAATATCCTATCAATGCTTCTCACGTTCCCATACAACATCGGATTAGCCCTAGCAGGCGCCATAGGCGTAGGAATAGCGGCAGCAAAGAGAAACAAGAGGCTACAGGAAGAGGAGCCCATCATAGAGGCCAGGGTTAACCTGGCCCCGGAGAAAGAACCCATTGGATACGAGGACGGAGCCCCCTTAGAGTATACGAGTTATGAGGAGGGCGTAGTCAAGCTGTTCAACAGGTTCTTTGTCTCCATGCAGCGTATCTACCCGGATATAGACGAGGCTATGACTCCCCGTGAGTTCCAGTACGTACTTGAGGAACGGCTTCCGAAGACCGCTGACGCGTTACTGGAGGACCTGGTCTCAAGCTATGAGATAGCCATGTACAGTAACATAACACTCAGTCAGGATGATTTTAAGCGTACAAACGCGACTATTGAGCTAATAATCGAGGTGATGAAGAATAGAGAACGAGAACAGAAATAGGCTAATACGGGCCACCGTAATATACTTCTTCGTCATAGCGGTACTGGCTTTACTCAGCTTTGCATCCACAGTAACAATAGGTGACGTAGCTAGCTTCCTACCATACATACCCGAGGAGATGGCCCCCGCCGGTATATACCTGATACTTGTCCCGGTGATAGTTGCCTTAACCTTCTTCTACTTGGGTATCCTGGTTGCGGCTTTATTCGAGGGCAGGATAAACAATGTTATAATCAGTGGACTATACGCGGGTGGATTCGCGAGCCTGATAATAGTCTTCATGATACTCCAACCAGTGAGCGAGGCCACGAATGTTGCCGGTTATCTATTCATGGGGGCATTCGCAGTCTATTTCCTGTACTCGATACTGGCGACTATAGCCGAGCTCCGCAACCAGTTCTATATCCGGGTAATAGCCGGGGCCTTATCCATCTTCATCATGGGCCAGATATGCGTACAGCTGGTTAACCTGTACTGGGTGGTGCCGGGGGTACCGGAGTCAGAGCAGATTACACTCATCAAATCAATGATAAGCTGGGGCTTCAGCGCGGCATCAATAGTAACACTGGTGGGAATATTCAGGGATAGCCGCAACCCCTACCTGGCTCAGATCGGCGGGATAGCGTCCAACTATTTTTTCGTATTAGCTCTGAGCCTAATCGGCACCCTGTATGTTAACTTTATCAGGGGAACACTCACAGAGGTAAGCCCCGTATTAAGACAGTTGAGCCCATACATCGAGTGGACGGGTATAGTGATTATCGGGGCGTTCATATTCCAGATAATGCGCAGGGGCATGACAGAGTCCATGATGGTGCCCACGGAACGGGGAGAGTGGACTAAACATATTCAGGACACGAGCGCGACCAAGGGAAAAGCCCTTAAGAATTTCACCGAGATTATAGACGAGTTCATAGAGAGAGGAGAAAAAGAGAGATTAATGGTCAAGTTGTTCAGGTTTCTCAACGAGAACCGGGCATCAGAGAAGGAGATGACTGAGAGCTTGGAGGATTTCATCAAATATGAGGACCAGAAATACCCCCACTTTGCGAGGCGGGGAGCCAGCGATAAGATAGAGGAGAAGAACAAGGAACGCAGGATGCAGGTTCTACAGAAAACAGTACAGAGCATCAACGCCCTAGGCCTGGGGGCGTATAAAATCAACAGGCAGGAAGAGAATGGAGATCAATAAAAATGCAGGCAATGCACGTTGACAGGGTACGCGCCATAAGCAACGCGATACTAGAGGGCTTAGGAAAGGTCTATGTAGGTAAGAGATTGACGCTGAGGAAGATGCTGGCGGCCAGCTTCGCTAACGGCCACGTATTATTCGAGGATTTCCCGGGTCTAGGGAAGACATTATTAGCGAAGCTATTCGCCCAGATCACGGGGTGTCAGATGAGGCGTATCCAGTTCACACCGGACCTCATGCCAGCGGATATCCTGGGAACCAAGGTCTATAGGATGAAGGATCAAACCTTCACACTGGAGAAAGGCCCCATATTCACAAATATATTGCTGGCGGACGAGATCAACAGATCACCACCCAAGACACAGGCGGGGCTCCTGGAGGCCATGGAAGAGCGACAAGTAACAATAGAGGGAGAAACCCATCTACTGGACAAACCCTTCTTCGTAATAGCCACCCAGAACCCCATCGAGATGGAGGGAACATATCCCCTGCCGGAGGCCCAGATGGACAGGTTCCTACTTAAGATGCGGATGGGGTACGTGGAGACCCTGAGCCAGGAGGCGTTGATCCTTAAACGCAGGATCTACTGGAAACAGGATGACCCCACCCAGTTAATTCAGCCCGTCACTAATCAGCAGACATTTAGGGCTGTGCAGAACTTTATCGAGGAAAAGATCTACGTGGATGACAAGATAATCGACTATATTAGCCAGATTATCCGGGAGACACGTAAACATCCGGTGGTTGAGGTGGGTGCGAGCCCGAGAGGAGGATTAG
>CAZLHA010000023.1:0-20366 GCA_964559155.1 uncultured Candidatus Bathyarchaeia archaeon | reverse complement strand
AAGATAAGAAAAATACCAGATGGCCCAAGGCTGGAGACACGACAATTTATTGAAGATGATATAGAACAAGCGATAAGCCTACTAGAGAATACACAGAAAAGATACATGGTACACAGTAATAGAACAAAGACAATATGGAAAACTCAGTTGAAAACAGGGATATATGGTGCTGAACCTTTCAAAAGCATAGCGGTCTTTGAAGACGCCCGATTAATCGCTTACTACAGGTACCAGTACTTAGAAGAAGAGAAAACATATGTAATCAGAGAACTAGCACAAGTGACACCACAGTATATTCCGAGAGTTGCTGCAACAATAAAAATAATAGCTGAGGAACTGGGTGGCGATAAGATAAAGACCAAACTCAGCCATACAGATCATTTCTCACAGTACCTGAAGAAACTTGGAGCCAAAATGAATACACCATATGCATGGCAGGTAAAGATACTCAACCCAGTGAATTTCCTGAGAAAACTTGGACCAGTTCTTGAGAATAGACTTGAGAGGTCAAAGTTCAAGGGATTATCTAAAGTTTTGAAGTTTAATTTCTGGAAATATGGTATTAGTTTAAGCTTTGAAGACGGAAAGTTACTAGATGTAAAAGAAACAACTGAAGCAAGTAGGAACATTGGCTTAAACCCATATGCATCTATACAGTTATTCATGGGATATAGGAGCAGAGTTGATCTACAGTACGCTTACCAGGATTTCATAATTCGAGACGAGTACGAGGAGCTAATAGATGTACTATTCCCAAGAAAACCGGGGTATATCCACTACTGCTATTAAACTACCCTTTTAGGTAGCCAAACTTATACAAGGAGAGAGTATATTGAGCCAATTTGAAGAACTCCCCCTTGACCAAGATATTCTAAGAGGCATCCGTAAGATGGGGTTCACAGAGATGACACCTGTCCAGAGAGAAGCCATACCACTATTATTAGAAGGCAGAGATATCATCGTTCAGGCTCAGACGGGGACCGGGAAGACTGCTGCGTTCAGCATACCGATGGTCGCTAAAATAGATCTAGAGGACCCATCAACACAGGGACTGGTTGTTGCACCCACGAGGGAGTTATCTCAACAGATCTCGGCGCATATTAGACGGATAGTGAAATACACGGATATACGGGTAATGTGTTTTCATGGAGGGGGAAACATTTACCGACAGGTAGGTCTCCTTAGGCACCCCGCACATATAGTTGTGGGTACACCGGGAAGGTTACTTGACCTAATCTTCAGACAGAGGACACTGGATCTCAGTGGAGTAAAGACCGCTGTGATTGATGAAGCGGATAAGATGCTAGAGATGGGGTTCAGAAGAGAGATGAATGATATCCTGAGTCAACTCCCCTTCGTACGCCAGACCGGTCTCTGGTCAGCTACCATAAACGATGAGATCATTGAGATATCAACTCGGTTTATGCGTCACCCCCGGAAAGTAATCATTTCAGAGGATGAAGTGGCTCAAGAAAACGTACAGCAGTTTATAGTCAGGGTGTCAGAGAAAAACCGGTTAACCGAGTTATACAAAATCCTTAACAGCGTAGAGGTTGACAGAGGGATAATATTCTGCAACACCCGGGAAAAAGTTGATGAGATAACCAGTAAACTACAAGAGGCAAGCTACCTTGTGGAAAGTATTCATGGTGGCTTTACTCAGAGTCAGAGAACCCGGGCGTTTATAATGCTTCAGAAAAGACAGGTAAGTTTCCTCGTCTCAACAGATGTTGCTTCAAGAGGACTGGATATCAAGGGTATCACGCATATCATAAACTATGAGGTTCCAGAGGACCCTGAGGTTTACTTCCACAGGATTGGGAGAACAGCTAGAATCGGGGAATCAGGTAAATCCATTACCTTAGTATCGTATAGGGAGAGAGAATACTGGGAAGATATCAGAGAGATGACTAGTACGGAGATTCAGAAATACAAATTCTAGTTAAAATGAAAAACTTTGAACCTCTATTGTGTAATTCATAAAACCCGTTTTACTTAGTAGATGATTTCGCTAGAGGAAATATGAAGAAAAACAGTTAGCTGGAGGTAATAGACGAGACAGGGGTCATCACAGAGATATGAAGATAAGTAGTTACTGACATGCATTTCAGTTAGACCAAATTCATAACTGACTCGGTTCTAGATAAGAAAGTGTTTAAGATATTCCCACGGAAAGAGTGCTTCCCTTCGCTGGACACCTGTGGAGGAATTTGCAGACTTTTTGGGACTATTAGATGAGGACATTGATCAGGAGTACACCATTCAGTAGGCTGCAACGGAGTATATTTTTACATGATTCCGTTGAATTCAATTGATGTTTTAAAGAGAGTCAAAGTAGACTTTGAGAACCTAGCGAATTATAGGCGAGGTGAATATGCTATCAATATTATACATGAAGACAGAGGAGAAAAGAAGGATGTAAGGGTTAAGGTCAGTGTATAATTTATTTATGTAACAGAGAGAGAACTGGTTTAGTGGGTGTTATAATACTCTTTGGGATTATATGTAAGGGATTGAATTGAGACTTAAAGAGAGATTCCCATTAGCAGAAAAACTGGTATATTTTGATAATGCAGTAATGGGGTGTGCACCCCAGAGTACCCTTGAAACCATCAAGAAATACACTGATGCACTTGTGGAGCATATGAGCGGCGAGAGAGAGTGGGCCTTCAACGTGGAGGAGGGAAGTGGAGCCAAGGAGGAGGCACGGGAGTTATTCGCCAAGGTGATTGGCGCTGAGAAAGAGGAGGTCCTCGGTGTTCCCAATGCTTCAACGGCTATGAACATTGCTATGAGTATGATCCCAGTAGAGAAAGGAGATAACATAGTTTCAACGGATCTAGCTTTTCCCATGGGAGCAGCCTTAATGCAAAAGACAGTAGAGAGGGGAGCAGAGGCAAGGTGGCTACCTAGTGATAACGGCGTCGTGGAGACAGAGGCTTTTGAGAAGGCGATAAATGATGATACAGCCATTGTCTACATCGATCAACCAAGCTGGTTCAATGGATACATGTTCGATATAGACTCGATAGGCGAGATAGCCCATGACCATGGGGCATACTTCGTTGTGGATACGACCCAGAGTATGGGAGCCATAGACTGGAGAATAGACGAGACAAGTGTTGATTTCGCTGGAACCAGTACATTCAAGTGGCTACTAGGGGGTATCCCGGCCGCGAGTGCTGGTTTCCTCTACATGAAGAAGGAGTATATTGATGAGTATTCGCCAGCTTATGTTAGTGGCTGTACATACGATTATGAGCAGAAAGGTGTGAAAGGTCAATACATGGAACACGAGTTTAAGTTAAAGAAAGGGATAAAGAAATATGAGGTGTTCAGGAGCCCGGATTTCACCTTCAAGGCCGTGGCAAACAGCATGAAAGTGCTTTTGGATCACGGTATGAAAGAGATCGAAAAACAGAACAATAAAATTGTCACAAGGATCATAGACCAGCTTCTGGATAAAGGATACAAGCTACAGACTCCAATAGAGGAGGAACGCAGAACATACGTAAACGTAAAGGTGCCGGACATAGAGAGTACAGTGAAGAGGCTTAACTCAGAGGATTACTGGTGCTGTGAGAGAGTAGAAGGCATAAGGATTAGCCCCCACTTCTATAATACCTTGGAGCAAGCTGATAACTTAGTGGAGAAGCTTCACGAGGCCGCGAATAGTTAGTGTCATCCTCTTTTTTCTTATTTGAGATTTTATTATACATCCAGATATTATTACCGTAAATGTAAATGAATTACGAGGGAGACTCAACAATCTCGAGGAAGAGATAAAAGAACAGAAAATAATCCGCCGGTATTTCCACAGTGGAGCCAACCTATTCTACCTCTCAACGTCATATAAACAAATCACCATACCAGTTTTTTATGGTAATTGAGTGTTGATCTGGTTATTTTTGACTTTTTTTATATGATAAGTTGTTTCCGGGTTTCGGCACCATCCTCCTCCCTTAAGTATTATGTGTTGAATAGTATCTTTTTTGCGTAGACCTTGATCGGAAAGAAGATGTTTTAGAAGTTTCGTTTAGAGAAATGGGATGATTCTAGGCTTTGCGGCTCCATCCCAATAGTTGCTAGGGTAAGGTATATACATCGGGGCCCCATGTCTTAATTATGACAGAGGTAAACGAAGTTTATCTATGTGAGATCTGCGGCAACAAGGTTAAGGTTCTGGAGAATGGACCTGGTCAACTGGTCTGCTGTGGGGAACCCATGGTAAAAATAGAGTAAAACACGTTTTTCTTCACTTTTTTCTAGTCAAACATTAAACAGCCTTACTTTGGATACTTAGATGTTGGTGTTCCAGAAAAAAATACGAGAATAATAGCAATTATAGACACAAAGGTTTCCATCAGTATCACAAAAGATGAATGGTGTGCTGGGTGTAACCCATCTTCTGTCCTTTGGCGACATTCAGCTATGCAGGCTACCCGCGCCCCCTGTAGGAGGGAATACGGCGCCTATTTGCCCTTGCACCCTGCGGGTTAGTCGTCTCATCCTAACACGCGGCGACCTCATCCCCAATAGGGAATCATCACATACCACGAGAGGTATCGTTTCTGTCCATTGCCAAGGGTCTCCCCTTACGCCTCACAGCGTCGCAGTCCTACACAGTGGATGGAGTTTCCTCAGACCAGTGGCCCGACAGCCGCCCCCCAGCTCACCGACACCATAACCACACCCCATTAGATATTCCTTACTATTTATCCCGTCTCCCATTTTCACCGATCTCTCATGCGCGTAGGATCATTTCAAGCATTTTCTGGGAACCTAGCATCGCAATAGGGAGAAATGGAATAAACGAGGGGCCCGGAAATACTCTAAAGAATAGGATTAACTAAGATTCAGGCAGCTAGCCGTTTTTCAAGCTCGTCACCAGGGATGAAATCAACCACCCCCAGTGCTTCAGCCCACGCAAAAAGAATAAGTCTAAAATCATTGAAACCCAGATCGTCTTTAATTAACGGGATTTCATCAATATCCTTCTTAACCTCCCGTTGGAGATCCTCAACAAGAATCCATGATTTCTCCAAATCATCTACCGACTCCCCAGTAATGCCACCAAGCCTTCCACACCATAAAAGAAGCAAGACCTCAAAGAATAAATGATGAAACTGGGTGTTAAACCAGTTCTCCCTGTATTTGGCTTTCTCCCGGCAGCTCTCATTAAGCGTGAAAAGAATATCATATACCTCTCTCTTGATGACCTTAATGCTTCTCTTCTCAACTCCAGCCGATAGTCTTTCAAGACTAAGATGAGCCACGTCAACAACTGTGAGATTGACCCTATCATGATTAACATGCTCCACATGACTAAACGCTTCCTCCACATCCAGCCAATTAATCGAGCCATGTAATAACATGACCAAGCTTAACAATGCGTCAACCAACTCAAGGTTCAAAACCAAGAGAGCTAAGTGAGCCGCTCGCTCCTCTTCATATTCATGCTCCATTTCATCAAGGAGCCTCGACCTTTTCTCAACATAGTTTTTAGCCTCTACAGCGAGTCTCTCCAGTGGCTCCTTGTTTACGCTAAAAAAACACCATTCCTCATCAGGTGTCACAAGCTTAACCATCAAAGCATCGGGGAATGGTTTTTCACCCACTCTATGCTCCAAGGTCTCCAATTCATCTAAATGAATTACACGGTTAGAAGGACCTCCGCCGAAGAAGCCGCCACCACGTTTTATGATGATCTCTCTACCATTTAACTCGATGCTTGCTTTCTTACGGTCCGCAAGTCTGCCCTTGATCGATGACACTACTGGCTCCTCCTGAGGCTATCAGCGGTCTCTTCTAGCGTCAATGGACTGTATGTAGTTCTAAGATACATTTTGAGATACTCTCTACCATATTTTTCGCTTACACCTAACTCATCCAGCTTAACCTCATTCTTTTCACCCAATATTCTGTCTATCTTCTTCTGGAACACAGGATAGTTTAACAGCATCTCTTTTCGTTCATGATAATACTCGATGGTCTCCACAGCCTCGTCAATATAACTAAGCACTCGGTACAGGTGGCTGATGAGTTCATCTATCCTGTACTGCTCATAATTATTAATGACTTCCAGGCTCTGGTTCATTCTCTCAGTAAGAGTAAGGTTGCGGTTCCACTCATAGTCCTCACGTGGGAGCAGGAGATCAATATTGAACTCCAACTCCTTAATGTAGTAATAGAGAATACCAATAATCTTCCCCACGACGTCTACAGTGTTCAAAATAGTATCCCGAATCAGTATAACCTTCAAGACCCTAAGATTCTCATCCCCTGTGGTGAAGTTCTTGGATTCAACCCTTTCAGCAAGAGCCCTTATCTCCTCATATTTATCACCGAGAAGCCCCGCTAGTTTACTTCCCCTCCGACTAAGCTCAGCAATAGTCTCAATACTATCATTAATAGGTCGAGTAGCCTTAACGATATCCGCGCTGTACTGTTTCTCCCAGTTCTTCAGACTCACTAGTATAGCGTCTATAATCACCCATGGCTCATCCTCATCCAATTTCTCCCGGCTGATCAACAAAATCGCACTGTCCTCTGGTAGACTTGGTTCAAAGAGGCTGCTGATAATCTCATAGATCTTATCACTGGTATCAATCAACTCCTCAACGAGTACTCGCCCAGATTCGACAACCCCCTCAATATGAGACAGCTTTTCCTCAAGCGGAGCATCATAATCCATCTCCTTTATCTCAGGTGCATCAACACATAATCCAAGTTCGTTTATCTCACCCAGCGCCTCAAGGTACTCGAATTTAACATGAATGTAATAATCTCTAAGAGCCACATCTAACCGGGTCTCATAACTATCAACATCATCCTTCAACCCATTATATACTCGCCTGAGATTTTCATCAATCTCCTTAAGCTCCTTGGCGCGCTCTGTACTTGCTCTTATCTCTTTAATCTCATCCAGTGAAATGAGCATCCGGGTCTTTAACTCGATGAAGTTATCAGGAATAGGTGTCCCCATCCGGTTAATCAAGGAGATAAATCTCTCAAGCTTCTCCTGCTGATAATCACATTCCTCCAGAAGGGAGATGGATCTAATCTCCTTCACCTCCTTAAGGTCAAAAAGATATTTGCTGAAGCTTACAGGAGCTGAGAAAAGGATAGTGAAGCCTGTACTAAAAATAATGATAGATTGATTCACTGTAGCCTGAAAGGCAAGAGGCTTCTGTAATGCATCAATGGATACAAAGAAGATCAGAGTCGTAATAGCGGCCACCACTATGGGTAGCAAATAGATCACAAAATCCACGTACTTACCCGGGATAACTGACTCCTTTACCGGGTCAGGTAAATTCATGTTAAGCAATGTAATCGCGGAGAGGAACCCCATCATTATAACCATGAAAAACACGATACCAGGTAAAGAATTCAGTAATTGTCCTGTAGCTTCCTTAAAATAGGCTTGGAAGACATGATTGAGATATCGGGGGAAGAGCGCCTCAACTTCAATATAAAGTACAGCAGAATCAACGTTTCCGGTCAATAACCTACCCCATATACCTTGATCCATGTTTTGAGTCATGAAACTGGGAAGAGTAGAATTCACGTAGCGAGGTAGGATCGAGTTCTCATATATTGGGATGTTATTGGACACAAATTGCATGAAACTGTTAATTACATAAACCGGTGCAGAAGATTGAGGAAACTCGATAGAACTAATATAATCAAGGTAATCAGTAAGAAGATAGGTTGTGAAGTTTTCCTTGATATAATCAGGTACATCTGTAACATAGCGCTCAAAACCCTTGGATATAAAGATCTCACTGATGATATTGAACACCTTCCTCAACTCATCAATGTTAATGTAACTCAGGGAACTCTGAATATCACCATAGATAATATTCAACGGCGTGTACAGAGGAGGAAAAACACCTTCCTGAAACGTCTTCAAGTATTGAATTACCTGTAAAGGTATAGAGATAAACGAATAATAGATGAAAGTGAAGGCTATGCCCCTTCCTTTGTAAATAGTGGCAAACACCAATATCAGAGGTATCGCTAAATAGAAAGTACTTTCAAAAAATAACAAGGCTACAGCGATAATCCCCATGTCAACAGCGATAATATGCAGATTATTGGTAATCACAGCGGGGCAAACCGCGAAAGGCGCGATCAAGAAAGATAATATAATAATTTTAGAGACAGGACCTTGAAAGATATGGAAGAACCCTATTCGTGATAAGTGATAAACTAACCCGAGGCTGATCAATAAACTCCCAATCATCATCCCATAGGGTTTTTCCTTATAGGTTACGTAGGCAACTAGAAAAGCTACAATATAGGGTAGAGGCATAGGTAGAAGAGGTATGAGAATAAACCCTGTAGCCATTGAAATCATATTTATGATGAAAGTAACGAATTTACCGGTCTCCCTGCCGAACTCATCATCCATAAATAACGCGAAACTCATATCCTTATCCTCCACACAATATGTTGCTAGGTGCTGAATCCTCCATTGAGCTCGAACACGGACATTAACCTCTTTGCAAACCTCAGGAAACAGATAGAGGCAATATCACCTGTTCTACCTGATAAGGCTGTGGTTTCAGTGGGACAGTATACCCTTGAGACCCTCATAGACTCACCAAAGATTAACGAAGAAGATGTATATACGCTTCTCCGTGTAATTCATAAAAAAGACTTACAGCATAAAACAGTTGACATAGAGCCAAGGAAAAGTTTGGTCGCAGACACCCTATATGAGCCACATTACTGGTTTGATATGGCGGAATATCTTGATAGGATTAACATAGACTCGGAGTTGGGGAAACTAGTATACGGGTATCATAAAGAAGTCATGAGCCTGTCAAACATCAGTGAGGGCTCAAGCTCAGGCCTCTTACCTGAGATACATAGATACTTGGCTGATCAAGAAAAAAGCACGATAGGGATAGCTCTTTTTCCTGCGATGAACCACAGTAGTGACGCCCTGTACAATGCGTTCTCCACAGTTGGCCGTATATTGATAGACAACTCCACTTCATTAATCCTAATAGACCAAGGAATGATGGAGGCGTATAAAGGAGTACACCGTGCAGGAGATGTTCTTGAAGACACGAGGATTATTGATTACTTCGTTGATATGCTACTGGACAAAGATAACATTATACGGGAACTATACAGGCTCTCTAAAAGCTATGGGGTTAAAATATACTCACCGTTAATGGCCACAGGATGCAGTCTTGACATATATGACAACTTTAGGAATATACTTGAGATAACCCTCGAACAGCCGTTAATGAAATTTGATCTAACAACAGCTAAGATGGTCTACGTACTAGTACGGGCACCTTTAAGCTATCAAGACGACTTCCAGAAAGGACAACTAGAATTTGAGGTAACCCAATGGCTACAAGACAGCATAGGCATAGATATCCCCCAGATATGTGAGCCATCATTCGTAGATGAATACGGAGACAGAGTGGATGTAATCATACTTGTAGGAGACTACGATACAGACAAAAAATTCAGTAAGATATATGAGAGGATTGAGCGCTTCAGCAAAATGAATGTGAAACAAAAACTGGTAGACGATGAGAAGTGGGAAAAAATCAAATCAATAATGCTAGGATGAACCTAGTTTCTCTTCAAGCTTTACCAATAATTCATCAAGGGTTCCCTTATGCTCAACTAGGAAGCTCCTGCTAAGACTGCTCTCAAAGTCACTGGCTTTCCTATTCAGACGCTCCATCTCATCATATGGAGCCAAGTCCTCTATGCGCCCCCGCCCAGCTATGACCACGATTCTTATCACCCATGGGTCGCGGCACTCCACAATTCTTACGGTTATAGTCTTGGAGACATCACCGGTAACATAGCCAGCCAAGGCTGTGTTGAGCTCCTGTGTTAAGTCTTCATCCCATAGACCCTGCGGGGTCTGCACTGTTACCCATAGGTAGTCGCTGCGATAACTGCTCTTCATACCCATAATGTTAGGGGTCCTGTAAATGCGGACAATGCTCCTCATATAGTCTTTGAAGTGGTCAACATCCAGTATCTCTTCAAGTATACCTTCCCTGTTAAGCTGATCTTCTTCCTCTGCCAATATCTTGTAGATGATCTTACCCTGCTCGTCGCCTGTTAGCTCTGTGGTTCTCTCATAGTACCTGTTGCTTTGTATTATTCCACTCAATTTCTCTTGATAATCCTCTGATAACTCTAGAACGGTCTGTAGTTGTTTCCTGTAATCGCTGGTTACCTCCAGCTTTGTGGATAGTTCCTGATAAAACTCTAAGAGCCGGTCCACAGAGTCTACTTCACTATTAAGGTGAATTTCTTCTTCTCTCACTGATTGAAGTTCACGCTCTACTTCTCTGAGTTTTTCCTTACTGTATTTCTTCTTCCCGAATAGACTGAACCCCTTAGACTCTTTCTCATATTTATCCCGGTCAAACTCCATCCGTTTCTTCTTTTCTTCCACCCGGATTAACTCATTCTCCAGTTCCTCGCGTCGAGACCTGAACTTGGCGATTAATGCCTGTAAATAGGTAAGATGTTCATCTATCATCTTGATCTCATCGCTACTGGATTTTATCATGAGTTGAAGCAAGTGATAGATGGTGGTGAGCTCCGCTTTCATATCCTTGAAGTTTACGTTTAGCTTATCCTCATCGGGGAGAATCTCGTAACGTCTGCTAATGGCGTCAATAAGGTGCCTGTTCTCGTTATAGAGAGTCAGTATATCCAGTGCTCTCTCGGTTACTGAAGCCAAGTTCATGAAGTCGTCTATGAGCTTCTTCTGTCTTATGGTAAGGCCCTGGCTGCTGGGAACCAGTTGTTCTAAGCGTTCAAATATTGCGGCTTTCTGCTCCCTATATTCGGGATGGACCTTGCTAATGTTACGAATCATCCCCTCTAGGCTATCCATGGGAGCCGCATCTTCCCTATCCAGTATGAGTTTTGCTACACTGTCCTCTAAGGTGCCGTCTGTTGCCACAAGCTGGATCGTTGATACGAACTGTATGGCTTCATCTATCCATTTATTGACTTGATCCTCGATACCCCTCACGTAGAGGTTTATATCCTCGTCGAAGCGAGGGCTGCTGTGTATGATCTGGTATACCTTGTCCTCGAATTCCTCAGCATTGTACGCGTTGGTCTTGATGAGATAGTCTTTGTAGATGTCACTTACCTCGTCTTTCTTTAATTCAAGGATCCTCTGGAGTTTTTCCAGTACCTCAAGCTTCTCTTTCCTTATCTCAGCGAGTTGCTGCATCTTCTCAAGGTTAGATTTGAAGGCCTCCACGTATGAATCAACAGGATAATTCACCTTGACCATGCTAAGAGTATGGATAGAGTTGTCGGTAAGACCTACCTCTGTTCCTATGCCGCTCATGAGATCAGCCATATCAAAGTCCATTAAGACGTAGATCATCTCCACGATCATCTTGTCTATCTCTTCACGAGCAGCCATGATGTTACCCGTCTTGCTATAAGCGGGCATTAAAGGCAGGAACATAACACTATTGAAGGGGTTTCTGTATACCTCACCTAACCCTTTTGTAAGCAACGCGTTTTTTTCTCTATTGATAAGTAGACTTAGTTCGTTTATTGCGTTAAACGCGCTGTATCCTTTGGCCGGTGGGTCGTCTCCAGGGCAGGGGAGTACACATAACCCTATGATGGGCACCCCGGATCCTACTGCTTGCCGTAGGTGTCTAGCGAAATCCATAGCCATACCGCTGCCAGTTCCACCACCCAAACCGAATATTAGTAATATGATTGGACTACTGATGCTGCTGAGAGCATTGTCCTTAAACATGTTAGTGAAGGATTTGATTATGCCAAGCTGGTAATAGTTGAGATTATAAATGGCCTTGGCAAGACTCCTACGTCTTCCTGCTCCTCCTGCAAGAGGAGGGATCGCCACTGTGCTGGGTAGCCATGGATTATATTCCTCAATCTTTATGCCCTCGTTCTGAAGATGTTCCTCGAATTTATTCTGCACAAAGTCAAACATAGCTTCGGCGCTGGGAAATTTCACGCTCTTAGCGATTAAGTTTAATCTCTCCTGAGGAATCCCTTTTCGACGCATTTGATCCAGTATCCGATTATACGTGTCGTCAAGGCTCTTGATATCTGGATCAGCGATATCCATAGCCATCATGCTAAGGCGTGTAGCCCCACTATCAAGGAGTTCTATAGTGTTATCATGTTTCATGAAATGTTCTACTATGTTGGTGCCTGCTCCTCCTAGTCCAACCATGTGAATTATGCTACTGTATCCTAGTTCGCTCATTATGTTCTCTCCGTCTCTTTCAAACGTGTGTTAATCTCGTCAAGCCTTTGGGCGAGGTTTCTATCAATCCTTGAGGCACGGCTCTGAAGTGCCTCCATCTCTCTTATCTGGTCCTCTACCACCATTTTAAGGAACCCTAGTCTGCTATTTGTACGCACAAATAGCACTATTCCGAGGACGGTAATTACTGTGAGTCCTCCCACTGCGGGTATAAAGTATTTTTCCCTCCAACTTGGGCCAACTTCGGTTGGGGGCACCTCTACTTCAAGATTGTTAAGTAAATCAATGGCGGACTCTACTAAACCTTGATCCGCTTGTTTCTCTGATAACTCGATATAATTTTTATAAAGCTGTATGAAAGCCGGGTCAACATTACCTTCTTCGTATTCCTGTAACTCGGCTTTTTTTTGCTTCAACAAGAAACGGTAGTCATCAATCACATTGTCTATTACAGTTACTGTGATCTGATCATATTCTGTTCCTGCGGGTCCATCGAGTTTTATCAACATTATATCAAGGGGATTATGAAGAGAAACCCCTTCTCCCGTGAGTATCGTGGCATCGTTTTTAATCTTACCAGTGGCAGTGATCTCGTAAACACCCTGGTCGTGATGCATATTTATGGTTCTGGTGGCAGGATTGAAGCCCTCGGTTCTGGGGAAGTGGGGCTCTACTTCCCAGTAGACGGATTCCGACTGTTGGAGCATGTAATCTGATAACGATAAAGTCAGTATTGCACCGTCCACAGTCTGTCTTAGATTTAAGGTGAATGTGATCTGATACTCGTCACCAGCGAGCACTGGGGCGTTCTGAAGCAACTCTCCTGTTTCTGAACGCCACTCAAGTACGGTTTGCCCTGTGCTGTAATTGATCAGGGTGTATTCTTCTATCCATGGAAGCGTACTTTGGGCTTTTACTGTAGGTGTTACTGAACATATTAGAGTTACTATTAAGAGTAAATTGATTTTTTTCACGTTATCGCCCCTTCTGTTTACTTTGCCTTTGATTGATGATTTAAATTGTGCTGTATGAGGTTTTAGATATTGCCCTAAGCAGAGATCTTAGTATTCATTTATACTATTTGTAACCAAGGTTTGATTAAAATAATTTAGGAATTAGCAGAATATTTCAACCCCCTATACACATATTTTGTTCTATGGTTGATACGATAATCAAGAATGGACTCATCTACACAATGAACAAGAAGAGGAAAATAATAGAAAATGGATCCATAGCGATCCAGAAAGGCAAGATACTAGAAACAGGTAAAACCGAGAAAATCGAAGCAAAATATGATGCTAAAAATATAATTGATGCAACAGATAAAGCGGTTCTACCAGGGTTCGTTAATGTACACACCCACCTTCCAAGTATTTTCGTTAGAGGAGTCTATGGCGTGGTCCGTGAAGGACTGTATCAGGTCTTATTCCCGGTGAAGGAATATCTAAAACCTGAGCACTGTTACAAGTTGGGACTAGCCTCATGTATTGAAGCGTTATCCACAGGAAGTACCACAATACAGGAGACATACAACTATATGGACTATTTCGCCAAGGCTGTGAAAGAAACAGGAATCAGAGCAGATCTAGGGGAACAAATCGCTGAAGCAGATTATCAAGCCATTAAGGATGGCGTCTACAAGTATCTCCCAGAACAAGCAGAGGAAATGCTGAAGAGAGCAACCTATTTGAAGCGTAGATGGGATGGTGAAGCCTGTGGAAGAGTTTCGGTTAGTTGGGCACCACTGGCCCCTGATATGTGCACCCCGTGGGTATACGAGGAAGTACTGAGACATCATAAACCCGGTGAAAAGATTAGCACACACGTAGAGCAGAGTATGCGAGAAGTAGAACAGGTGAAAAAACTCTACGGAAAGACTAGCGTCGAACATCTAAATGATATGGGGGCGCTGGGTCCGGATCTAATCGGCGCTCACTGCATATATAACACGGAGAAAGATCTGTATCTTATGCAGGATGCAGAGGCATCAATTCTCCATTGCCCTAGACCTTTCCTTCTGGGGGGAACTACAGCTCCTCTGGTCAAGTGGATGAAAATGGATATTAAAACAGGTCTGGGATCAGACAATGTTTTCCACAATATGTGGGAGACCATGAGATCCGCGATATACGGGGCGAGAACACGAGAAAAATTGGGTGAATCGAAGAGCCCAAGCTACTACGAAGTACTTGAATTAGCTACAATAAGAGGAGCAAAAGTACTGGGAATGGATGAAAAAATAGGTAGTCTAGAATCAGATAAGAAAGCGGATATCCAGTTAATAGACCTAAAAAAACCCAACATCTTACCAACCGCAGACATAACAAGTAGCCTAGTATTGTATGGAGAAGCAGTAAACGTGGACACGGTGATAGTCGATGGAGTTATACTTAAACAAAACCATGAAATGACAAACTTTGACATGGTTCAGATTCTGGATGACGCACAAGAGATAACAACGGGTATCTGGGATGCTCTTTTCGATGATCGTCCTGAACTACGAAAACTGGTTAAGGATTAAATCGTTTTCCCCTTCTATTTATTGTACCAGTTTTTATATTGCACCGTATCTCCGGAGAATAATGTGAGTTTAGGGTTAATCGTCAGTACATTTATCAACGTAAGTATACTGGTGATGCTCTGTATTGGATTCACCTTCACCTATATGATGGAAAAGTTCCCTAATTTCGCTCACACAAGCTACGCCAGCTTGGGAACAGTTGTAACCTATTACTTAGTTAGATTTTATGGGTTTAACCCGTATTATACTTGGCCCATATCCGCTGTATTCGGAGGAATATTGGGTATCATACTCTATGTGATCATAGTAAAACCAATTAAGGGGAGAGCATTCAGCGAGATTACACTAACATTCACATTTTACATTATAAGTCAGATTATCAGTAAAGGATTAGCTATGTTTAGTTTCTGGCTACTTGTGGATAATAAAATCCGTAGCCAAGGATTCAATCTCTATAATTATGATTACAGGGTTTATGGGGTTCAAGCTATAGCAGTGGTTTCTCCAATAACAGTAATATTTGTAGTTGTCCTGCTACAGAGTTTCCTTAAATGGTCTAAGCATGGTATCGCGATGAGAGCAACAGCTGAGGATGAGACTTTAGCTCAGAGTCTTGGTGTTAACATTAGATATATGCATCTTTTCTCTTGGTTTATATCCGGAGCATTATCTGCATTAGCTGGCTCAATAATATCAATGTGGCTTAGTACCAGTGTGGATTACAGTGATACTTTATTAATCAACGTAATGGCTGGGAGTGTATTAGGGGGTTTAAACAGTATAACCGGTGCTATACTTGGGGGAGTATTGACAGTGACAGGATCCAAAGCAATAACATGGGGGTTAATGAAGAAAATCGGAGTTAACATGGGAGTATATGAAGGGCTCATACCCATTATATTCCTCTTCATAATACTCATTATTGAACCTCAAGGGTTGACGGCAATAAATCCTCATAAAATATCCATAAGAGGAGTTAGAGACGCTTGGATCAGAATCAAGAGAAACATGATAAACGTGACATCAACGGAATAAACAGGTTTTCACCCAGAACATGTTCTTTAAATGGTAAACATATGTATGGGTACTGCAATGGCTTCCTCGATAGAGTGCCCCCAATGCGGTAAAATCCATACTATTGACGAGTATAATGAAGACAGGTTCTGCAGAGAATGCAAGACCTACTTGAAACCAGTGCCAAGTGGAGAGGCGGGTAAGAGTTGGAGAGCCCTCTTCCCGTATGAGCCTTATCCTCAGCAAGTTGAATTCATAGATGATGTTAAAGATACAGTAGCAAAAGGTGGTGTACTTATCGCGGAGGCTTGCAATGGATTCGGTAAGACCATTAGCACACTCAGTTGTCTACTACCAACGAGAAAACAGATAATATACGCTACCAGAACCCATGAACAGGTCAGACAAGTATTATTAGAATTAAAGACAATCAACGAGAAATCAGGGGAGAAATACTCAGCGGTAAACCTAGCTAGTAGAAATTTTCTATGCATAAACCCTGATTGCAGGGGGTTACCAAGTAACGAGTCGCAGGAATTATGCCACAGCCTAAGAAAAGACGGAGAGTGCCCGTATACTCATGAGATCGAGAGACTTCCAAGTGGGTTACCGGTTATAATGGGTCGAAAACAGCTGATTAAGGAGGGAAAGAGAAGAAACCTGTGCCCATATTATCTCTCTCGACAGATAATGCAGAAAGTAGACATCATTGTTGCTCCTTATCCATATATCTTCAACCCAATGATCCGGTTAATGACCGGACTTGATCTTGAGAACAAAATACTGATACTTGATGAAGGACATAACATTGATCAAGTAGGACAGGATATACTTAGCGATACATTATCAGAGCGTGTCTTAAGTGCTGCAGCTGAGGAAATAAGACTAATCGGGAAATCCCCTAGATACATACATAGACTGGGAGAGCACCTACTGAAAAGTGGAGAAGAAAAACCCAGATTAGTCGCACCCAGCGTATTAGAAGAAGAACTAGAGAAAGCCCTCAGAACAGACATACACACATTCATAGAGGGGCACGCCCCCCTCGTGGAAAGCATAAAGGCGATGAAGGTGAAGAATAATAACCCACCGGTTAGCTCCCTGAACGGTGTGCTCACATTCTTTGAGTTACTGGAGTCAAGCCATAAAGGAAAATATGTAGGACTCTACACCAAGAACTATTACGGTGCACCTGTAATTGAGTACAGATGCCTCGATCCAAGTCTCGCCGTAGAACCAGTAGTTAAAGGCTCTGACGGGGTGCTTATAATGAGTGGAACCCTGAGCCCCGTCGATACATTTTCAGAGATCATAGGGCAAGAAAAAGCAGAGAAAAAAGTCTACTCCCCCATCCAGAAATCAGATAGAATCAAGATGACCATAGAGAAAGGGGTTTCATCGACCTACCGAGAAAGAACAGATCAGATGATCACCAAGATGGGTAGAATAATATCAAAAGACCTTGAAAACGTGAAACAGGGAGCACTCATATTCTTCACCCAACGAGGATTCATGAATAAATGCATCAATCTCTGGACAGAGAAAGGCATAATCCAGAGACGAAGGGGGTTAAACTTCATGAACGAGAAACGTTTCTTCAGAGAAGGAAGAGACGCATCACAAAACAGAGAAGTTGTGAAACGCTATAAACGAATGGCGGGAAACATAGGTGGAGCAGTACTCTGCTGCGTCTTCAGGGGAAGAAACAGTGAAGGAAGCAACTTCCCGGGCAACCAAGCAAGAGGAATATTCCTCGTGGGTGTACCCTACGCTAACTACGGTGACCCATTGGTGAAGGCCCAGATGAAGTATTTTAACAAACAGAAGAGAGGGCTGGGTAATAAATGGTATACAATGGACGCCTTCAGGGCAGCAAATCAAAGCCTAGGAAGAGGTATAAGGGGACGAGACGACTGGTGCCACTACTGGATGCTAGATAGACGCTACTATGAGCACCGAAACCTAATCAGTAAATGGGCTATGGGGGAGGATCCAACAGTAAGAAACACGACTGGTAAAAACCTGAGAGAGTTTAAGAAACTGAAAGAAGATGAGACGATCATCGAGATATGAGTTATAATCAAGTTCCCACAAACATATCCCCATGACCAAGCTATCAGAAGCTCTAGAAAGGGTAAACCAGGACAGAATCATCGAGTTATCAAAGCAACTTATTAAGATCCCCAGCGTGACAGGGGAGGAAAAAGAGGTAATGGAGCACACCCGAAGCCTACTTGAGGATATAGGGGTTCATGTGGAGATGCATGGATCCGAGGAACGGCCTATAATCTATGCGTGCATCAACTCTGAAGCGGAGAAACAGATCATATTCAACGGGCACCTTGATGTGGTTCCAATAGCAAAACCAGATGCATGGACAAAAGACCCATGGACCCCAGTCGTAGAGGATGGGAAAATCTATGGTAGAGGCTCTAGCGACATGAAATCCAGCTGTGCCACAATGATCCATCTATTAGAGATACTGAAAGACATGGATCTAGCAATAAGCGTGGGAGTACACCTAGTACCAGATGAGGAGAAAGGAGCAGAATCAGGAAGTAACATACTGGTAGAGAAAATAATCGCGGGAACTCTACGACGTCCAGACTACGTGGTTGTAGGGGAACAAAGCAATTTACAGGTTAGGGTGGCTGAGCGAGGTATGTTCGGATTCCGGGTAAGGTTCTATGGTAGAGCAGCTCATACAGCGGCGTCAAGGGTAAATGGAGTAAACGCGATAGCAAAAGCAAGCAAAGGAGTGCTTGCTCTAGAACACCATATCGACAAACACCATGAATGGATAGGACACCCAATGCAAAGCGTAAATATTATCGAAGGGGGAAAAGTCTCCAACCAAGTGCCAGCCGAGTGTACCATCACAGTTGATCGCCGCTTAATAATAGGCGAAACCGCTAAAGAAGTAGTTAAAGAAGTAACAGCGGACCTTGATAAAGCAGGGAAAGACGATCCCGACTGGAAGTGGGAGATATTGGCCCCTAAGGATCAGGATGGAAACTGGGAGTATACGCCAGCTAACTATACTCCTCCAGACTCCGATCTAGGTAAAGCATTCATGAAAGCAGTTAAGACTGGGATAAATAAAGAACCAGAGCTATACGTCACTTGGGCTGGAAGCACGGATGGAAGACTCTATAGACATGCGGGAATACAGACTATAGGGTTCGGCCCCATTGGAGCAGGAGCCCACGGGGCAGACGAGTTTGTTTTTATTGAAAGTTTGGTAAAAACCGCTAAAGTGTGGCTAGCAGTAGTACTGGAGTTATCTTAGATTAATCAGTTGAGGCTATAGCCTCAACCAAGTTTTCCATTAACTGATAATTATCCGCAGCGTTTATGTAAGGCTCCATAAGCCAAGACAGGTCACCAAAAGCGATGACACGTGAGTCTCCAACCTTGTATATTGCAACTGTATCATATTCACCCGGTCTCTCTGTAACTGAATTATACGTGGTTTCAGGTGTGGTAATATATCCTCGGCTCTTAGAATAAACAGGTCCAGCGGTGTAGAATACGAGTTCCTCGACGTTCTCTGAAAGGAAACTATCACGGATATCATCTACAACTATGTTTCTATAGAAACCATAGTTCTTCTCCATGTCATAAAGGTATCCGTTACCATAATGAATACCCCAGTGATCACTGAGACTATTCAAAGGACCTTGAAGTGTACTTACGCTGAGGAAATCAGAGCTCGCGTCTCCGAGTAAGATCAATGTGCCTCCACCCTTCACCCAGTCGCTTATGGTCTCATACTCTTCATTAGAATAGTATATACTAGGACAAGCTACTACGAGTGCCTTCGTCTCGTTGAGAGCATCCTCAAGACTACTCCAAGTCTCAGCGTATCCTACATAGAGACCTTCCTCAGTTAGTAGACGGGTGAATACATCTAGTATCCATGGACCGATAGCGTTTCCATGAGTAGCATCCACCAATACATCTCCACGGACAGAGGTTACTTCCATTGACTCGGTTTCATTCTGGGATTCGCTGCTCTGAGACAACATATTCTCCGGTATATAGAGATAGTAAAGGGCTGGTGGAGGATTTTTCTCATTTAGCTCATCGACTGTTGGATATCTAAGTTCTACAGTCTCTGTATTATTGGCCACACGAGCGACCAGCGACTCCACTTCGTAATCATCAAGTTCAACCAAATCAGCAGCATACTTAATGGCACTCTGCTTTGAACCAAGAGAATCCACTAACCCATCATCTTTAGCGTCGGTTCCAATCCAGATAGATCCTCTAGTCACTGTGCTCATCGGGATAGTCAAAGCATCTCCACGTCTATTCTCAACGGCGTCACTAAAACTCTTCAAGACAGTTGTCAAGTCAAAGGGAAATTGCTCGGGGCTGAAGCCTGTAATCTTATTTGGCCCGGTCTCAAGTGTTTGTTCGCTTGGAACAACCCACCCGGGACCAGTACCAATGACACCCACATTACCAACCATAGCAGATGGAAGAGAAACAATATGATCAGCAGACACCGCGATATAGTAACCACCTGACAAAGCCATCGACACAGAAGCAACAACAGGTTTATCG
>CAZLHA010000022.1:0-20960 GCA_964559155.1 uncultured Candidatus Bathyarchaeia archaeon | reverse complement strand
TGAGATCAGAGGGATAGCCATATACCGGGTACTTCATCTGAACTGGGTCTGGGTCTATGAAAACGAGCTTTGCATCGGTCTTTTCCCTGATGCTAACTGGGGGATACCATGGTGGCCATGAACTGCTATCAATCACCAGCATCAGGTCAGCTTTCTCCACGTAAGGGATTATATTGGTTCCCATGTGGAGGGAGTTATCTGTGGGGAAGTTCATGTAGCCCGGTAGTTCGAATACGGGGATCTGGAGTAAGGCAGTTAATTTGATGAGCTCATTTACGGCTTCTGAGTTTCTTCCAAGGTATCTTGTGAATATGAGAGGGTTATCTGCATTTAGCAGCATCTTTTTTAGCTTGTTTATGGTTTCAGGGTCGGCAGTTAAACGGTTTTTCATTGGGAGTGATTCGGGTATCTTCATTTCGGTAACTTGTTCAAAGAGAAGCTCTCTTGATATATTCAGTAGAACGGGTCCCTTTACCTCTGTATCCGCGATCCTGTATGCTCGTTGGATAACATCAAGGATGTTTGCGTTTGTCTCTGGACTGTCTCCCCATTTTATGTAGGGTTGGACGAGTCGCTCCTGTCCTCCTATTTCTGTGAAGCTGAGGTAGTGGGGTCCAGGTGTTCCTCCATGTAGCTCGTTGTTATGGGTTCGGTTCTGTCCAACTATCATTAATAGTGGTATCTGGTCTGTGTAGGCTGCTTTCAGCTCCATGGCGCCATGTAGGAGACCCGTGATAACATGTGTCAATATTGTCTGAGGTTTACCGGTTGCCATGTAGTATCCCTTTGCCATGGATAGGGCTGTTCCCTCGTGGCGTGTATTGATGTAGAATGGTTTTTTACCCTCCGCGTTGTATCTTGCTAGGTGCTCCCAGAGGGATATGAACTCTGAGCCAGGTGAGCTAAAGACATAGTCTACACCTAGTCTGTTTAACATCTCTATGTATCCATGCGCTGCATCTATGACGTTTATCTCATCCATTTAATTCCCACAAAAAGTGGAGCTATATGAGTATTAAAAATAAGCGAAGACTAGCGCTCAGCCATTTCGAGCGTTACTGTGACGGGTAATATCCCCATGTATTGGCCTCTCGCTGTGAGAGTACCGTTTAGATTATAATTTCCGTGGTTCTGGGGGTTTCCTATGGCCTCCATAAGGGTTCCGTTGAGGGTTATCTGGGCGTCCACAGTCCCTGATCCCATGGCTGATATAATACGCTCCTCAACTGTAACGAGTGTAATCATTGTGTCGCCATAGTAAATGGCGCCATCCATGGATATCATCAGTGGGATATCACTGGGATTCGAAACATTGTAGATTAGAGTCAAGTCAGCTTCAGGTGGTATAAGTGATAGTCTATCCACGGAGAAGTCACTCAGTTCTAGCGATAGTTGTTCAACTGCGTCTTCCACTTCCTGTTGTCCCACGTAGTAAAAACCACCGAAAAGTACAGCTAAAACAATGAAAGCGATTAAGACCTTGTTTTGATTAGTCTGCATAGTGAATATTCAGGAGAGATGGCTTTTGAATCTTAGTGGTCTAATTCTGTATATCCAGTTTTATGGGTCTTCCCCGCTCAAAACTTACGGTGAGGCTCTTGAAGACCGCCTCAAATATCCTGATCTTGCCGTATCGTTTCTCTTTAAGTAACCCCATGTCTTCTAGTTTGGTGAGATGTCGCTCTACGCTGGTGTAGTTAAGCCCTGTTCGTCTACTTACCTCGCTGATGTTTAGCTCTCCGGTCTTATTGAGGAGTTCTAACACACGGATTCTGCCCTTACTTCCCAAGATCTCTTCTGTCCGTTTGTCTCTATCATAGTGGCTCATAATTCCATCACTTTTTCCTGTAATATTTCTGAGGGGATCTTGTCTAGCCTGATATGTTGGGTTCTACCGTTGCTGGATGCATGCATCTCCATGTTAACAAAGTCTAGGCCGTCTAGTTTCTTGAGGTATTTCCAGAACTGGGTGTGACCCCGGGGGTTTTCACCGTACTCTTCGCATACCAGATGATAGCTCTCCTCTATCTCGCCGGTAGTGGCTTCTGGAGAGGTGCTTGACATGAAGAAGCGGGCGATGCTGAGAAGAACTAGTTTCTCGTGTTGACTCAGGTGTCTTATATCGTCCGGAACCGTTACATCATATATGCCTACTGCTATTCTTCGTACATGTTCTGGTTTTACCTGTCTCGATGAGTCGTTGTCTGCTTCTCTCCCAGCTCCGTGGAGTAGGCTTATGGCGTAACGGGCGTCTCCGCTTTCTTTCTCGGCTACCTCGCTGATGAAGTCGATGATCTCCAAGGGTACGGCGTCTTTTCTGAAGGCACGTTCCATCCTGTACATGAGTATGTCGGCTAGCTGATACTTATCGTAGTCACTTAGTCTTATGATGTTCTGCTGCAGACTGCTCAGGGTGCTGCGGTCTAGTTTTCTGAATACTTCGGCGTCTTTGCTTACGCATAGTAGGTTGAGTCTACGGGGTGCATCTGGGGTGGTCTCGTGGAAACGTGTTAAATAGTACACTGCGTCGCTTCCCTCTTTTTCTATGAGAGCATCTACCTCGTCAAGCACCAATAGAATCTGGGTTTCTTCCTCATCCAGTATCTGGCGGAGTATATCCAGTAACTCGTTGGCAGAGTATCCTCGCTCAGGGAAATCGGGTTTAATGTGGTTCACTACTTGGCTGAGGACCATGAACAGGCTGCCCCTTCGTTGTCTGCAGTTAACATGAATATAATGGAAATCTACTCTTCTTCGTCTTGCTTTTTCCCCGAGTTCGCGCCCATAAGCGTTGACTAGTACAGTTTTCCCGCTTCCCACGCTGCCTAGGATTACTGCTTTTTGACTCATCTCGTATGGTGTGGTTACCATGTGGTCGAATAGGGATCTTAGTCTTTTGAGTTCTGCTTCTCTATGCAGTATCTTTTCTGGCACGTAATGGATCTCTAGGATTGCCTCGTCGGTAAATACTGATTGATAGGTCAAGCTGATCCCTGTTGATTGGAGAGCAGACAAGTAATTTATGCATTTCGTAAGTTCTAACATATGTAAAGTAGGGGGCCAAGTGAAAGTGCTAGGTGTTTTCCGCTAATACACGGAACAACTCATCCTGCACCACATCATCCACATACTCCTCGGAGCCATTTGACCTAACAAGAACCTTGGAACCCGGGGTTACTTCGCCTATAATTTTCGATAAGATATTACGGGATATAAGCAAGTTTATCAACCCATCACTCTTCTCGGGGTCAACCACTATCATTAGGCTGCCTGAACTCAGTAAACGCAAAGGATCCACACTGAGGACATTGCTGATTACCCTAGTTTCCTCGTGTATCGGCATTAGATCTTCATATACTTTGAACCCGTTTCCTGATGCCTCGGACATTTCTAACAACCCGTTTATCACGCCACCCTCTGTGGGGGTGTGCATGGAGTGTATTCCATCGATCTCCATGGCCGTCTTGGCCTCCGGCACCACGCTGATGAGATCAAGAAAGTTAACAGCTTTATCCAGCATCTCTTCGGAAACTTTTCCCATTAGCTTTTCATGTAGATCTGCGGCAAGTATACCTGTACCTTCAAGCCCTACTCCCTTGGTAAGAATTATACGGTCTCCTACCTGAGCGCCGCTTGTGGTGATATACTCATCTTTTCTTGCTTCCCCCAACATGAACCCGGATACGATTGGTCTACCCAGACCTGGTGCCACCTCTGTGTGTCCGCCTATGATGCATACGCCTAGCTCGCTACAAGCCTCATGCTGTTCCCTCGTTATAGTCTCCAGTAGCACTTCTTCTGAGTCCTCCGGGAGAAGCACTACGCTCATGAACCATCTGGGTGATGCTCCTCTAACAACAACATCATTTGCGTTGATATGAACTGAGAGCCACCCTATCTTCTTCTTAGCGCCTGTAATGGGATTGGCTTTTGCTATTAACACGGTGTCACCGGTATCGATTATCGCCGCGTCCTCGCCTATCATTGGTCCGGCTATGATACGTTTATCCGGTATCCCTAGACATGTGAAAACATATTTTCTCAGTAATTCTTTGGATACCTTACCGGTTGGGAGTTTCGTGGGTGACATTTCTATGTGATATTAGTGGTATCGGGATTTAGGTTAAACGGTGTCTCTAGTGGAGGTGATGCCCATTACTAGGGGCTCATATTCTATGTCCTTGAATCCAGCACGGCTTAATCGTTCAATTATGCCTTTCTGGATATTAACACGCCTATATCTGGACCGGGGTTCACCAGTGTAGTGGAACATTTTTCCGTATGGTTTAATCACTTTGGCTAGTTTCTGGTAGAACTCTAAACCGTATAGATGACCTGCGCTACCATGTCTCGGTGGATCATGAATGATGTAATCAAAATGATTACAGGGTAGTGCATCTACAAGTTGGAAACTGTCGCCTATTACTTTGTGGATATTATCCTCGTTGAATAAATCCATAGACCATGGGTTTAGTTGGGCTATCCTTATGACATTTGGTTCACACTCAAATGATAATACGTATTCTGCTCCATTATCCTTGGCTTGAATAGCGGTGTATCCTAACCCCATACAGGTATCAAGGACCCTTCCATGATCCAAGCCCAAGAGTTTTAGTTTATCTGATGAATCTTTTTCTGGTGTAGTATCTTTAGTTCGATGCATTCTTATGCCATCTATCTCCAACGTGGGAGCTCCACGGGTTTTGGCTAGTTTATAAAAATGTTTTCCACCTATTGCAGCCACATATACGACCTGATTCATGGCAAAATAGATTGATCTATCGTCTTCAGCTATCTTCTCCAGATCTGCATGGACAACATATTCTTCTTTATTAAGCCAATACTTCGTCTTTTTACGTTCAACCGTGGATTCGGATAGCCCTAAATCTAAAGAAACCATATTTTTTCCATTTAAGAGGTCTTTTGCAGTCTCAGACGTTAAAAGAGGTGGTTGCTTTTGGGGAATATAAGTCAGTTCCAAGTTTTACTATAAATAATGTACTAAGTGGTTTATATGAATCACTTATCTCTTTTAAGAAAAGATCGTTATTCAAGTGCTGTCTGGCAGGATTATCTTATGTCTAACCCTATAATTATAAAAATTATAAAACATAATTTGAACGATCCACTAGATTCTTGCAAAAAAAACAATAAAAACAAAAATATATCTAATAAAAAAAAGCGATTTAAATTGTCTAAAACATCATCATCTATTTTTACCTTTATTAAGATTTAAATTCAAAAGATATAATCTGATTCAGTGGTAAGACTCGTTTATTTACTGCGTTTCCCGACGAATAACGGGTCTTACCACCGATCGATACAATAATTCAACTATTAGTTAAATTAAGAAAGTGTTACTCTAGTTGTTTCAATATACGGCATGGGATTTGATTACTGTATATAAGCTTCATTCCAAGGCGGTATATAGTACTCAAAGTAGATCATCTTACCATTCGGAGCATCCTTGTATCCAGTCGCTGAGACATTCAGAAGGGTTGCCTTAGCTATTACGCTAAGGATCTCAGTCGGGGTAGCCTCTTTAGTCTCACCTATGAGTATCTTAAGGGTGTTTCCATCCATCTTTACTCCCTGAACCTCAACTAGTTTATCAAGTCGCTCTATGAAATCCGCCACATATTCGCCTTCAAAAGTCAGATTGGTTCCAATGGTCTTTAATTGCTCCAATGTTTTTTTTACTATATCGTCCAATGTAGTTTCTGGTGTATGTTGGCGAGTTTTAACCTTTACTTATCAGGGTTTACGGTTTAACGATCAGACATGAATACCCAGAAACCTCAAAGCTGATCAAATCCACAGCAAATGATGATAATAATAAACACCATTGATTCATACTAACACCCAAGCTCCTAACATACAGCGGTAAAATTGGGCCTGTTACCGATAGTGATAAGCCTAAGGATCTCAGAAAGACCAGAATGTAAACTGGCAAAAGGTTTTTAACGGATTCATCCAAAGTCCCCGGGCTCCAGTTATGAAGTCGTCGCTAAATCTGGATATAAAAATTGAGATTAGAGTCTACAGAGCCTTATTAGGTTCTCAGTGGTAACTCGGCCTATTTCTTTCATTGAACTCTCTTTCAACTCGGCCAATAGCTTGCATACAGTTTTTACTCCCTCTGGTTTGCTGGAGTCTGTCTCAGTTAATAGGTACTCTAATGGGGTTTCTTTCACCGCGTTGATGTAGGTGGGGTCGGCGTTCTGTATTGTTCTCAGACCCACTGAGAGATAGATTCCGTTATCAACGCATCGGCGAGCGTATTCAAGGTCTTTGGAGAATCCGTGGATAGCTATTCCCGTGTTGGTGTTACCGGCATTTTCAAGGATATTCAGTATCTCCATCTTGGGAGCACGGTCATGTACAAGAACAGGTAAACTCAGTTCTCTTGCCAAACCCAATTGATCATCAAAGGTTTCGTACTGGATCTTGGGGGCAATGTATCTGTCCTCTCTTTCCCATTCATGAGTCATTCGTCCTATAAAATCCAAACCAATTTCACTGACGGCAACACACTCCTCATCCTCAGCCAACTCATGGAACTTTTCCCTTACACGGTTATTATACTCATTAGCGTACCATGGGTGAACACCTATACATGCCTTAGCTATCTCGTGACGATGAGAGGTTTCAATGGCTTGTATGGAGCTAGCTAGATCAATACCCGAGGAGAGGAGTAGTTTGAACCCCTGTTTCTCAGCTTCTATGAGGTTCTGTTTATTCATGTCGCCCAGATGGCAGTGGCTTTCAGAATACATACGATAATAGAGGAGCGGGTAGATGAAAAGTATTTACTATAACCTGACCAAGTGAACAGAGCAACTGATACATGGATCATAGGCCCGAACCATTATCTCAAGAGCCTTCACGACCTCTTCATCGGACCTATCAGATAGGTTTTCAGTTATTACCTTCGCGTCTTTCTCTATATTGGCAGCGTTCTGGGCTGTCGGCGTTATTATATTTGATCTCATTATATTTCCATCTTCGTTAAAAGTATAGTCATGGTAGAGTAATCCTCTTGGTGCCTCAACCGCGTTTATCCCCCTAGCGGGATACACATCAAACTCAGCCAAGGGTTCCTGCTCCAGTTCATTCGCCAGCAACTCCACGATAATAGCGTTCGACCTTTCAACACTGTGGACCAGTTCTATGGCTTGAGCAAGATTATTACTAATGGCGTTCCCTGACCTGAGTTTATTCTTATGCTCTCTGTACAATTCGGCTGCTGCATCCTCAAGTTTCCTATAATTCAGGTTTACTCTGGGTAGACTGCCCACCATGAAGGGTTTATCTTTATAACTAGAATGTTTGGCGTAACTATGACGTATAACGGTCTCGTTTGTTACTCTCTCATAATCCGACTGAGAGTAGACTCCTCCATCAGAGGTTAAGATATGATCCCCGAGAAAACCATACTTTTTACCCGGGTCTATAGCCATTAACAGGTTACTGGAGTCATTATACGCGGGTAGATCAAATCCTGAAAGTAGCTCAACAGCTAACTCCGCGGTACATTTAACCTTAACAAGATATGTTTTGATTTCCTTCAACTGTTTCTCTTTGGGAACCTTGCTGAATCCCCCTACACGCTCATTCATCCCATGAACATCCCTGCCACTCAACGCAGTGTGAATTAGGTTCCCAGTCTTTTTCAACTCTAATGCGGCCTTTACCGCCTCTAAGTGCTCTTTCGCCATGTGAATAGCATCAGGGTAACCTAGGAAATCCGGCAGGGCTAACATAAATACATGTAACGCATGGCTCTCAATCATCTCTCCGTTTATCAATAATTCACGAAGAGATTCTGTCTGCGGAGACACTTGTACTTCAAAAGCGTTCTCTATGGCTCCAATAGATGCGAGGCTATGGGAGGCTGTACAGATGGCACATATTCGTCTGGTTATATCAGGTATTTTTTCATAGTTGAGTGATTTTATGGCGTGCTCAAAGAATCTGGGGCCCTCAAATATGTTAAACCGTACTTCTTGGACGATACCATCTTTGAGTATAACTTCTATCCCACCATGACCTTCTACCCGGGTAAACTCATCGACCTTAATACTCTTACTCACCATCTAATCCTCCTAGAAAGTCTTCACCTATCTCACCGCTAAACACACGCAACCGGTTTAAGATATACTCCTTAGTATATCCTAGATCAAGTAGCATTTCATACTCAGCAGCAAAATTCTCAGCATCCTCCACGGGGCCTCTGCACCCGATACAGTCCACACCTAAACCGGGACATCTTGCATTGCAGCCAGCTCTAATCACTGGACCCAGACACGGTTTCCCCTGCTCTGTAATAAGGCACGGGTACTCGTTGAGTTTACATTCCACACATACAGGGTACGAGTAGTACGGGGGACTGTCACCGTGCAGTAGCGAGGTTATTCCCCTCAGAGTCTCTTTTTTCTCTACTGGGCACCCTGGTATCTGGAAATCTACTTTAATATAATCACCTATAGGTTTGGAGATTCTAGCGTCAAAAAAGGTTTCATCAACATCATATACAGCCTTAAGTCTCTCCTTGAGGGTTGTCTCATCGTTTTTCATGGATTGGATGCATCCCTCTATAGCACAGTTACCAAAGGCTATCAAGACCCTGCTTCTATCTCTGATCTCCTTCAGTTTCTCAAGGTCGTGGTCAGTGGACACAGTTCCCTCCACGAAGGCAATATCTATAGGGCCATCTTCTCTACGACTACTACCCTCTTGGAAATCTACTATTTCAAACCTGTTTATTAGATCTAATAACTCGTCCTCCATGTTTAGTATCTGGAGTTGATCACCTCCACATCCGGTTAGACTGAATATGCCTAGTCTTGGTTTTCTCATTCTAGATCATCCCCCTAGTGTTCATGGCGTCCCAAAGCGTAAATACGGGTCCATCCTTGCAGACATACTTGATGGACTTCCCGGTGCCCACGATACAGTGACCGCATTGACCTACGCCGCAACGCATCCTCCGCTCCAATGTCATATAGACCTCATCCGGATTGAACTCCATTTTCTCTAGCTCCATCACAGTAAACTTGTACATAATGGGAGGTCCCCCAATGAGAGCTACAGAATTCTTAGAGCGCTTATCGATGAAGTTGAATAATTTGGTCACCAGTCCCTGTGTACACCGGTCATCTCTCTCACATTGTAGGCCATAACAGACCTCGTCTTCCTCATCTTCATAGCTCAAGTAGAGCTTTACACCTATCTCATCGCCTTTCCTGAAGTAGTTCATTATCTCGTCCTTGAACAACATTTGATCAAAACATCTTACCCCGTAGAGGAAATTGATCTCACCAAAGTTCTCTCTATGCTTTAAGGCGTATTGTAGTACTCCCCGTATAGGTGCTATGCCTAGCCCACCTGCTACCAGCAATAAGTCTTTACCTCTGAGGTCCTCCATGGGGAATCCATTACCATAGGGCCCTCTGACCCAGATTGTGTTCCCCACCTTTAACTGGTGTATCGAATTAGTAACTCGGCCCGCGTTTCTTATACATAACTCTAAACCCATTTCATCAGTTTGAGCAGCAGCACAAATGGATATCGGTGCCTCCCCTACACCCATAACACCCAGTTTTACAAACTGACCAGGCATATAACTAAAATCATGATCATTATTGTTGCTCTGAAATCTCAGGGTTAATAGTTTCTCTATATCCGTCATATCCTGTATCGCGGTAATCCGCGCTTTCATTGGAGATAGTGGATTATTCTCTGTCACAGTGTTTCGCCTCTCAATTTTTTCAATATCTCAACGTAGTCTATCTCAGCTGGACAGTAAGCAGTGCATCTTCCGCAGCCCACACAGTTCGTCATTCCCTCTTTCAGGCTTCCCTTACAGTTTATTCTGTTTCTTAACCGTTCTTTTGATGTGGCTCTAAAGTTATGACCCCCAGCTACCAAACCATGCTCCTTTAACATACAAGAGTACCATTTTCGTACTCTCTCACCTGTGTTTAGATTATGATCAATATAGTCCTGTACATCGTAGCATCTACATCGGGGACAGACTAGGTTGCATGAGCCACAGCTTAGACAGGTCTCACCATACTCCTCCCATATGGGGCTATCATAACTCATATCTAGGAGATCCTGGAGCCCAGACATCTCCAAGCTCCTAGTGAAGGAGCCCAATCTTGCCTTCTCTGCTTCTTTATAGAGTCTGACATCCTCTTGTGTTACATCTGAGAATATTGTGTGGTTCTGGTCTACCAAGTGGTATCCTTTCAGAGACCCGACTCTAACTAAGTATTTTTCTCCAATGTCATGGAGAAATAACTCGAAGCCTTCATTCGCATAGGCGGTGCCTGTAGATTTACAAAAACAATACTCATCAGGGCTGCAACTCAGCCCTATTATGGTGGTGTTGTTTCTCCTCTCACTGTAGTATTTATCTGTAAATGATTCAAGGTAGACTTTTGCTAGTAGGTTTAATGCATTTAAATCACATGCGTGTACTCCAAATAACACGATTGGCTCATTCACAGCTTGTGCCTCATAGTACGCCTCCTTCTCTTTATCGAAGGCGAATATGGTCTCTTCTGGGGCGATGAAAAATTTTTTCGGAGGAATCATGGTTCGCGAGTACCCCAGATCCGCTTCCATTAGGGAGTCTACTTCTTTGAAACTATGAATATCCTGACTGATCTTTAAAGGGGCAAAGATCGTACCTGATTCAACCAAGGTCTGGCTGAATTGACTGAGATTTTCCTTTTTTAGTATTTTATACAATTGCAAAGTCGGGAACCTTAAAAGATATTTACCGTATTTAATATAATTATGTTTATGGGTATCTAAATTTAACTTAAATATAGAATATCGACAAAAACAATACTATATAATATAAGAGCTAAAATATTTTTTGTCTTTATGAGGATAATGTCCAGAGAAGCAGATGCGATAACCCAATCTAGGTTGTATTTTAGTAACTTGAACTGAGTTGGGTTCATAACAAAAAAACAACATTAAGGTCACACCTGGGAAACGTAGTGGGAAGCGATTCTTTGTAGAAACATTATACGATTACGTGTATGGGCAACAAGAAGCTTAAGAAAGACGTTCTATTACTGCTCTCGCAGTCAACCTAACAGCCTCAGAGCTATTATATAGTGGACTCCAACCTGTCTCGCAAAGTCTACTCATATCAAGCTGCATAATCTTGACATCCCCCTTCCAGCCACGACCTCCATCAACGCCCCCCGTTAGTCTGATATCTGCATTAGGCACCCCCATCTCGTCTTTTACTATTTCAGCTAACTCCAATACATTGGTTCTGTCCTGTGACCCTATGTTATAGATGGCTACCTGTTTACTTGATTGCATACCATTCATTATACCAGTAACACAGTCATCCACATAGAGATACGACTTGGATTGACGCCCATCACCTAAAACCTCCAGTGTAGATGGATCTGCTTCCAGTTTCTTCACGAAATCGTATATCACACCATGGTTACTACGAGGCCCCACTACATTAGCCAATCTAAAAATTACTGATTTGAAGCCATTTATTGATGCGTAAGCAGATAAAAGCCCCTCACAGGCTAACTTGGATGCACCATACATGGAGATTGGTTTAAGAGGCCCATAATTCTCTATGGTTGGAATCTGATCGACTTCACCATAAACTGTGCTAGTAGAGGTAAATGCAATGAAATCCTGTCCACCATCTTTTCTCATGGCTTCAAGCAGGTTATACGTAGCCTCAATATTCTGCTTAAAATGGTCCTCAGGGGATGCTTTCTTTGCGTTTACCTCCGGATTTGCCGCCAGATGGAAAACTTGGTCACAGCCCTTAATCGCCTCATTTATACTGGCTTGATCCAGTAGATCCACTTCAATGAACTCGAATAAATCGTCTCCGATCCACTGAGATAAATTAGTCATACGCCCCGATGAGAGATTATCAACAACCTTGACAGGCTTTCCCTTATTGATGAGGTAGTCCGCGATGTGACTGCCTATAAATCCTGCTCCTCCAGTAACCAGCGCCTTCAAAGTAATCCAGTATCAATAGGACTTCTCTGATAAATGATTACTCCCTATATCTTGAATAGTAAATCAGGAAAAAGATCTGGGTAATAAAAAAACCAGCTACCGTAGCTCCGAAATAAGTCAAATTAAAGAACCCTTGTAGGTAAAAATGTATAAAAACAGCGAAAACGAGACTAAATACTCCGATGAATACTTCCTGTATTGCCTTCAACGGGTAAATTTTTAATACGTAACGTAACACGCCTGAAGCCATTCCCCAAATACCCATAGTCACCATAAACCAGTAACCAGCCTCTAGCACAATATTAGGAGGCGCAACAACACCCATCTGAGGGATGGCAAACACCCAAGATAAAAAACCACCAAGCGACTCAGGAAGGTTAACGATAATAGTAGTGGCAACCACGAGGAAAACCCCTAGATTTATGACTCCGAAGGGATCAAAGGTTGTTAGATCATCTAGAGGCACTATGTCACGTGAATCAGAAGTCATAACTCTGGGCCTCGCTAGGAAGGGTATACGAACACCTCTTCCACTATGGGTTACGTAGGTTCTACTCACCTTATCCAAGTATTTATCGCGGGCTATATGAGAAGAATTTACACCGATTACCACATCGATTAACAATAGTACCCAGTGGGACTTAGACAGGTTTCTCAAAACAGCACCATATACTCCGGGGTTTCCACCATCTCTGGACAACACCAACAACCCCATTAATTGTTTACCGAAAGTAGAACCATAAATCAGCTCAAGTACGACAGAGTATATGATCTGTACCAAGCCAAGGTAAAGCGGAAGAGCCCAGATACCACGCCAAGCCCAATTCCCACCCCAAAGGGATCCAATCATCAAAGGGATAAAAGCAAATACACTGAGCAGAAATCCCAGAACCATGACGATAAACAGGTCAATTAAATAAGCAAATATTCGAAGACCCCATAAACTCTGAATCCTAAAATCACCTAATAGAGAGTCAAGGCCCTTAATCCGAGGAACCGTAGAAAGCTTTGTACCACATCTTTTACAATATACGTCATCGGGAGCATTGTTCTCTCCACATTTTCTGCATCTAGGCATCTTCTTCAGTTTTCTTTGATATGATTACTGGTTTAAAGAGATTGATGTTAAACGGAGTCGAAGCGCCATTTTAGGTCAAACATACTACCCAGAGCCTTTGCTACC
This sequence comes from uncultured Candidatus Bathyarchaeia archaeon, assembly GCA_964559155.1. GTDB lineage: Archaea > Thermoproteota > Bathyarchaeia > TCS64 > TCS64 > RBG-16-57-9. The sequence goes on along the minus strand of CAZLHA010000022.1, from coordinate 7,753 downwards.
CCGGGGTGAGACGTCAAGGCAGCTTCTCGGAGAAAGAATGGGACACCTTCTTCTTCGACGAGGAACAATGCTTTTCCACTTGAACTATGGTCTATAATGCATCCGCGTATCTCCACTACGTCACTGAATTTGATCTGTATTGCTTCCGGTAAATCTTTTTTCAGTGTTTCTAGGGTTTGTCTCTGTTTCTCTGCGTCTTTGGGGCTAAGGGTATCGGGTTTTCTCATGAGGATCTTGATTTTTACTTCCCGTTCAGTTGCTTTCATTAATTCTTCTTTTACGTCATTAAAATATTCCATAGCACGTGTGGATATCAATAAGGTATTTTTAGCCTGCCGATAGAGCTTCCGGGTCTCTTCCAGAGAGACGTCTCCTACGCTTACTATTCTTATGAGGCTTGTTCTGGGTTCAGCTGTTCCTGCTTTTAGAAATACTTTTTCGGCTACGGATTCAAAGTCGTCTCTGTAAGACTCGATTACATTGAGCTCTTTTCTTATCTCCTCTCTAGTAGCAGTAACTAGGGCATCAGCTATCTCCTGTGGAGCTAGTGGAGCGTAAAGGGCAGGTCGCCCGGGTCTCACTATGATTAAGCCTTTTTGGCTGAGTTCATCCAGTACGCCGTATATTCTGGCGTTGGGAACCCCGCTGGCTTTACTTAGTATTGTGGCTTTTGTTTCCCCTAGATACATTAGGTGGGCTAATGCGGATGCCTGGTATTCGTTTAGTCCCATGTTAGTTAACTGAAATTTTACTTGGTTTATTTGAGGTTCCATATTCGTCGCCTTGTTGTTTATTGTGTTTAGATAACAGGATTTATAAGAGATAAACTTACTATCCAAAAGTAGTAACAATTCATCGGTAAGGCGAAGAAAATGAAAGTAATGATAATGGGAATGGATGGCTACCTAGGCTGGCCTTTAGCCATGTATCTCGCAGACAGAGGACACGAAGTCTGCGGCATAGATAATATGTTAAGAAGAAAAATGGTCGCAGAAATAGGCAGCCAGAGCATCACCCCGATAAAAAAAATGGAAGAAAGACTAGAAGAATACAAAAGGGCTTCAGGTAACGACCTCACATTCTATAAGGGAGACCTCACAGAGTCCGCGTTCGTAAATCTAGCCATCAAGAAAGAAAAACCAGAATGCATAGTACAACTGGCTCAGGTTCCAAGTGCACCTTATAGTATGATTGACGTAGATCACTGTAATTTTGTCCAGCATAACAACATCATAGGACACAATAACATCCTATTCGCGATCAAAGAAAACGTACCTGACTGTCACCTTTTAAAACTGGGTACCATGGGAGAATACGGTACACCTAACATAGATATCCCAGAAGGATTCTTTGAGGTAGAATACAGGGGAAGAAAAGACGAGCTACCCTTTCCTAGGCAACCTGGAAGCTGGTATCATCTAACCAAGGTCCATGATACGTGGAACCTTATGTTCGCTAACAAGATCTGGGGAATTAGAGCTACAGATGTTATGCAGGGCGTGGTTCACGGACTTAATACACCTCAGATGGTTGACGATGATTTGCTCACAAGGTATGATGCTGACGAGGTATTTGGTACAGCCATCAACAGATTTTGTGCACAGGCAGTAATTGGACACGACTTAACACCTTATGGTAAAGGGGGACAAACAAGAGGATATCTAGCGTTACGTGATAGCATGCAGTGTTTCACCCTAGCAATCGAGAATCCGCCAGAAGAAAGTGAATATAGGGTTTTCAACCAGTTCGATGAGACGTATAGTGTTAACGAGTTAGCTGAGCGGGTATCCAAAGTTGCTTTGGAATATGATCTGGAGGGTAAGATATGGAATATTCCCAACCCGAGAGTGGAGGCGGAGGAGCATTACTATGAGCCTGATATGGAGCACTTGCCGGATATGGGATTCAAGCCAACTAATACGCTTGAGGAGGAGCTTCATATCACCATCCCCAAGCTGATGGAATACAAGGATCGTATCGAGGCAATGCGTCACACAATTGATCCAAAGATCAAGTGGACAGACTAACCATCCATTTTTTAACTTATCCCACATATTCTGGAGGGAGCAATATTGAAAGTAGGTGTTACTGGGGGAGCGGGTTATATTGGGTCAACCCTTATCATGAAGCTGTTAGAAAGAGGAGACGAGGTTGTATCAATTGATAACGAGATGATTGGAGATTATGAGTATCTGGGTGAAAACCCAGTTGGGAAAAGGGCTAAACTTGTGGTCGGAGATATCAGGGACATTGATCTTTTACTGGAAGAATGGGATGGATGTGATGCTGTCGCTCACCTAGCAGCATTGCCAGGATTAATACTATGCAATGAAAGACCAGAAGAAGCCGTATCTGTAAATGTCTATGGAACATATCAGGTGATGGAGGCGACTCGTAAACTCGGTATCGAAAATGTTGTGTTCTGTAGCAGTGCCGCAACATATGGTGTACCTAAGGAGATGCCAGTTACTGAAGAACATCCTCAACGCCCTCTAAACCTCTACGGGGTGACCAAAGTATCTGGTGAACAAATCATCGATACATACTATGATAATTATGATATAGAGACAGTAAATCTTAGATTTGGTAACATCTACGGCGTCGGATTATACACGAGGTGGGACACAGTTATTCCAAAGTTCGTTAATCAGTCAGTCAATGGTGAAAAGATCACTGTTTATGGAGACGGGGAATATAGTAGAGATTTTGTACATGTCCAAGATATATCAAAAGCTATGCTTCTTGCCATGACTACTTCGGATGTTGGGGGCGAAGCATTCAATGTAGGTGGTGAAACCTTGACAATAAATGAGATAGCAGCCATGACTATAGAAGAGTACGAGAAAATCACTGGTGATGAAGCTGAAGCAATTTACACACCTCCACGTAAGGGAGAGACAAAGAAATTCAGCTATGATCTAACAAAGATACAGTCCAAACTGGGGTTTAAGAATGATTGGACTGTCCGCGAAGGCATAAAACAGCTCATCAAATATCGTATAGGAGAGTAAATAAAAATGTTGGAGACAGCTTTCAAGGTCTCCGTCATTATACCTGCATATTTTGAGGAGAAGACTATCGCATCTGTTGTTGAACGGTGTCTTCCTTTTGTTGATGAAGTGTTAGTAGTCAATGATGGTAGCACAGATGATACAACTATGCGTGCTATGAAGGCAGGTGCAAGAGTAATTGATCTTGGACAGAATATGGGTGTGCTGCGGGCGATAGAGAGGGGTTTACATGAGGCTTCAGGAGACATATTGGTTACACTCGATGCAGACGGACAACATGACCCAGGGGATATACCAAAAGTCGTACAGCCAATCATCGAGGGGAAAGCCGACCTAGTGATGGGAGAGCGACCTTACTTTCCTTATTTAAGCGAGAAGATACTTACATGGCTAACAAGCTTACGAGTTCCATGCAACGATGTCTCAACAGGTTTCAGGGCTATCAAACATGAGGTTGCGCGGAAGATGAGACTACATGGAAAGTGTCTATGTGGAACATTTGTACTGGAGGCAGCATATCATGGGGCAAGAGTTACATGTGTTCCTATCTACATACGGGAGCGTGAAGGGGAAAGGCGTATCCAGACCGAACATTTTAGCCAGTTTTTTATTGTGTTGAGAGATGTGATCAAGTTTTGGTAAAACTTTTAGGTATCTCAGAGTCCTGTATTGGAATACTATATAGAGAGTGTTGGTATGAGTAAGGGAGTTACAGTATGGTTCACAGGGCTACCTTGTAGCGGAAAAACAACAATAGCGGATAAATTAGCGGAAAAACTTAGAGAAAGAGATTTGAAAGTGGAACGCCTTGACGGGGATATTGTTCGTGAAGGATTGACACGGGATCTTGGTTTCAGTAAAGAAGATAGAGACATGAATATTGAGAGGGTAACCTTCGTAGCCAAGCTATTAACTAGAAACGATGTGATTGTATTGGCCACATTCGTATCACCATACATAGCTAGACGGCAGAAGACCCGTGAAGAGATAAGAGAATTCATCGAGGTTTATGTTAAGGCCAGTGTTGAGGCTTGTATTGAAAGAGATGTAAAAGGTATGTACAAGAAAGCCTTGGCAGGTGAGATCAAGAACTTTACTGGGGTCGATGATCCATATGAGGCGCCATCAGACCCGGAGATAATCGTAGATACTGAGAAAGAATCTCTTAATGAAAGCGTTGAAAAGGTTCTTAAGTATTTAGAGAAAAAAGATTATCTTTAATCTATCTCTATTCGACCACTATCATGGTCAAAGTGGATCTCACATGGTTTAGGCGGCGGATTTTTGTCGTAATCGCGTCTTTAAGGCTCTGCATCGTCTCCGCTTCTAGTCTAACAACATAGTCGTATACACCGTATACACCATAGACATCTTTCACTTCAGCTATATCTTGCAGGGCATCAAATACTTCGTCCCCTTCACCTAAGTCTGTATTGATTAGCACGAATGCTGTGCTCATTCTTTACACCACTGAGTGCTTAACGTATCAATTTTTAACGTTTTCTAACCTCAAAGCTTACAGATTATACTATATATACTACAGTGTCTTTCCACCACCATTATTTTTCGTCAAATGTCGAATTATAAAACGTCACAAGCTTTAATTCTACTCAAATATAGGCGATCATTGATTACTTTGGCGCTATCTCGAAAAGTAGCAGTTATCGGTGCAGGAATGACCAGATTCCACCATAAGATACATGCAGATAAACAGAGTAGAGAGATGTTTGTTGAGGCGGCCCTTGAAGCAAAGAAAAGCGTGGATAATGGTTTTGAGCTAACAGAAGCAGATGCACTATATATGGGGTATTTCAGCAGTGATATGTTTGAAGGACAAGGGCATACAGGAGCATTGATGGCTGATATGCTCGGCATCAACCCTACACCCGCAACAAGGGTGGAGGCAGCTTGTGCCTCCAGTGGGGTAGCAGTTAATCAAGGGATTCTGGCTATTGCTTCAGGGTTCTATGATGTCGTAATTGTGGGCGGTGTCGAGAAGATGAGAACTCTAGGTACAGGAGAGGTGACTGATACTTTGGCGATGGCTTCTGATGTCAGCTATGAGGCGGCTGTTGGTTTCACATTCCCAGGATTGTACGCAGCACTCACAGCAGCCCATTTCGAGAAGTATGGGTCATCATGGGAACAGCTTGCAGATATAACGATAAAGAACCATAACAATGGTAAACTAAACCCGAAAGCACAATATCAGAACAGTATTCTTGAGATAGCTAACAAAATGGGGGAACAGAAAGATCTGAAGTTTGATGATCCATTTGATTTTCTTAGATCTGATCTTAACCCTATGATAGCTGAACCCTTGAGGCTTTTTGACTGCTGTCCAATATCCGATGGAGCAGCTGTAGCCATACTAGTATCAGAGAATATTGCAAGGAAATACACTGATACCCCGGTATATGTCGGGGGGATGGGCCAAGCATCAGACACCATGGCGTTACATGATAGAGAAGAATTAACCTCACTCAGAGCAACGAAAATCGCCAGTAAACAGGCATATAAGATGGCGGATGCAGAACCAAAAGATATGAATCTAGCATGTGTCCATGACTGTTTCACCGGCGCAGAGATGATCGCAGTCGAAGATCTGGGTTTTTTTAAACCAGGAGAGGGAGGAAGAGCCGCCTCAGAGGAAAGGACCAGCCTAAACGGAGACATGCCCATCAATACAGATGGGGGTCTTAAATCAAAAGGACACCCAGTTGGCGCAACCGGGGCAGGAATGGTTGTAGAGGTATATAAGCAACTACGAGGCGAAGCGGGTAAAAGACAGGTCACTGATCCGGAATATGGTTTAGCGCATAATGTTGGAGCTACAGGGGGCACAGTTACTGTGCAAGTGTACAGGAGGTAAAAGTGATGAGTGTAGCAGATTTCAAAGAAGGATTAAGGAATTCAACATTAAAGGGACAGATATGCAATGAATGTAACTCTATGATCCTACCGCCTAGGATTATCTGTAACAACTGTGGCTCAACCCATCTAAAAGAACACGATTTTGGAGGAAAAGGCGTAATCAAGACCAAGACAGTTGTCTATGTACCATTAACAAAGTTTCAGGATCTAAACCCATATTCGGTGGGAATAATCAAACTAGATGAAGGACCAATGATAACTGGAATGATCCTCGGAGAAGTAGATAAGATAAAAATAGGTGATAAGGTAGAGACAGTTTACTTGGATGAAGGAGATGAAAAATTACTCGCCTTCAGGTTGGTTAATTAAGCACCTTTAAAGTCTGGTTTTCTACGCTCATTAAAAGCGGCTATACCCTCCTTTAGGTCATCATAGTTCCAGAGATCACCGAAGGCTTTAGCTTCTTCTTTTAAAGAATCTTTCAGATTAGTGTCATCGCGTATCAGTCGCTTCATAGCACGCATTGATATAGGTGGACCACTAAGCAGGCTGTTAACAAAGTCACTCACCCTAGATTCAAACTCCTCAACAGGGTAAACCTCTGTTACCAAGCCTATTTGTTTAGCCTCCTCTGAGGTGATACGTCTTCCCGTCATCATAAGATCTAAAGCAGTGGTTTCACCAACAAGTTTTGGCAACATATAGGTTCCACCCCACCCGGGTATAAGGCCTAGGTTAACCTCTGGTTGACTGAATCTGGCCTTATCACTTGCTAATCTAAAGTCGCAGAACATAGCTAACTCGTTGCCTCCACCCAAGCAATAACCGTTAATAGCAGCAACTACTGGTTTCTGGAGTTCTAGTATCTTGAGGAAAGTCTTGTGACCCGTGTCACTTATATTTCTGGCACCACTGGTTGATAACTCTGGGAAGTTTGAGATATCGGCTCCTGCGCAGAAGGCTCTGTCACCTGCACCCTGGAATAATACTGCTTTGATGCTTGAGTCTCGTTTAGCTTCATCAAGATGATCAGAGATCATGTTCAGCATTTCCAGTGTCATGGTGTTTAGTTTTGATGGTCGATTGATAGTTATAGTCATTAAGCCCTCGTGTTGCTCCATTATTACTGGTTTCTCCTCTTCTAGCCCAGCATGCTTCATCTCAAAGGGTCCACGGGGAATGTTTCCTCCGAGTTTGATGGCTGTATCAATGTCTTCAGCGGATGCAATAGCTTCATTGAGGACACGTTCTGCTTCTCTGACGAAAGGCTCTAGGAGGAGGCTTATATCGAAATTTTCAGCTTGGCTCTCCGTTACCCTTGGACGTTCCTCGTAGCTATAGAATCCTTCACCAGTTTTTCGACCTAGTTTCTTCTCTTCATACAGTCTCTTAATTAAGGGATGTGGAGCATATTCTTCTCCTAGGTTTTCCTCAAAGGTCTTCAATATATCATAGACTATGTCGAGTCCGATTAGGTCGCTCAGCATAAAGGGGCCGAGGGGCATCCCGGCTTTGTGTTGCATGGCTGCGTCTATCTGCTCTATCTCGTACTTGTCCAGTAGCTTGGCTGCCTCGTTGAGGTAGGTTATGAGTATTCTGTTTACTATGAAGCCGGGTGCATCTTTTTTTACCCATACGGGGGTCTTTCCCATCTTGCGCGCTATGTCCATTACGGTCTTTACTGTTTCCTCGTTTGTCTGTTCTCCCTGGTTTACCTCTACGAGCCTCATAATGGCTGGTGGATTGAAGAAGTGCATTCCTATGAAACGTTCTGGGTTGGATACGGCTTCTGCTATCTCTGTGATGCTTAAGCTACTGGTGTTTGTCGCTAGTATTGCTTCAGGGGGTGCGTACTGATCTACTTCTTT
>CAZLHA010000021.1:0-22823 GCA_964559155.1 uncultured Candidatus Bathyarchaeia archaeon | reverse complement strand
TAATTATTGCGGTGGATACGTTGGGTTCCGGTAGATATGCCATTGCTGGGACGTGTTCATGGAGCTGTGTGTTATAGAATAGTTGTGAGATATAGGATAGCTTTGTATATCCGTGATTAGAGGCTTCGTACTGTAGTAATTCAGCTAATCCTTCGGGTACTATAAATGTGGCTGACTTGAATTCAAATCTGAGTGTTCGCTGGAAGAGGGGTTCAGCTATCATATATGGTAAGTTTGAGACCAGTCTATCATGATTAGGTAAATAGGTTGTTAATGCGTCGCCTTTGATTATCTTCAGGTTCGGGGTCTCAGAGAATCTTTCGCTAAGTACGGGTAGATATTTGGGGTTTTTCTCGATGCATATCAGGTAACCTGCTTTCTCAAGTAATGCATTAGTAATATTACCAGTGCCGGAGCCTATCTCCAGAACAATCTCATCCGGCCGTACATCAGCATATTCTACGAAACGTTGTATTACGCCCGGATCAATTAACTGTTGCTCATCAACGGAGGGATCTAGCTGGATATCGTGTTTTGATAATAAGTGGAGGGTATGATCCCTCAGGGTATCTCTGCTTATAAAAGATATCTAGGCTCGCCTTTTATTGAGTCAACGAGATCTAATGCTACTTTAACCTCTTCCTCAGATCCTTCAACAAGCAGTCTTATAGCGCCTTCGGCTCCAGCGATACCGCCAGCGCTGTACAGGTAGGCATCCACACCGGTCAGGTACTGGATTGCTTCGATCTCAGTGATAATTGTACCTGTTACTGGCCACATTCTCGGGCCCTCATAGTCCTCTGATGCTGCAAGCAGGTGTAGATCATTGATGTTTTCATAGGTAAGTTTCTCCAAACCTATGGGTATTATGAGTTGAACCTGTTTACCCATTATGTGTCCGATAGTGTTCCCTATGGTTGCTCCGTCCATCCCACCGATGAGTATACCTGCCATGTTATGCTCATAATTGAGTACATTTGCTCCTTTGATGTAGATATCGCCTTTATTTAGTTCAGGTGCAATGTTGACTCTATCATATTGATCCGCAACCTCTCCCTTGATGAAGACCTTGTCAGGTATCTTATTATCCTCGGGCGTTGGATCTCTATCAGGCTCCTGTGGAGTGGTTATTCCGCTCCTGTAGGCGCGTTTATCAATTTCCTTTCCCCATAATTCTTCTAATACGTAAGAGTTTGTGGTACCTGTTGCGACCACCACAGTCCGGTTCTCCATGGCCGCCATTACTTCTGGTAAAGCGGCAACGGCTTTAGCGATCAACCTCTTAGACTCTGCTACTGTGAGTACGAATTGGCGTTTCATGTGAATATGGACGATTTCCGTGTTTTTAAATCGATCATAACCTCAATAGGAAGGGATCGTGCTTATGATGTTGTGTACGCTGATGCATTAAATAGGGCTCAGAGGAATCTTGAGTATATGAGAAAGCAATAGATGCCCCAGAAGAGGCGCAGAGAAGTTTACTCAAGGAATTACTGGGAATTTACTGTGAGACGGAGAGGGGTAATTCACGTGGCTTAGAGACACCAAACATTATAGAGGGTTACCGCTTTAGAGCCCTTGTGGTTAACTTAGAGGTCTAAAGCCTAAATTTGAGAAAATTATACCAGGGGAGCACAAGGTTTTACTCCCCGAGAAGCCCATGACATGGGTTATGACTCGAGGAAACACCGGAGAATCCAATAGACTACCAGTAATGAGACCCATATGGATCACCGGATAAAGGGCGGAGCACGAGCCTTACTTAACACGGTTTTTAACAGAGAGGTGCCCCAGCCTAATGGGTGGTTGTCTTGAATCTACAGGTTCCAAGTAACACCAGTACTATGAAGACTAAGGAAAAAGGAATGGTGTACGGGTATAGCAGCAGAACATATTCTAGAATTAACCTCATGATGGCTGGATTATCTCTCGTTCCCAGACAGGAAGAGATAGACGCACTGGAGAGCGGGTTATCGATCAGGGATTGGGAGAAGAGACACGAGTTCATATACCAAAGAGTCAAGGATGAGAACATAGTCACAATTATGGCGTGGCTCCAGTTCAGACAGGTTTTGCACGATACTTGAAGAAGAAACACGGGAAATATCCAAGGGATATCTGGGATATGCACGTACTGTATACTAATATTGTAGCTAAGATACACTCCAAGTACAAGCAGATTCAGAGAAAAATGTATGAAGACGTATCAGTAGTCGAGAGGTACACCACAACTTAGGGCGCTTTCGGTAAACAGATGGACGAGAATCCTTACTGGAGCCTATGATCGATATGTTTTCAAATTGGAGACCCATGGAGAGACAAAGATGTTGTACGAGTTAGAGAAAGGTGAAGGGGACAGACTTTTCGTACCAACCCCATTGTTTCCATGTTACCGAATAAGAGCCTTTGTGGAATCCATGGATAAGAACTATTTCAGTTTTTTTTGGTAGAGATAAACCATGGACGGTTTTAGAACATTGAATTTACAGAGTATTATATTTGGTGGAACTAGGGGATCGTGTTTCTACGTTGCTGGTTGATACCGCGTATCACTATCATCAAACCGATTCCAATTAAGATGATGGCCCACCAGTCACGTAGATTGAATGCTATACCAGCCCCAATGAGAAGTAGAATACCTCCACCGATTAAAAACCCGAACCCCTGATCAAAGGAACCGGTCTCTTGAAATGCCAACAATCCTCTGAAAACCAGTATCAAACCGACGCCCATTAAGAAGAAACCTCCAAAATCACCGGTACGTATAAGGTTCTGGTTAATCAGCATTAACAGAACCCCGAGCCAAATTACAATGAGACCACCTATGATGTGCCCATATCTGTCATCTTCGCCTTTCTCATCACGCTTCCTAACAGGGCGGTACACTACATCCTCTTTCAAGAAGGTTCTGCATTTAGTGCAATATTCAGCGTCTTCGCTGACTTCATTACCGCATCTTGGACAGTATGGCATTGATTCACCTAACATGAAGAGACGGAGAGTTTGTTTTAAACATTCTCTGGGTTTTCGATGAAGTACAAAAGTGAGACGGCTAATAAAGATAGGGTTGCCACCGAGTACCATCCTATAGTGTAGCTGTTTGATATATCTCGTACATATCCCAAAAGAAGGGGTAATATTAAGGCACCTAGTGAAGCGAATGTATTGTTGATCCCAGATACGCTTCCAGCGTTCCGTACTCCAAATATCTCAGGTACAATACTGAATGAAGGACTACGAGTGAAGTTAATGAACCAGCCTATCAGAAAAACCAGGGGAAGTAGAACAGGAGGTCCATAGTCCCGAGAGAATAATAAAGTGGATCCCATCAGGAAGAAAAACCCGTATAGAAGAACTTTTTTCTCGCCTACCTTGTCAGATATAATGCCTCCAAGAGGATTAGAGATTATCCCAGCTATGTTAAGGAGAGACATAGATCCACTTGTGGCAACTATGCTTAATCCATATTCCTCCTTGAGCACCAAGGGCATCCATGCAATGTAAGTGTAGTAAGAACCAAGACGTATGAATTGTATGAGACTTAGGATCCAGAAACTGTGTTCCTTCAAAGGTAAAGAATCGAGTTTAATTCGTTTACTGGAGACTACTGTTCTGTCTTTTAATAGTAAGAATATGCAAAGGGAGGAGATTACTCCAAATATCCCCATAATCCTGAGACTTACCCTCCACCCATTATTAGCACAGAGTAAGGGCACACACCATCCAGCAATGATCATACCCATGCTTCCACCAATGTTTAACAAACCAAGTGCGGTACCCCTTTCCTCTGAGTTAAACCAACTGGACACTAGCTTCACCCCCGGTACAAAGACCCCTGCTCCCAGTAACCCCGATAAAAACCTGTAAAATACAGCTGAAAAAAGCTTGCTACTGTAACCGAAGAAAAACGTAGATAGACTTATACCCAATATACTGAAGCTCATAGCTTTTTTACACCCGTATTTATCGCTAATTAATCCCCAAGGGATCTGACCAAGGGTATAACCTACAAAGTACCCGGACATGAGTGCCCCAGCCCAAGTATAGTTCAAGACCAGCTCGGATTTTATTTCATCCAATACATTGGTGTAAGCCGTATTCAAGATACTAAGCGTTGCTAACCCAAGAAAACCACCTGAAACTATTCCGGGTTTCTTGAGAACTCTCCACAGTCCCAATAGTGATCAACGAGTTCATGGGTTACACTGCATTGTATTAAAATTTATCAAAAAAATAGTAAAAAGAAAGGTTTGGGGGACTAGATAATAATCCTGCCGTTCTCATCAGACGATAGGAGGCTCTCCCAGCGAGTCGTGGTGTAACTCTGAACATCATTGATCTCTTCGTCAGTCATGTGTCGGAACCTTGCCTGTGGCTTTAGGTACTCTGTGACTGGCTTGAGTTCTTTTGGCTTATAGTTCAGTTTGAAGCTCTCACCGTTCTCGATCTCCATTAGCGGCCAGATACCTGCCTGGACACCGGATCTTGCGATATCGATGGTCTTCGCTGGATCAAATCTCCATCCAACTGGACAGGGAGCTTGGATGATAAGCATCCTGAACCCCTCTATATCCTTGGCGTAGTTAACCTTGGCAATCAAGTCCTCGGGGTAACCAACGCTTGCAGTGGCTACATAGGGAACATAGTGAGCTGCAAAGATGAACGGAATGTTCTTCTTCCTAGTTGGCTTACCCCTACTCTTTGGACCAATTGGTGTTGTGCTGGTCCTTGAGTACTTGGGTGTAGCGCTGCTTCTCTGATTTCCCGTGTTCATGTAGGCCTCGTTGTCTTTGGTTATAACAAAGACATTCTCGTTTCTTTCGGCTGCACCGCTAAGACCTTGGAAGCCAATATCATAGGTTCCACCGTCTCCATAGAAGGCGACAGCTTTAACGTCTTCTCTTCCTATGGCTTTTAGGCCACGGGATGTGCCGGTGAGCATTGCTCCACCGCCCTCGAAAACTCCGCCTGCCCTTGGTGTCTTGGTTACGCTGTCTGGACAGCATGGAATACCGTGTCTGATAACGTTAGGACCCAGTGCCTTGAAAGCGAGCCTTGCAGCAAGAGCTGCTCCACATCCCTGACATGCGCTGCCGGGGGTAATGGTCATCTCGCTCATTGGGATTTGTGCCCTTGTGATTCTTTCACTCATTGCAATTTCTCCTTTTTCGCTCCTCTTAAACCCATGTTACTGAGTCAACTTCTTCGTCGCTCTTGACAGCCTTGAGGATCTTGTCTCCGATCATCTCGAAGTCGTGTGTACGAACCTCTTTTCCGCCAAGTCCTGCGTGGAACTGTAGTATTTTAGGCCTCTCCTCTAACCCGTAGAGTGTATCCTTTAGCTTGCTGTATACGGGACCGCCCTTACCTGGACAGATGCTCCTGTCGACTACTGCAAAGCCATCTAGCTTCTTAGCCCACTCCTGGAAGTCTGTTACTGGGAAGGGTATGTAGCTTCTTAGCTTGATTAAGCCGACTTTCTTTCCTTCGTCTTGCATCTTCTCAACAGCTGCCTTACAAGTACCAGCAATGGTACCCATTGCGATTATTGCACACTCAGCATCTTCCATCATATATGGCTCGATCATTCCGTTACCATAGCGGCGACCGAATGTCTTCTCGAAGCTATCCATGGTCGCCTTTAGCACGTCCTCGATTTTGAGAATTGCTTCGTGGTGTGTCTTCCATGGATCCTGTGGGTCTCCTCCGCCCCATCCTCTTGAGAATGTCTCGGGGTCGACCTCGTCTGGGAGTACGCTGGGCATAGCCTTGTTTGGTGGTAGCCATTCATCGACCAGATTCTGGTCTGGAATCTCTACTGGCTCTGCTGTATAGCTTAGAACGTATCCGTCGTATCCTACTGCGATTGGGATTCTAACTCTTGGGTCTTCGGCGACTTTGTATGCCATTAGTAGTGAGTCTAGGATCTCCTGTGAGTGTTCTACGTATTGGTGACCCCAGCCTGTCCATTGTTGGCTCATTAAGTCGCTGTGATCGGGCTGCATGCCTTTATATCCCCTGTGAACAACGGCCATTACTACTGGGAACCTTGAGCTTCCAGTAGTCTGCATTGGATGGTGCATGTAAAGTAGCCCAGGTCCGCTTGTACAAGTAAATGTTCTTGCACCTACGCGACTTGCTGCCTGGACGACTACCTGGCTGCTGAGTTCTCCTTCAACGTTAACGAAGTCGAAGTCCCATTCACCAGCTGCGTGCATCTCTGAGAGGTATTGTGTGATTGTTGTCTGGGGGGTAATCGGGAATGCGCTCGCTACCTGAACCTTGGCTAGTTTAACCGCAGTTGCAGCAGCTTTGTTTCCTACCATTACTTCATATGACATTTTATTAAGCCTCCACTCTCACCATTTCAATTGCATCGACTGGGCACTCATTTGCACAGACACCGCAACCTTTACAGGCATTATACCTGATTGATGGCTTGTTAGTATCGTCGTCCCACTCTATAGCTGTCTCGGGGCAGAATATCCAGCAGCTCTTACAACCGATACATGCTTCTTTATCGATCTCTGGTGTGAATACACGCCAGCTTGAGACGTCCTTGAGTACACCGTATCCACCGACATGTATGTCGACTTTCTCTTCGGGTGCATCAGTGACTACTGCCTTAATTGGGCCCTTTACTTCATTATAGCTTCGCTTAACAGCTTCAACGTTCATCTCACCAATTCGGCCAGGGAACGTTTTCATAATTGCCTTCTCGATAGACTCCAACTTTACTAGCCCGGTAATCTTGGCGAATGAGCCTAGAATAGCGGTATTAGTAATGGGTCTACCAAGAGTCTCGAGGGCGATAGTTGTAGCGTCAACGGTGGCGACTCTAAAGTCTCCTCCTAGCTTAACTTCCTCGGGTTCATCTGTAGTATTTAGTATGACAAGCCCGTCTGGCTTGAGGTTATCAACGACGGCTTGCTGTTTTGCGATAAGTGGGTCGAGGACAATGCTGATGTCTGGGTTGTGGACGAGTTCCCTTTCCCTGACTCGTTGGTCATCGATCCTGACGAAGGCAGTAAGTGGCGCTCCACGACGTTCTGTTCCGTACATGGGGATAGCCTGTGAATACTGTCCTTCCTCGTAAGCGGCAATGGCGATAAGTCTTGAAGCAGTTACTGCTCCTTGACCGCCCCTACCGTGAAGTCGTATTTCGATCAAAGTTTTCCCTCTTTGTGAATCGTTACACTACTCCTTTACGGTTATTAAGAATAACGATTTCACATGAAACAGTCAGTACGCGCTTTTAAAGCATTCTAACCCAATGTATTAATCTATTTACTGTATTTTTTGTCTCTTATAAGTGAGATAAAACAAGGGATCATTGACTAATGCTTAAATCATACTATGCTGTTAAGCACTGGAAATAAATATGATGGCGGAGAGGGAACTGGGCTTCCGCAAGATGCTAGAAAAGAGCATCGTTGAGAATATCAAGATAGAGCATCAAGTTGTTCTCAAAGGACAATACCAGAAAGCATATGACTTACTAAGAGATAGCCTAGACACAGGGATAACACCATGCCTAGTAGGGCCACCGGGGGTTGGGAAAAGCCTGCTAGCCAGAAAAGTAGCTGAGGATACGGGAAGAAGCTTCCACGAGGTCTTTTTCGATGAGAACGTTACTCCAAGTAGATTAATCGGTACATTTGACCCTGCTCTTGTTGTCAGAAATGGGCGAAACATCAGTAGCTTTGAGCCGGGGCCACTCATCAGATCAATGGTGGAGGGAGGTTTATTCGTAGCTCAGGAATTGAATAGGGCTACAGAGTTCTGTCAGAACAGCCTAATTGCACCTCTTGAGGAGCGTCACTATCATTTATTCCCCATTGGGATGGTTAAAGCTCACCCAGATTTTGCTTTTGTAGCGACACAGAACCCCATCGAGACCGCTGGAACCTATAGATTGAGTAGGGTGTTGGTTGATAGGGTTGGAAGTTGGATTAGGTTGACTTATCCAAGTAAGGAGACAGAGATGGAGATAATTAGAGAGAACACCCCAGCGTTTAACCTACCTGAGAGTGCCTTGGATAAGATATATGATATAGTTAACGAGACGCGTAATAGTCCCAGCCTTGAGATACCTGCTTCCCCTCGTTCAGGAATCTTCCTTACAAGGCTTGTGAACAAGTACTTTGAACGCTTTGAGGATGAGGATGCCTCTATCAGGTTCTTCGCACCAGCCGTACTCAGTAAAGAGATGCGCGTCAAGGAAGAGGGTAAGACAATTAACATGATCATAGAGGAGATAGTTGAGAAGAGGCTGGCGTAGGTGTCCGAAAACGCCTATATGACTTACCCGTTCCGGTATGCTCACTGGTTTATCCCCGAGTTTATTCAAAGAATGCGCCGTCACAGAGAATGTGAGGAGAAACCCAGCCCAAGACAGGGTATTAACATGGGTAAACTCCTTTTACCCCCATACCTTAGACAGGGACACTTAACCTTCAATGATCTCTTGAACGCCGCTGTTATCACAAGCCACGTTAACTGTCAAAAAACGGCTGAGAAAGTTGCCGCCGAGATATTGGTTAATGTTGACCCGGATGAACCTTTACCCGAGCCTGATCTGGAGGGAGATGATTTTCTGAGTCTACTTCAGAAGGCGTCAGAGGATGAGATCCAAGTCTCTCCTTATGGTAAGGGATTGGAGAACGAGATGGGTATAGCAGCCCCAGACAGTGACTTTGAGTTCAAGAGCTACGCAAATAAACCCGATATAGGTGTCGGTCCAGGAGAAGATGAGATCATCAAGAGGGGTATCCGGCAAATGAAGGGTATAAAGAAGAAGCAGAGTCAGAAAGTCTTGCAGGAGATCCTCAAAGAGAAGCTGTTGAAACTAGGTCGCGAGTTTGAGCGGAGTGAGGACTGGAATAAGAGTAGGAATCTTATGCCGTATCAACCGGGTGAGGACCCTGATCTTATTGATGAGGAGCGGAGTCTGGAGAATATACTGGATCTGGGTAGAAGTATTGAGACTATTCGATGGCAAGACTTCTTAATGAGGCAACGTATGAAGAAGAAAAGGCATATAGTATTTATTCTTGATATCAGTAACACTATGTTCTATGATCTTGAGGGTTTGAACAGTATCACTTATAGTGTTATGAGTATGGTACCGCTTTTGTGGGGCTTGAGAAGAGAAAGATACGCACTAACCCTTTACGAGTCCAATAGTCACATTGTAAAAGATTTTTATGATGAAATCAATATTATGCCAGTTCTTGAGGATCTTATCTCCATGATGTTCTGTACTACTACTGAGATGGAGAAGAAGTACTGCGGTGGTTTCACCAACATGACTTGGGGTGGAACAGTACCCGGTAAAAGCCTGAAATGGGCTTATGATGAGATAACTAGCATCAATGACCGTAGTGATAGAATGGTTTTCATATTCAGTGATTTTGTATTAAACCAGCCAGGCGAAGAAACACCTCAGAACACTGAGAATTATCAGATACTGGAAAAGATGATGAATCAAGGTGTAAGGGTATGCGCGTGTGTCTCTCCTTTGGCTAAAAAGTCAATTTTTAAGCCTTATACTAATAGATCCCTTAGGGATATGAAAAAATTGGGAATCCACATGGCAGATACTTATCGACCTAGTAAATTTTTGGAGCAGGCCACTGAGTTTATTAACGAAAATTAACTTGAACTCACTGTAAATCCTTCTCATTTTTTGAGATTATTCCTCGATCAAAAGCGCATCTTTTTTCAACGTTAATACTCTCATTATATAATAATAACTAGAATCTAATAATAATATCAATAAGGGGATACTCTCAACTTGCAGTTATTAGGCAAGTTATTTTCTAATAAGTTGATGATAAATTGTTATCAATAATATTTCTAAAACAGCTTCTTTCCAGATAAAATGCTATGAAATAATGGATTAGGTTAAAGATAATGATTAAATTAGCGTAAAATATGACGTAATCGTGTCACTAGATTAGAGGATCTACCTTCTGTGCTGAATTTGTGATCCTCATTTGGAAATCTTACTATATGAGTTATTCTCATCTCCTGTTTGATTGCAGATAATAATTGTTAAGCTTGTCCCTTGGGGCACCTGTAGCCTCTCGCTGTGGATTAATAGATAATTTTCTTGATTTTATCAAAATACTTCAAAGGGCTATAATCCCATAGTTTCTCAATAATCTTCCAAAACGGTTTACTTCTGGAGATATCATGCTAGGTGTATCCAAGTTCCCATGCAACACAGCTGGTTCCATTCATGCTTTTCTCGTTGGAGATACTGCGCATGGCTATACTGAAATAGATTAGTGTGAACCGCTATCCAGTTAGTCATGAAACCAGCACTAACTTCATGTTTTATGGGTGGTATTATCTATCTCGGTATTTTTAGTCCGTCGTTTGCATCGAAATAGACTTCAGTTGGTTTGATGTATTTCCTGGGTCGCTTATCGGGTTCTTGCTGTGAATGCGTGGATCTTGTACTCCTTGAGGGGTTTCATAGCTTCAAACAAGTTTATTCTGTTTTAAAAAGTACTCTTCATGCAGATGAGACCGCCGAACTGGGTTAATCTTTTACCCATGGGTGTATTTGTCTCAACTATCATGCTTTTTATACCCTTGTTCTGGGTTATCTGGAGCAGCCTATCGGTGCGTCGTCTGTGCCTTCGCTGATAATCATTGGTCAACAAGATATACTCGGGCTGTATATCCTCGCCATACACAGCGTCCTCCACCTCACTGAGGGTAAACAATAGTGTATTAATACCCTTGGGGGTGCCCAACCGTTTTTCAAGAACACCCATAACACGTTTAATATCCTCGCGCGATGCCTCCCTGATGGTATCCTGTAACCCGGATTCCTCTATTAACTCCACCACAGCGTCCCTATCAGCAGCATCTCCCTCCACGTATTCCAGCGTAACTTGGTTGAGCTCGTAACCCCCTATGAGCCAGTGCTGATGTTTCTTTATATGCTGATAAAATTCCTCATACTTGTCCTCATTGTTTGAGGCTACGAGTATGGTCTTTACTCCTTGTTTGATCTTGGGGCGTAAGTTGTCTATTATTGCTTCATAATAGTTGTACTGGTTGGTTTCTTTCTTGTTGACGGTGTCTGGTTTTATGGATCTGCTGTAAATGTCCCAGATATGTGCTTTGGTATCCTCTAAACCGATGAGGACAGCTAATGGGTAACCACGTCTTCTACGTCTAGGCACACGGGTTTGAATACGGGAACTGGTTTAAGGATTAGGTTCTCTTGTCATTCTGTACCCGAAGGGGAGGATCATTAAAGAGATGAGAACCAAGATGGAGTATAGTGCAGTCGGTGAATAATTGTCTGCTATGGCTCCTCCGATGAGGGGTCCGATGCACATGCCCACGCCGTATATGCCTTCATGTACCCCCATGGCTGTTCCCCTGAGTCTGTCTGGTGTTCTTTTACTGATAAAGTCCAGTACCACGGGGGTCATTATCCCTGAGCCTATCCCATAGAGGGCTAATGGTACTGCGAAGCCATATACGGTTTCACCAATTCGCATAAGGTACATTGCACTTGCTAGGAGCCATGTGGCCAGTAATAGGCTTCTCCAGGTACCCCACTTGACAAGTCGTTCCACGTTGAAGAAGATGGCTCCTCTTATGCCATTTGTGAATGTAAGTAATAACCCGATTATGGAGGCTGTTAGTCCAACTACTTTCATGTGTCCGGGTATTATGGCCATGTAGATGCCTAGTACCATGGTGAAGGGTACTAAGGTCAGGTAGCTAAATATTAGTGGTTTGAGCTCGCTTAGACTAGTCTCTTGATGGCTTACCTGTCTGGTTAGTTTGATTCTACCGCGTATTTTGAGTAATAATAGGGCTAGACTGATTATTATTACTCCAGCTGAGGCTAGGAAGAACACATCATATCCGTAGAGATTGGATATTACTCCACCCATGTAGGGTCCAACTGTAAATCCTAGTATCCATGCAAGGTTGTATCTCCCGAGACTCTTGGTTAACTGGCTTCTTGGGCTTATCTCGGCTGTCAGAGTGCTTGCGGTGACCCAGAAGCTGGCTGATGTTGCACCCAGTAGACCTCTTACGATGACTAGGGCTGGTATAGTCTCGGCTAATGAGAACAGTATCATGACTAGGCCCCCGAATACGGTGAAGTAATGGTATAACCTGATCTTCTCAAAGCGGTCCAGGGTATAACCTGCTAGGAGGGTTAGAGCTGTGTATACTATGTTTCCTACTGCTCCAATAAAACCAAGGTCGGTGTATGTGGCACCCAGGGATTCGGCGTAGACTGGTAATAGAAAAGTAGCTGTCCCGAGACCTGTGGATGTCAGGAAATATGTGATATAGAGTACCATTAGAATGTTGAGGCGCTCAGCGTCATCCATACTTGATGGATATACGCTAGGCGGTTTTATGGCTATGGATTAGAGGCCAGCCATTCTTACTATGTTATCATGGAATATGTTAGAGATATCCTTCTTCGTTATTACTCCATCGGCTTTCAACTCCCTGCAGGCGTTAACTTGTTCCTTCAGGATGCTAATCCTCCATCCACGGGGGAAGAAAGTACTATCGGTTCCGAATAGTATCTTCTCGCTTCCACCCGCCTGTATGGCTTTCCTGTATATTTTCTTTAAATCTAGGTCGTAGGGCAGGTAATTCATCCAGCTGTTGCTGCCGCTGCTATCCATGTAAACGTTATCTGCTTGATACTGCATCAGTAATACTTCTCTGAACCAACCGGCTCCGAAGTGGGCGATTATGAAGTCTAGCTCTGGGTAGTCTCGGCTGGGTACTTGGATGTCGATAGGGTTTCCGTTTCTTAGATCTCCTTGGCTCCCAATGGTTATACCGAAGTGAAGGAAGACAAGGAGATTGTTGCGTTTACAGGAGTCATAAACGGGGTAGCAGGGGTCATCGTAGACCTTTAGATCCTTCCAGCTGCTGGGGTAGAGCTTGATTCCCTTGAACCCGTCCTTTGCGGCTTGTTCAACCCGTTGTACAGCATCAGGATTAGCCGGGTCTATGTTCGCGTATCCTATGAATCGATCCGGAAACCTGTGCATGGTTTCTTTGAATTCATCATATGCTTCTCTACCTACCATGACTCCCATGGATTTGATACCATACCTATCCAGCTCATCCACCCATTTCTGGGCCGTGTCCCAGTTCTCATCAGGTAGCTCTATACTGGTCATATCTGTGCGTGTGCTAGTTCTCTTGGTAAAGCTCTCCATGGTTCTTCCACGTTTCAGCCAGTTTTTCATAGTGTTGGCGTTGAAGTAATGGGCGTGGGCGTCGACTACCGGTATCCCGAGTTTGCTCATCAAATTAATCCTTTGATGATTCTGCAGCGTGGATTATATTTGATACGTATAATCTCTTCGCATGAGAAACAACAGAAGGGCAGCGCAGCCCATAAACAGTGATCCGAAAAGGCATCCAGGTATGCTATCTCCCAAATTATTATCAGTATCCGTGGATAAATCCATATTTGGTCCCCTACAACCGTGAAACTAGCTTCTGTTTTGGCTGTCTCGACATATCCCTTGCTCTGGTTAACCAACAATGGGATCGAGCTCATTTGCACGGTCCATTGTCCTATCCCTGATGCATTAATGTTCATCGTACAATGGCTATCCAAGTGTAACAGGGATCACATGACATATCCCGAGGGGGATGTGAATGTTGTATCAACCTGGTGTAAAGGTGTAGCTGGATAATAACTGTAGTTTAGCTGAACATTGCTATTTTTCACTGGCTCCAGATAGTATCTATTGCACTGAGTAACCAACGTTATGGATATGGGGGTCAGAATGTCTGATTCTATCGTGAATGTCCCACTGCTCTGAGCCTCAAATTTCCCATAGTTATTAGCCCAATAGCTCTTGATATCCACCACGTTCCCATCCCTATTATAGAATGTGGCTATGACCTCCGCCTCGACGAGGTAGATGTACTCATGGTTGTTGGAGAGGGTTCCCGAAACTCCTCCATTAAGTACCTCTGATAACCCCTTCACGACTAGGTATGGAAAATTGGATGCTTGTGTTTTCTTATAGCTCTTTACTTTAACATTGATACTATCCACCTAATACATGTTGTAGCTCCTCACAATGAAGGGTGCCTTACCGCCTGCCTTGATTATGTTGCGTTTCGCCATGGTAGTGAGAGTATCCATAACCTCCCCCTGTTGATCATAGAGAATAACTTCTACCACCACCTCTCTAACATTGAATAGTTTGGTGTTCTTCACCTCACCGTAGACTCAATACCCGCTATTGGGAAACATCTCGCCTTTCTCGGTGGCGGTAACTTCGTCTAAGATCAGTGTTTCGAGTGGAGCTGAGGTCATGCAGAAGGGAGCAAGCAAATTGGCTAAAAGTATCAATGTGAGCGTTCTAAAATTCATACTGTGAATACACGTTAACTCCATTAAAACCAGCCAACGGGATGAAGATTTATCCCCTACCTCTCGCTATCTCATGGGATGTCCACAGAGGAGAAAAGAGCCAGATTTCTTGAACAGCTCTCGAAACTAGATCAAGAGATACTAACCGTGACCGGGGGACTGGATCTTGAGATGGCTGATCAGATGCGTGAGAACGTAATCGGTATTACAAAGATACCCATAGGATTAGCCGAGAACTTTATTGTCAACAATAAACCCGTGCTGGTTCCCATAGCCACTGAAGAGCGAAGCGTTGTAACCCAGGCTTCAACAGGTGCTGGCTTGGTGAATAATTTCACGGCGACGGCTACGGGTAATATTATGATCGGCCAGATACAGGTTCTAGATGTACTGGATATGGAGAAAGCGAAACAGGCGGTGCTGGCGGAGAAAGAGTCCTTGCTGGTTGATGCGAATACCCTTAGCAGAAGCAGGAAAGCAGTTGATATCTAGGTTAGGAAGCTGGAGTCGATTGTTGGATCCATGTTGATTGTACAAATTTACGTTGATGTCAGGGATAGCATGGGCGCTAACCTGATAGATTCCATGTGTGAGCTACTCGCCCCTACCATAGCAAAGATCACAGGTGGGCAGGTAAATATGAGAACATTATCAAACTTGGCCACTGAGCGCCTTGTAAGGGTCTCGACCACGGTCCCCAAAGAAAGATTAGACGCCGCCGTGGTGGATAATATCATTGAGGCCGATGCCTTCGCTTGGGCTGACCCGTACAGGGCTTCTACAAGCAATAAGGGAATAATGAATGGAATAATCGGGTTACTCTTGGCAACTTGTAATGATATCAGGGCGGTGGAGGCCGGGGCACATAGCTACGCAGCCATCACAGGCACGTATAGACCGTTAACTAAATGGAGTAAGAATGAGGACGGGGACCTTTATGGCGTACTAGAAATGCCTATGAGCGTCGGAACCGTGGGGGGCGTGGTTCGCAGTCACAACCTCTCTCGTATCGTATTACGGCTTCTTGAAGTCGAGACGGCCTCCGAGTTATCCATGATCGCTGGAAGTGTCGGGCTGGCAAGCAATCTAGGTGCACTATACATCATGGTTACTGAGGGCATCAAGAGCATTCAAGCCTAGCATACTAGATAACACCCCACCACTTCATCTGTGGAGTTATTGAGGGCCTTAGTGAAAATTTCTTTCTCTAAGGGTTCCTTTTTCTGTTATGGCGCATAGTCAGGAGGGGCTCCAAGCTCAGTATAGCAATATTTCCCTGTCAACAAGCGGCGTCTTTAAACGCTAATCTATGGATTTTCACTTATCTAATGCCCGAGTTGGGCTTCATTAGTGTCAACCAGATAAGAGAGCATTGGAAGACGGTCTTGATCTTGTTATTGATTGAGTTCTCTTCGTATGGGTATAATTACTATCGTTACAATGAATACATTGAATCAGATTTGACAAAGATTAACCTAAACATCGAAACAGTGGAATCCACAGACCCAGCTCCCTCAATAATATATGCGGTAACAGACGCCCACGGAGATGATGATTGCATTATCCGTCTAATTGACTTGATGGATTCCCATGACCAACCCTTTTACCAAAGCTCCGAGGAGGATGAGACTCAGGGACCAAGTGGTTTCATCGGTAATACTGATGTGGTAATCATCAAAGTGAATAGTCAGTGGGATGAGAGAGGTGGAACCAACACAGACTTGGTGAGATCCATTGTAGCCGCCATAATAGAGCACCCTGATGGCTGGAATGGTGAAATAGTTATAGCTGATAATGGGCAGGCTCAGTATGGTGGTGCTGGAAAGGGTGGGAGCCTTGACTGGATGGAGAATAATGCCCAGGATCACAGCCAGAGTTTGCAGGATGTAGCCGATATTTACGCCGAGTACAGAGTCTCGGCTTATCTCTGGGACGAGATCACCAACAACGCGGTTCAGGAGTTCGCTGAGGGAGATGATGAGGACGGCTACGTGGTGGAGACCCGTATCATGTCCCGCACGGATACCGTGATCTCTTACCCCAAGTTTACCACGTCTCATGGTACTCAGATTAGCTTCAAGTATGGCTTGTACAAGTCTGAGCTAGAGGACTATGATATGGATCGCCTTAAGATAGTTAATGTCCCGATCTTGAAGACTCATATGATCTACGGTGTCACAGGCGCTGTGAAACACTATATGGGTGTTCCATCTGACAAGCTCTCGGCTGGTCTTGGCTACAGGATTCATAAGGCGGTTGGTAAAGGCGCCATGGGGACCTTGATGGCTCAGACAAGGGTACCGGTATTGAACATCATGGACGCCATCTATGTGAACGCTGAGCCCAAGAATGGTCCAAGCACCAGTTACCTTCAGGCGACTGAAGCTGACATAGTCGCCGCCTCTTCGGATCCCTTTGCATTAGATTATTGGGGCTCCAAGAATATTCTTTGCGAGATATGCCGTGAATTTGGTGATGGCACCCGTACACTGGATCCTGACAACACTGAGTCCGGGGGATGGGGAGACTGGCTCCGCTTATCCTTAGACGAGTTAACAGAGGCAGGTTACGGGTTTACTGTTGACCCTGAGAGGATAACCGTTTTCGTGGACTAAGTCCTCATATTTTATCAGTAAAACCAAATAAATCAATCAGTCAATGTCCTATACATGACACCAGTATCAAGTGTGCTCTTACTGGGGCTATTAGTATTTTGGGGTGTAAGTCTGAGAAACGTTCTCATAAACAGTGGAACCAGTGATAAATCTTCAAATGAGTCTCCTATGAGCCTGTGGTTCATACTAGCCTTGTCTGGTTCTCTTCTCTTATTCGCTGAGTCTATTGCGTTGATAGCCATTGATCTTCGAGGTGTATATGGTGGAGAGTTAAACATAGTCTCGGGGGGTGGGTTAGGTTTTTTCCTCTGTGGCTGTCTTCTTCACTCTTGGAGTGTTATAGTACGTGGTAGATATTCTGTATCTTGGGGCATGTTAGACGATCACAGATTGATCACCGATCCGCCTTACTCTCTTGTGCGGCATCCCTCCTATCTTGCATATTTCTTGATGATAATCGGGGTCACCCTTACATGGCGGCAATGGTATACACTACCCCTTTGGATAGCGATCCCTGGATATTATCAGGTCTCCAAACGCGAGGAAGAGATGCTCTTAGAACGCTTCGGAGACCAGTATAAACTCTACATGGAAAAGGTACCCGGATTCATTCCAAGAAAATAAACTGAGACCGGTTTTTATACAGTAAAACTTCACTATAAACAATAATTAAGAGGATAAAGCCGTGGAGAAAACACATCTTCTAGAGATAATCAACTTGCAAGCAGGAATAGAGGGAAAAATCATCCTCAATGACATCAACTTAGTGCTTGAGGAGGGAGAAAGCTATTTGCTTTTTGGACCAAACGGCTCGGGGAAGAGCACTCTAATAAAGGTTATAATGGGGATACCGCCCTTCAAAATCCATTCAGGTAAGATACTCTATAAGGGCGAAGACATAACCCACTTGGATATTTCGGAGAAAGCTAGAAAAGGAATAGCCGTAGGATTCCAGCATCCACCTGAGATTGATGGGGTGACGCTCTCAGAGATGTTGAAGATATGTATCGGTAAGGCGTTTGATGAGAATTTCAGTGAATCCGAGATTCGGTTGATTGAGCATTTCAGGTTAACAGATTTCCTTGATAGAGACTTGAATGTAGATTTCTCTGGTGGTGAGAGGAAACGCGCCGAGATGCTGCAAACCATCTTCATGAAGCCGAGTTTGTTACTGCTGGATGAACCGGATTCAGGAGTTGACGTGGAGAGTCTAATACTCTTGGCTGAAGAAATCCAGAGGTATCTGGAGGCCTCAGGCAGCAGCGCCCTCATAATCACACATAAAGGAGATATTCTAGATTATGTCAAGGCAAAGTACGCCTGCGTATTGCTGGAGGGTATGGTGCACTGCTTCCCTGAGCCACGTGACATCTACAACGAGATAAAGAACCGTGGCTACAAGGAGTGTATTTCATGTAAAGTACGGATAGAGGAGGATTGGGAAGATGAGTGACCGACTCAAAGAAATACCTGAGAATATAATGGAGGCAGCTCATAAAGCTGGGATGACCGAGGAAAATAGATCCGGCACCCTCTTCCACGTGGATCAATCCACTATCTATTCACAGGTAACAGAGTTCTATGAAGAAAAACTGGAGATCATGGACATAAAGGATGCTTTAAAGAAACATCCTTGGCTGAATGATTACCGGTGGCGTTTGGTGGATCCCGATAAGGATGATATCACTAGACGGGTTCAAGAGAATTACAGTGGAGGATACTTTATTAGAATCAAATCAGGCGCCGAGATAACCTTCCCTTTACAGTCCTGTCTCATGATCACTGAACCTGATAGCGAGCAAAGGGTTCATAACATTGTCATCGCTGAGGAAGGGTCACGGTCAAACGTTATCACGAGCTGCGTACAGCCTGGTGAAGCCCAGGAAGGCGCCCACCTAGGTGTGACAGAGATATATGTGAAAAAAGATGCCAAACTAAACTACACGATGATACATCACTGGGGCGAGGAAACAAAAGTCAGGCCTAGAAGCACCACTACTATAGACGAGGGTGGAGAATTCGTCTCTAACTACGTATGTATGAGACCCGTAAAAGATGTTCAGATGTATCCTGAAGCAGTATGCATGGGGGATGGATCCAAAGCCAGCTTCAATAGCATCTTATTTGGTTTACCTGGCTCCCACATGGACATTGGGACCAAGGCTGTGCTGAAGGGAGATAGTAGCAGCGCTGAAATGATTACACGAGCCATAGCAAGAGATGACTCAAAGATTATCGTTAGAGGTTTAATTGATGGAGATAACGTCTCCTGTAAGGGTCACCTTGAGTGCCGTGGGTTGATCCTTGATGAGGAAGCATATATAGGCTCAATACCTGAGCTTGTAGCGCGTAAACGAGGAGCAAATATCACCCACGAGGCAGCCGTAGGCGAGATCCCCGAGGAGAAAGTAGTCTACCTTATGACTCGTGGTATGAGTCGCGATGAAGCGGTATCAACCATAATCCGTGGATTCATGGATATAGGTATAATGGGATTACCTGATGACCTCAGTAAAGAGATTAAACGAATAGTAGACCTCGCGGCAGAGGCAGACTAGGATTCTAAAGATCTGAGAACCTTAGGTAACTCTCTGAGACTCTTTATAACCTTGTCCGGTTCATATCCTTTTTTCTTATTCTGTTCTCTTGTCTTAATCCAGATTGTACGCATACCCGCATCAATGGCTCCAACTATGTCACTCTTGAAGCTGTCACCAACGTGAATAGCCTTACGGGGTTCCGTATTTAGCTCCTCTAGGCACGAGGTGAAGAGTCTGGGATTGGGTTTAACAAGCTTAACCTCGTCACTAAAGGTTAATACATCAAAATAATGAAATATCCCGTGATCTCTCAAAATATCTCACATAATCCTACCCGGGCTCACACCTGTAACACTGATCAAACCTACCTTGTATCTTTGTCTAACATAGTCCAATACCTCGAAGACGCCTTCCTTGAGCCGAGGGGGGTCACATAGGATTGCTTCCTCGTATATTCTAACCAACTCATCTCTTATAGTATCTGAGCTGTAACCGACTGTCTTTAGAACTTTGTCTACTATTTCATGCGTCTCGATATGTCTATATCCCTCTGCTGGGATCATTCTACTACTATATCTGAATCCACTAATGTAAACTTCATTTACTTCCTCTGGCGTTAATTCTAATCCGGGTTCATTAATCACTCGTTCTAATTCAGGCAGTCTGAATTCTCCATAGTTACGGTTATACACCAGTGTGTCCCATAGGTCAAATGTAACAGATTCAAGACTCATCTAGCTATCTCATGCACAACCGCATTTAATTTAATCCCTAGGAAAAAATAATTGAGAATTTTTAATAACCTAGTGTTTTAACCCATCAATAAGTTTTTAGATCAAATAAAAAACTCCATATGGCTTAAGGCGATATGCTAGCAACAGCAATAGACTTGGGCAATGATCACACAGTGGGTTTAACTACTCGTGCCGCTGGTCAAACTGTCGTAACTGTACATATTCCCCTGAAGTGATAGGAGGAACTATCTACGTACTACAAGTAATTCAGAGCCTCAAAACAAATAGAATCAGAAAAAGCTACAAAAATGAACTTGATAGCGAAAAAGTCACTTAAATATTAAAAGAAAATCCAACAAAAAAATTATTGGTGCGTCCGCCGGGATTCGAACCCGGGTCGTTGGCTTGGAAGGCCAAAATTCTACCACTATACCACGAACGCAAGCAGACTCATTGAATATCGGGGATAAATAAAGGGTTTACTCCTCGACAGGGATCATGATCTCAGTTCGCCAATGCTCAGGGTTATCCTCATCAATGAAGCTACCATAGCTCAGGTTGAACTCATCTGGCTGGAAAACCGCTTCTATACTGCACATTTTGGTTGATGGCTTTAATCCCTGTTGTTCGATAAACTCGTATAGTTTTTCATAATAATATTCAACAGGCTGATCCGTACCGATAAAGACTATAAACGCCACCTTCATCTCTGGCATCTTCTTAGTGTCAATACCCTCTACCTCTTTCTCAATGGGGATCATAATCTCACGGCGGCAACCGGGGTCATCTTTAGGATCATAGAATAACACCATGTTGGGGTCACCTGGCTTTGCCCCTAACTTGTATAATTCTCCGCTAAATTTGGCGCACTCTGCTACCTCGTTCTCACCGGGATTAAGAACTTTGTACGCTACTAGATCTCTTAACGTGGTCTTTATCCCAATTTTATCTATCATGTCGAACTCATATCCAAATCGTGGTTATTAATTATTAGTATAGCTGAATAGGCTTCTCGAGTTGACTCAACAAGACTATGTTACTGGGCTTATGATCTTCCAGAACCTTGTAGCTGCAAGACTCAGCTATATCCACCGCGAATGTCTTAATATCTTCAAACCAAGCCATCTCATCGTACCCGAATCTATCTCGAGCCGCTCCCACGCTCATAGCCGCCTTGGGTTCCATATATGTAGCGTTACCCAGCTCAGCTAGCTCTCCATATTTCTCGGGGCTATGCATATTCAGATTAGGAACCAGAGTATGCCTAAGCACAGTGGGGCAGCTAAAGCTATCCAGCAATTCGATGGTCTCCAGCACCTTATCCCATAACCCGTTGAGCATAGGCCTACATGTCTTCTTATAGGTATCCTCATCAGGTGCACTTAGGCTAACGTAGAGCTGACTGGGTTCACAGCACAGGTTCTCCAATATCTCAGGTCTCGTCCCATTGGTCACAATGAAAACAGACTTAAACCCATGATCCAAGTAAGCCTCCACAAGTTCCCCCAGCAACGGATACAAAGCAGGTTCCCCTTCAAGACTAATAGCCGCGTGAACAGGGTTAAGCGCCTCCTCTAACATTTCACGCGAGACCTTCGGGTTTCCACCGAAGCCATATAGTAGCTCCCTCTGCTTCTCAATACACCCTTCGATAATCTTCTTC
Organism: uncultured Candidatus Bathyarchaeia archaeon; assembly: GCA_964559155.1. GTDB lineage: Archaea > Thermoproteota > Bathyarchaeia > TCS64 > TCS64 > RBG-16-57-9. The sequence continues at coordinate 867 of CAZLHA010000021.1, read as the reverse complement.
GGTTCCATGGACTTCCTGATTGATTGTGTTTGCTCCCATCCTACACCAAGGGTCTCGGGAGTCGCCCTCCAGCAGAATAGACAACTCTGAGTACAGTGCCCCAGGCTGGGGGTCATCTGCATACACCTGTGAGAAGGTATACCATAAAACTTGTTCTTGTAACATGTCTCCTTTCCCTGAGTGTTCAGGCTCTTGTTCAACCAGTGACAGGTCTTGACGGCGCTATGTTCTCCAACCAGACGATACTGTTGCTTATAGTAGAGGCTCCTTAGCTCCTCGGGTAGACTCATAGCCTTGATGATACACGGGTGACATAAATATGAAACCATAAAGGCGGCGTTATTCAGGTAACCCAATATTCACAGGTATTATATTAAAAGGAAGAACTAATCAAGAACTATGAAACCAGCGAGCTCAACGAGAAAGAGCTAGCCGGTACGGATAAAATCTAGTAAAAAGTAACTATCTTTCCACCTCGAAATCGGGCTCATAGTGAAAGCTCCACGGAAAAGGAGTCGGCCTACTACGTGGATATCGGTCTAGTATAAACTCACGCAGTTTCATATCATGCGCCGTGAAAGGCCCTTCCTCGATTTGACTCAAAATAGCCCTGTGAGCGTTAGCATGAACCCTCATCCTATTCCCGGTAATAATCAACTCAATTCTGTCTTCCTTAAACAAGGAGATCTCTACTTTGTTACCCGGAAACTCACGATGCCGAACAGTGAACCCTTCACCCAGCTCCCTTTTCAATTTATCCATATCCTGGCCCTCCCCCCACTTAAACCGTATATACGAATAAGACATAAAAATACAAACATATCACACCTTTTAATCCCTACACAAAGTAACAACAACTGACACCAG